>CAZIQO010000069.1:0-15468 GCA_964541465.1 uncultured Oscillospiraceae bacterium
GGAGGGATCGGTGTACTCCGTGATGGAGGCCGTGTACATGGCGCTCTCGGTCGAGCTGTCGACAACCTCCGTGTCGGTCGTGTCGACGTCGCTGTCACTCTTATTGAAAATGCTGCCGATCTTGGCGAACATCTGGCCGACATAGCCGTCGGGTTCCTTCTTCGCGACAAACATGCCGAATACGGCGATCAGCGCGAGCAGAAGGACAATGAGACTCCAGAACAGAATCGTCGTCCCCTTGCCCCGCTTCTTGGGCATATCGTCGAATTCTTCGTCGTCATACTCGTCGTCGTCGTCGTATTCGTTCTCGTCGTCGTACTCGTCCTCGTCGTCATCCTCGTCTTCGTAACGGGATGCGCGCTTCGCCAGCTTTCTCGACTGCTTTTTCGATACGGGTTCCTCTTCGTCGTCGTACTCGTCCTCGTCGTACTCGTCGTCATAATCGTCAACGGTCTGCAGGGCCTTCGCGGGCCCCTGCGCCGCGGCGGGAGCTGTTTTCGCAGCCGTATACGCGGCCGCGCCGGCATCCGGCACGACACGCTGGCCGCAGTAGGGACAGAACGGAGCATCCGACACGACGGGCTTGCCGCAGTGCGGGCAGAATGCCGCCTGCGGCGCATTGGCCGCGCGCGGCGGAATCGTCGGGCGAACGGACCCGGAGGGCGCGGCGGAACCTGCGCTCGTCAGAGGCTGATTCTCGGGCGCTCCCGTAAACGCGTGCGTCGGCCAGCTGGGCGCCTTGACGAAATCGCGCGAAGGCCGGCTCTCGTCCTTGGCGGACGACTGTTCGTCGGCGGGCGCGTCGTCGTCTCTCAGCTTTGCGGCGCAAACCCGACAATGCGTCAGATTTTCGGCGTTATATGTGCCGCATTCCTTGCATACCATGGATTCACTTCCTCCAATCTGAAGCGACGGTGTAACCAAATTGCATATGCGATCCAGTTATAGCGCATTTATTATACAACCGGACTGGGCCGTCTTGCAAAGAACATTTCGTGAACTTTTCGCCACAAAAAATCCCCATCCTGCGCCGGTTTTCCGTAATTCTGGCAAAATACGCGGCTTTTTTGCTTGACAAACGGGGCTTCGGAGATTATACTGCAATGTAATTTCATATATAAAAAGGCCATGACTGCGAAATAGTAACGGGGCTGAGCCAATCAGAAGAAACGGCAAACCGTTCTGTTCCATCCCGCAAGAGAACTGCCGGCCGGTGCAAGGCAGTCGGGATAACCCGTGAATACGCGCAAACAGCCGCCGCCTGAACGGCATTCGCCGAGTAGGGCCGGCCGGGGTTCCCCCCGTTAGGAAAGGCAGGGTATCGACGCACTTCGTCCGTACCCGATAAGGCCGCTCCCGCGAGGGCGCGGCGAACAGAGGTGGTACCGCGGAATCGTCCATCCGTCCTCCTGCAAGATTGCAGGAGGACTTTTTTTACGGAGAATTTTAGGAAAACAAAACAGTATGGAGGAAATCAACATGTGCGAAGTCAAATTCCATTCCGGTGAACAGATCCCGCTCGAGATGCACAAGGTGCGCGTGGTTCAGAAGCTGAACCTGCTGCCCGTCGAAGAGCGGCTCAAGGCGATTGCCGCCGCCGGAAACAACACGTTCCTTTTACGGAACGAGGACGTCTATCTGGACATGCTCACCGACAGCGGCGTCAACGCCATGAGCGACCGGCAGATCGCCGCGATGATGGTCGCGGACGACAGCTACGCCGGCAGCGCGACCTTCTACCGCCTCGAAAGCAAGGTGCACGACCTGCTCGGCACGCAGTATTTCCTGCCGGCGCATCAGGGCCGCGCCTGTGAAAATATCCTGGCCGAAACGTTCGTCCGCCCCGGCGACGTCGTGCCCATGAACTTCCACTTCACCACCGCCAAGGCGCACGTCACGCGGCGCGGCGGAACCGTGGAGGAGCTCGTCATCGACGAGGGCCTGATACCGGAAAGCGATCTCCTGTTCAAGGGCAATATCGACCACGACAAGCTGCGCGCGTGCATCCGGCGCGTCGGCGCGGAGCATATCCCGTTCATCCGGCTCGAGGCGGGCACGAACCTCATCGGCGGGCAGCCGTTCTCGCTGGAAAACGCGCTGGAAACCGCCCGTATCGCGCACGAATCCGGTATCCCGGTCGTACTCGATGCAAGCCTGCTGCAGGATAACCTCTACTTCATGAAGACACGTGAGCCCGCCTGCCGCGATATGAGCATCCGCGCGATCTCCCATGCGCTCTGCGACGAGATGGACATCATCTACTTCTCCGCGCGTAAATTGGGCTTTGCGCGCGGCGGCGGCATCGCCACGCATGCGCAGACATACTGCGAGCGCATGAAGGAGCTCGTGCCGATGTACGAAGGGTTCCTCACCTACGGCGGCATGAGCGTACGCGAGATGGAGGCCATGGCGGTCGGATTCGAGGAAACCATGGACGAAAGCGTGATCTCGCAGGGACCGCAGTTCATCCGCTTCATGTGCGAGGAGCTGATCAAGCACGGCGTGCCCGTTGTCACACCTCCGGGCGGCCTCGGCTGCCACGTCAACGCGCGCGCGTTCCTTCCGCATGTCGATGCGCACGCCTACCCCGCCGCCGCGCTGGCCGCGGCGACCTTCATCGCCGGCGGCGTGCGCGGCATGGAGCGCGGCACACTCTCCGAGCAGCGCGAGCCGGACGGCACCGAGCCCATCGCAGCGGTCGAACTGCTGCGCCTCGCGATGCCGAGACGCGTGTTCACCATGTCCCAGGTGCTCTACGCGGTGGACCGCATCGCCTGGCTGTACGAAAACCGCAATATCGTCGGCGGGCTGCGGTTTACCGAAGAGCCGGCTTCGCTGCGCTTCTTCTTCGGCCGGCTCGAGCCGATCGGAGACTGGCAGGAGCGGCTCGCGGCGAAATTCCGCGCCGATTTCGGCGACAGCCTGTAAGGCGATTTCGCCGAGGGTTCCGCCCTCAGACTTTATCCGGGAATCTCAGCGGCCCCGCCGAAACCGGCGGGGCCGTACGCTTTTGAGCTTTTCCGCTTTGCTTACGCGTGCGCGGAGAGGAACGCGAGGATGCGCGCCCTGCACCGCTCGGGATCGACGAGAACGCTCTGCGCATGCCGCGCGCCCTCCACGACGACGAACTCCTTCTCCGCCCGGCAGGCGGCGACATTCTGCTCGCTCATGGAAAACGGCACGAAATCGTCCGCCGTTCCGTGGAGGAACAGGATCGGAAGGCGGTTCGTCTGCATCGCGTCGAGCGTGGAACAGCCGCGGATGGAGAACCCCGCGAACAGCCGCGTGAACAGCCCCGCCGCGGGTACGAACGGATCGGGCGGAAGATGGAACGACGTCTGGATCACATGGCGGAAGATCGCGTCCGGCGAGGTGAACCCGCAGTCGGCGATCACGCCGCGCACGTTCTCCGGCAGCGCCAGCCCCGTCGTCATGAGCACGATCGCGGCGCCCATCGACAGCCCGTGCAGGAACACCGGCAGGGAATCGCCGCCGTGCGCGTTGACGGTCCGCACCCAGTCGCGGCAGTCGAAGCGTTCGCGCACGCCGTAGGTGATGAAACGCCCTTCGCTCTCCCAGTGCGAACGCTCGTCCGGCAGAAGGATATTGTACCCGGCTTCCGCATAGAAGCGAAGCAGCGTCCCGTAATCCATCAGCGGATCGCCGCGGTAGCCGTGCATGCACACGACCGTCCCGCGCGCGCCCTCCACGGCAAGATATCTTGCGCGGAGCTTCAGCCCATCATAGGAGACCATATGCCACTCCTCGAAGCGCTGCCCAAGGAACCAGTCCCCTCCCGCCGCGATACGGTCCCGATACGGCGCGTAGACGTTTTCCTCTTCCGGCGTTTCGCGCTGCCTGGCGTTTCTTGCCGTGGCGGTATGCATCAAAGCCGCACCCACAGCCAGGCACGCGATCGCGCACAGCGCCAGAATACCGATCAGTATCCACACAAAAACCATACTCCACCCTCCGTTTGGCCGATCTGCGTTCCCGGTCCCTTCGGCTGCCCCGCCGGTACGGATCAGTACGAATCCCGGTTCTTCGTGTACAGCCAGATGCCGCCGATGATCAGCGCGACGGCCAGCAGGATGATCGCCGCGATGAACCACACGTCCGACGTTAAGTTCCATCCGTCCGCATCGGCGGAATCGCCCGCCGGCGTCGGCGAAACGGACGGCGTGTCCGCGGGCGTCGCCGTGGCGGCTCCGGCGGCGGCCGCCTTTTCGCTGTCGAGGAACACATAGTCCGAGCAGCTCTCCTGCGTAACCGTCGCCCAGCCCGCGCTGTCCGCGACGGCGGTCTGAAGGAAGGTGAGCGTGTCGTCCTCCTCGAGGCGGTAATACGAAAGCGTCTTGCCCGCGTTCGCCGCGCCGAGGGAGATGCGGATGCTCGCCTGGCCGGGGAGCGTCCCCTCGTAATTGAAATGGACCGTGGCGACATACGCGTCCCCGCCGAGCGATTTTGCCGTCTGCTCGCGGATGCTGTCGTTGACGGTCACGCCGAAATCATACCAGAGCTGCGAATAGCTGTCCGTCATCGTTCCCTTGAGAAACGTAATCTCCACGCCGCTCTGCTTGATCGTCACGTCGCTCGTTTCATTTCCTGCGGCCAGGCTCTTCATGGTCGAATACAGGATACGGGTGTTGTCGCTCGTCAGCGTGTAGCTGTAGAGCGAGGTGCTGGAATCGGGGGTCGGCGTCGCGTCCGAATCGTCCGAATCATCCGAAGAGTCCGACGACGTGCTGCTGGACGAGCTGGTCGTTACGGAAAGCGCCTCGCTCGCGGGCGAAGCCTCCATCGTGGCGGTCGCCTCATAGCGCTGGTAGAAGGAATAGGTCGTGCCCGCGGTGAGGCCGGAAAAGGTCGTGCTGTCCTGCCAGGTCGTGCCGTTTTTGGAGTATTCGCATCCGTCGACGCTGTTGAGGATGACCTTCGTCGAGCTGCGGCTGTAGCGCGTCGGCGCGTCGGGCGTATCCCCGAAGTAGTACGCCTTCGCGACCGTGCCGTACGAGCGCGTCACACTGCCGCCCTGCATGGAGCTCGTCACCTCGAGGGAAAGCTGGTTGCCGATGTCGATCGCGCTCACGGTATACGTCGTTCCGGTGCCGACCGTCACCGTTCCGCGCTTCCAGGTGTAGGTAAGCGTGCCGGTATTGTTGGAATCCGAAAGACTTGCCACGATCGTCATGCCGTAGCGCGCCTCGCCCGAGCTCATAATCGTGCCCGTCAGGCCGGGCAGCGTCGAGAGCGTCGCGGCGGGTCCGGCCGCGGAGCAGAACTCCGTATCCGTTTCCGCAACGCGCTGATAGAACGTGTAGCTTGTGCCCGTGGTGAGGTTATGGAACGTCGTCGTATCCTGCCAGCTCACGCCGCCGAGCGAATACTGATATCCGTTTGTCGCGGTAAGCGTGATGGACGTCGCCGTCGCGCTCGCGAGCGTCGGCGCGGCGGGCGTCGATTGGGAGCAGACCGCCTTTGTGACGGCGGCGGTGCTCGCCGTCAGCGTGCCCGTCTGAATGCTGCTGGTGACCTCCACGGTCAGCGTCTGCCCGATATCCGCGGCTTCGGCGGTATACTGCGCGCCGATACCGACCGTCGACGTGCCGCGCTTCCAGGTATAGGTCAGCTCGCCGGTGTTGTTGGACCCGGTCAGCGACGCGGTGAGTGTCTTCCCCGACTGCGCGGTTCCGGTGATCGACACGTCGCCCGTCAGCGGGGAGACGGTCGTAACCGCCGTCTTCAGCCCTGCCGCGGAAGCAAGCGTGGTGTCGGTCGCCGCGACGCGCTGATAGAATTCATATGTCTCCCCGCTCGTCAGTCCGGTGAACGCGCTTTCGCTCTGCCAGACCGATCCGCCGAGCGAGTATTCGTATCCGTCGGTCGAAACGAGCGTCACGCTCGTTTCGGTCAGCGTCTGCGTCGTCGGCGCGAGGACCGCCGGCCCGGCGTACGCCGCCTTGGCAATCACGGCGGTCTCGGCGTAGAGCGTACCGGAGCAGACCGAATCCGTCACCTCGAGGCGGATCGTTTCCCCGATGTCCAGCACACTCGGCGTATAGCCGGTTTCGCTGCCGCCGCGGGCGACGAGCGTATCGCCGTTCGTCGTGTCCCGCCGCACCCAGGTGAACGTCCAGTTCGCCTCGTCCGGCTGATTCGCTCCCGTCACCGAACCGGACAGCGGCTCGCCGTACGCCGCCGTTCCCGAAACGGACGCCTGACCGCTCAGCGCGGCCGGCTCGCGGGTGATATAGACCTCGAGATCGCCCGTAAGCGTCACGTCGCTCAGGTCCGTTTCGTCCGCCGCGGCACCGCCGAGCGTCACGCTACGGCTCACCGTATAGCCGCTTTCGGTCGGAACCGTGAAGGACAGCTGCGTTCCGCGCGCCACCGCCTGCCCGCTCGCCACGGAGAGGTTCGCGGAGGTGCGCACCGTCGGCGCCGCGCCCGCAGGCGTATAGACCACCGCGACGGGGTCGGCGACCTGACTGCTCGCAGCCGTCGTAAACGATGCGGACAGCGCGCCGTCCGGATGCCCGGCGGCATCGGCGAACGCACCCGTCTCCGAGACGGTATAGGTCGTTCCGGCTGCCAGCGAGAGTCCGGTTTCGCCGTTTTTAAACGAAGCCGGGTCGAACGAGAGATACCACGGCCCGTCGGCGCTGCCGATCAAAACCGCGTCCGACGCCGCCGCCGTATAGTCCGTCGTTCCATCGGAAACGGTCACGATCCCCCCCGAAACCGCCGTGACGGGTTCGCCGGATAAAAAGATGATCTTCTGATTGACCGCGGCGGCCGCATCCGTGCTGTCCGCGGCGGGCGAGTGCAGCGAAACGGCCGGCGCCGTTTTGTCGCAGGATATCGTGAGCAGTTTTTGTTCGGTGATCGCGCCGTCGTTTTCACCGCCGGAAACGCGCAGATAATAGGAGATGTCGTTATCGCCGTCCGTACAGTCGCTTTTTACGGCCGAACCCGCCCACGAAGCCGCATCGAGCGAGAACGCGATCCGATAGCCGTCCGGCGCGCTCAGCGTCACGGAGCCGGTGTAGATTCCGTTCACCGCCGTGCCCGAAACCGTTGCGGCAACCGCCGCCGGATAGGCTTCCACACGGTAGAGCGAGTTCGGTGAAAGCGCGAGCGTATAGTTTTTGGCAAGAAACGTGTCGTTGTCCGCGAGGGCAAGCCCCGTAAGCGAAATGGCGTATACGCCCTCCGGGGACGTTTCGGACCCCGCGCCGGTCAGCGCACCGGTAAACGCAGGCGTCTGTCCCGGCAGCGCGCCGGCATATGTATAGGAAAACGTTGGGTTCGCCATGCCGACGTAACGGCATTCCCCGCCGGATGGCGTAATCGTGAGCACTGCCTCCGCGATCGTGAACGCGAAGGGGTCGCTCGCGCCTTCATACTGCGTATTCGTGTCCGCCACCGAGACCGTCAGCGTATACGCGCCCACGTCTGAAGGCGAAACGGTCGCGTCGTAGCCGCCGCCGTCCGTACTGACATACCGGTAGACCAGATCGCTTTCCGTGAGGCTGACCGCCTGTTCCTCCGGATCGGTAATGGACAGCACGCCGTCCACGACGGCCGGCGACCCGTCGTAGGTCTTATCGGCAACCGAAACGTTGGTGATCGTCACCTGCGTTTTTCCGTCGGCCAGCGACCGCGCGGTGCCGTACCCGGCCGCGGCAACCGCGGCGAACGCAAGCGCAAGAACGACCGCAATGCGTTTTTCCCGTTGTTTCATAGCGACTCCTTTCCGCGCGGCGCGGTTCGTTTCTTCCCGCGCTCCGCGTTCAGACCGTTCGGTGCGGCAGTCTGCCATGCCGCCGGATCGAACTCCGTCTCCGGCACAGACACAGTATGACATACTTCGATTTTCTTTGCAAACGCGCCGCCCCGTCCGCCTTTCCTCATATGGAACACTTTTCCTTTGAAAGATCGGTTGCAAAAAACGCCAATTTTCTGCCGGCAATCGGAAACCGCAGAGCAAACGGTCCAAAGGCAAACCGGAGCGGTTTCCCGCCCCGGTTGTGAATAACGAAGGATCGAACATTTCCAGTCGTGTTGCAGAACAAACCTCCGGCAGGCTCTTTATCGGACCGTGCCGGCGGCGCGGCAATCAGAAACGAACGCCCGGCCGGACGAGGCCGAAGCTGCATGCAGTTTCCCGCCGCAGCGGACTTCTGAAATAACCGCGTCAGTTCCCGGCGTCGCGCAGGGCGGAGTAGCGGATCGCGGCGTCGTCCTCGTCCCAGAGCCGTTCCATGTTGTAATATTTCCGCTCGTCGGGATGAAAGATGTGCACGAGGATGTCCCCGTAATCGAGCACGATCCAGCGGCCGTCCTCATATCCTTCGGACCGGCGCAGCGTCAGGCCGAACGCGGGCGCCTTTTCGTCCAGCTCGTCATAAAGCGCTTTGGTCTGCATGACGGCGCGCCCGCTGCAGATGATGAACCAGTCCGCAATGATGGTTCTGTCCGCCACGCGGATGGCGACGATATCGACCGCCTTCTTGTTGTAGAGGATCTCGCAGAGCCCGTCCACCTGTTTTCTGATCGCCTTGGCCAGGGTTTCGTCTGCGCTTTCGCGTCTGGTTTCGTTCGTGCTTTCGCTCAATGGTTTCCCTCCGTCTTTTTTTTATTTTCGTAATATGCCGCGGCGCGCCGCGTCGCCGGGTGAAGCGCCTTATCGGAGCGCTCAAGAAACCGTTCGACGTTTCCCAGCGCGTACCGCATGAATTCGTCCGGGCCGAGCGAAACGCGCTTTCGGTATTCCTCCACGCCCGGAAACGTGCGGTTCGGTTCGATCAGGTCGGCGGCGTAAATCGCCGCGTCGAATGGTTCCATGCCCTCGTCGCCCGTGGTATGCAGCCGGATCGCGCGCAGGATGCCGTCGTCCGTCACGCCGTACTCCATCCTGGCCAGCACCGCGCCCGCAAACGCGTGATCGACGGCGTCCACATCCTCGTCGTCGCCGGAAAGCACCCGCTGCGTCACGGGATCGAGGCATTTCGCACAGTCGTGCAGCAGCGCGGCCACGCGCGCCCGCTTCGGGTCGACCCCCCAGGCCCCGGCGAGCATGGCGGCGGCGCGCATCGTGCCGGCCGTGTGGGTGTAGCGTTTCGGATTCAGCGCCGCGCGGCACCGCTCCTGCATGCGCCGTACGTCCTCGGGAAAATAGACGCCGGACTCATAGCAAGCCTGCTCCACGGATTCCGGCAGCAGCCCGCTCACGTCCAGCCCGTCGCAGAGCCGTTCGCGCACCTCGGTGGACGATATCGGCGCGGCCCGTTCGTTCAGAACCGTAATCCGCGCGCCGAAGCGCCTCCTCAGTTCCGCCGCGGCCGCTTCGTCGCCGTCCTCCAGCCCGCGCCGCCGCACGCAGAGCACCTCGGCCAGGCCGAATATCTCGGCGGGGTGAAACCAGTCCGTCATGTCCTGCAGCATGTCGCTGCCGACGATGAGGAACAGCTCGGCCTCCGGGCTGGTTCGCTTCAGCTCCCGAAGCGTTTCGCACGTATAGCTTTTCCCGCTGCGCTTAAGTTCCATGTCGCACGCCTCTACGCCGGCCTCGTCCCGGACGGCGAGGCGGACCAGATCGAAGCGTTCTTCCGCCGGCACGTCGTCCTCCACGCGCTTATGCGGCGGATTGGCGGCCACCATGAACAGCACGCGGTCCAGCGACGCGGCCGCGCGCGCGAACCGCGCCATCTCGAGATGCGCGTTATGGATCGGATTGAATGTGCCGCCCAGGATTCCGATACGCATTCGCTTCGGAAAACTCCTCCTCTTTTTCCGTTAGCATACCATGTTTCGTTCGTTTGCGCCAGAGGATCCGGCCGCCGTTATGAAACCGGCGCAAGATGGAAAAACTGATTTAAAAAACGATTCGGGAGGCGCGTATGGCCAGGGACCGCTCCGTTGAACGATACTACCGGACCCGCTACGGCGGCGGACGCGGCGCGTTCGCCCGCGCGCTCGATTATATCGCGCTGCGGCTGATCCTGTTTGCCGGGGCGTTTTTATTCTATCGCTCCCGCTTCGGGAGCCTGTGGATCGTCGCCGCGCTCTCGGCGCTGACACTCGGACTTTGCATGATCCTCATGCGCCTCTACCGGGAGATCGCGTTCGAGCGCTTTTCCCGCAGGGAGCACGAACGCCTCCGCCGCGCCGCGCTTGCCGACCGGCTGATGCTCGCCCCGCGGCGCTATCTGGAGACGCTCTGCCACACGCTGCTTCGCCCGTGCGAAACCGCCGCGCTGCTCGTGTGCGCGCTTCCGGCCGACGCGGACGCGCTGCTGGAAACGGTCCGTAAAGAACCGCTCCGCCCGCTCTGCGTCTTCTCCACCGCCGGGTTCGCCCGCTCCGCGGAGGAGCTTGCGCCGCGGCTTAGCGGCGTGCGGCTCTGCGGGCAGGACGCGCTGATCGAAGCGGCGGAACGCATCGGTGTCTGCGCGGCCGACGCGGACGTGGACGACCGCATCCGCGCGATCCTCGCGGCCGCAAAGCAGCGCAGACGGCGCTCCTTTTCGTTCAATTTTCCCCGGAGCGCGGTCCGGCGGTATCTGCTTGCGGCGCTCGTTCTCTTCGGGTGTTCGTTCCTGACACGCTATGCGCTCTACTACCGCATGTTCGCGGGGCTCTGCGTCAGTATCGCGGGCGTGTGCGCGGCGCTCTCCGCACGGAAAAAACCCGCCGCGCCCGACGCGTAACGCGCGCCCGCTTCCCGTCATACTATGACGTATCCGGGCACGCCGGGCGCTAAGGTGCCGCCGCGCCCGAAAAGCGGCCCCCGTTCTTTGTTTCCCCTGCGCCGAATCAAAGGAGCGATCCCTTGCCCACGCTGTACGTCTTCTCCCCATCCGACGGCGCGTTTTCCGCGCACGCGCTCAGCCCCGACGCGCAGATGCCCTACGTGCGGCGTTTCCCGTTCCCGGTTTCCGATTTTCTCGGGGGGCGGAACACGGACGTCTGCTGGACGGACCGGCGCGCGCTTCTCGCGCTCGACGAACTGCATCTGCTTTTCGGCAGACCGTTTTCGGTCGGCCGCGCGTTCCTGCGCGTCGGCGCGCAGACCTGTTCGGAGCGTTCGCAGCACCACACCGGCGCGGCGTTCGACATAGGCGGCGCGCTGCGTGCTTCCGAACGGGAGGAGCTCCGCCTGCTCGCGCTGGATAACCGGCTGTTCGCCTACGCCGAACCGGCGTTTCTGAGCGGCAACGTCGCGCATCTCTCTCTCTTTTCCTGTTACCCGCAGCGTCTGCGCTTCGGCGAAACGGGCGTATTCGCGTTCGTTCTGCAGGACGCGCTGCTGCGCGCCGGCGTATACCGGGGCGCGCTCACGGGGACCGTCTGCGGCGAAACCCTCCGCGCGGCGCGCCGGCTGGAGATGCCGTATCCCGTGCGCGACACAATCGGGCGGGGCGTTCTGCTCGCCGCGCTCAGCGCCGCCCGCAATTGACAAACCGCGGTGCCGGTGCGAAAATATTCCTATCCGATCCGCCGCTTAAACGCGGCCCGATTCCAGCAAAACACACGACCGGGACCCATCGGAAAAGCGGATCAACAAAAGAAGCGGAGGAGCGCGTATGAACTATCGAAAACTGCAAAACGGCAGCGATATCCGCGGCGTCGCCATGGAGGGCGTCGAGGGACAACCCGTCAATCTCACCTGCGAGGCTGTGGGCGACATCGCCAGATCGTTCGTGCTCTTTCTGCAGGAAAAATTCAATAAAAGCGATCTAAGGATCTCGGTCGGCCGGGATTCCCGCCTCTCGGGCGCACGCCTGCTGAACGCGGCCGCGGAGGGCGTGCTCTCCATGGGCGCCGACGTGACCGACTTCGGCCTTGCGAGCACACCGAGCATGTTCATGAGCACCGTCCTCCCGGGATATTGCTACGACGGCGCGATCATGCTCACTGCAAGCCACCTGCCCTGGAACCGCAACGGAATCAAGTTCTTCACGCACGACGGCGGGCTCGAAAAGGTGGAGATCGCCTCGATCCTCGCGCGCGCAGAGGAAAACGCGTTCATCCCGGCGCGGGACCGCGGACGGCTGGACGCGACCGACTTCCTCTCCGTCTACGCGCAGGGGCTGGTCGACCATATCCGTCTGGCCGTCGACGCGAAGGACTACGACCACCCGCTCAAGGGGTTCCATATCGTCGTGGACGCGGGCAACGGCGCGGGCGGTTTCTTCGCAAGCGAGGTGCTTTCCCCACTCGGCGCGGACACCTCCGGCAGCCAGTTTCTCGATCCCGACGGCAGATTCCCCAATCACGTCCCGAATCCCGAGAACGAAACGGCCATGGCCGCCGTAACCGCGTGCGTTCTGGAAAACAAGGCCGACATGGGCGTGATCTTCGATACGGACGTAGACCGCGCGGGCGCGGTCGCCGCCGACGGCAGGGAGATCAACCGGAACCGCCTCATCGCGCTGATCGCGGCCGTGCTGCTCGAGGAGCATCCGGGTACGACCGTCGTGACCGACTCCATCACGTCGAGCGGACTTGCGGCGTTCATCGCGGCGAAGGGCGGCGTGCATCACCGCTTCAGGCGCGGATACAAGAACGTCATCGACGAGGCGATCCGCATCAACCGCGAGGGACGCGACTGTCAGCTCGCCATGGAGACCTCCGGCCACGGCGCGCTCAAGGAGAACTACTTCCTCGACGACGGCGCGTACCTTATCACGAAGCTGCTCATCAAAATGGCGCAGCTTCGCGCGCAGGGGCGCACGCTCTTCTCGCTCATCGACACGCTCGCCGAGCCCGCCGAAAGCACCGAGGTGCGCATGAACCTTTCCGCGCCGGATTTCGCCGCCTACGGAAACGGCGTGCTGCGCGACCTCGGCGCATATGCAAAGGCGCAGAACTGGGACGTTGCGAAGGAAAACTACGAGGGCATCCGCGTTTCGTTCGGCAGCGGCGAAGGCGACGGGTGGTTCCTGCTGCGCATGTCGCTGCACGACCCGCTCATGCCGCTGAATATCGAAAGCAACAGCCCCGGCGGCGTGCACATCATCGCGCAAAAGCTCTTTGCGTTCCTCTCCGCCTACGGCAGTCTGGACACCGCCGCGCTCAAGAACGTGTAAGCGGGCAAAACAGCATTAGGAAACGCTTCCGTCCGAACCGGGCGGAAGCGTTTTTGTATATCGGTATAGCGGTTCGGCCGCTGCGGGCCGGCCGCTTATGAGACGACGAGTTTCCCCTTCTTGACAACGGCCCTGACCTGATTGCTCCCCATGCGGTAGCAGAGCAGTTCCATGCCGTCCGCGTCCCAGATCGTCAGATCCGCCTGCTTGCCGGGTTCGATCGAGCCAAGCGTCCCGCCAAGGCCGATCGCGCAGGCGGCGTTGAGCGTCACGGCGGTGAGGATCTCCTCCGGCGTCATGCGGTAACGAAGGTACGCAAGGTTCGCGCAGAGCTGCAGATTCAGCGACGGGCACGAGCCGGGGTTGAAGTCCGAGGCGACCGCGACCGGCACGCCTTTCCCGATCATATCCCGCGCCCGCGCGAAGGGTTTATTCAGATACAGCGAGGTCTGCGGCAGCAGGCAGGCCGTTACGCCGCCCGCCGAAAGCGCGTCGACGCCCGCGTCCGTGGTCGCGATCAGGTGCTCCGCCGACGCCGCGCCGAGAGCACCCGCAAGCTCCGCCCCGCCGAGCGCGTCGATCTCGTCTGCGTGGATCTTCAGCCCCAGCCCGAGCGAACGCGCCGTGTTCAGGATTCGCCCGCTCTGCTCCACGGAAAACGCGCCCGTCTCACAGAACACGTCGCAGTAGCGCGCCAGTTTCTCCCGTGCGACCGCCGGCAGCGCCGCGGTGCAGATAAAATCGACGTATTCGTCCGCGCGCCCCGCGTATTCCGGCGGCACGGCGTGCGCGCCGAGGAACGTTGGAACCACGTCCCTGTCGGGCTCATGGTTCAGCCGGGCGATCACGCGGAGCTGTTTTCGTTCGTTCTCCCAATCCAGCCCGTAGCCGCTTTTGATCTCCGTCGCCGTCACGCCGAGGCGAAGCTGCTCGTCCAGAAATCCGGCCGCGCGCGCAAACAGATCCTGCTCGCGCATCGCGCGCGTCTGCCGCACCGTGTCGAGGATGCCGCCGCCGGAGCGCAGGATCTCGAGATAGCCCGCGCCCCTGAGCCTGAGCGAGATCTCGTGCTGCCGCCAGCCGCCGAACACCAGATGCGTATGCGCGTCCACCCAGCCGGGCGTAACGAAGCGGCCGCCCGCGTCCAGCGTCTCGGTATCGTCCGGACAGGCCGGAACCGCGCCGTTTTCGGCGACGGCCGCGATGCGCCCGCCGTCGACGAGCACGCTTGCGTCGCGGTACTTCGCGTTTTCGCCCTGCGCCGCGCCCCTGCGGCTCACCGCGCCGAGCGGCGTCTGCAGAAGGCCGATATTCCGAATCAGCAGCATGCGCTTCCCCCATTCTCCGCTAGTCGAGCCGGTACTCCAGAACCTGCTTCTCCGCGTCGAAATTTTCGATGCCCAGATAGTACGCCGCGCTGTCGACGAGTGCACGCGAGGGAGCGAGCCCGACGATCTCCGTACCGATCACGGAAACGCCGTACCGCGCCGCCTCGAAGCGCACGAATTCCACCACACGGTAGAGCGGGGTGACGCAAAAGTCGGTCATGTTGATCGACACCTGCGCCACGCCGCGGTCCCTGAGCAGCACGCCGATGGCCTTGACACAGCTCAAGCCTCCGCCCGAACGCCGGATGATCCTGGCGATCCTGTCCGCGATCGCGACGTCCGGCGTGGAAAGATTGATGTTGAACGCAATCAGCGGCGCGCGCGCGCCGACGGCGACCACGCCCGCGGTCGGGTGGATCGTCCGCCCGCCGAAATCCGGCTCCCACTCCGGCAGCAGCACCTTCCCGGCCATGCCTTCGAACTGGCCCCTGCGGATATCGGCGAGGTTGACGCGGTTCGGCGCGCTCGCGGACGCTTCGTAGAGGAACACGGGAATACCCGCTTCCTCCCAGATGCGCTTCCCGGCGCGCCTGGACAGCGCGACGCATTCGTCCATCGTGGCTTCGCGGACGGGAATAAACGGAATCACGTCCACCGCTCCCATGCGCGGATGCTCGCCCCTGTGCTTCGTCATGTCGATGCGCTCCGCGGCGGCTTTCGCCAGCCGGACGGCCGCCTCCTCCGCGTCCGCCGGATCGCCGGCGAACGTGAGCACCGAGCGGTTGTGGTCCGAATCGCTGGACACGTCCAGCAGCGCGACCCCGGGAACGGAGCGCACCTCGTCCGTCACGGCCTGCACGACTGCCGCGTCCGCGCTGCTGATATTGGGTACGCATTCGATGAGTTTTGCCATGTGGTTTCGTCTCCTGATCAGTCGTTGTGTAAAAGCCGGTCGAGCAGGGCGTCGTCGGCCCGATACGGCATGGTGATGTGCGCCTTCCCACGCTCCCGTTCATTATACACCGCCGCGGTCTCGAGCGCATGCT
>CAZIQO010000070.1:0-15460 GCA_964541465.1 uncultured Oscillospiraceae bacterium
GTACGCCGCCAGCATGTACAGCACCGTCGGGGAAACGTCCCCGCGCGGGATCAGCGCGATCGCCGCCATGAGAACGCCGGAACCGAACAGCGCGAGCGCGTCGCCGAAAAAGGCACATGCGGCCCCGCCGGGCAGCGCGTTCATGCGGGCCGACACCAGCCGCGAGGAGCCGCGCGCGAAAAACGCGGACAGCGTGAGCATGCAAAGCAGGATGCAAAGCGCGGCAAATCCCTCGTACCGGACCGAAAGCGCGCGGAATACGGAACCGCTGTTGGTCTGCGGATCGCTGTTGGTCTGTGAATCGCCGCCGATCGTCTCAATCGTATACGCCGCCGGCGCAGCCTGCCCGAGCAGCGCATCGAGCGCCGCCTCGTCCTCCGCGGAGAGCGCCCCGAGCGCCTCGGCGGCGTTTTCGTATGCCCGGATCCGGCTGCGCGCCCGAACCACATAGCCGGAAACGATCTCCCGCACCGCCTGCCCGGAGGAGGACAGCGGCGCGGACTCGTAATGCAGTCCCAGTTCGTCGCCGTCGGAGCGCAGCGCGTCTCCGTAGCCTTGGCCGATGGTCAGCAGCCCCTCCGCGCGGCCCAGCGCAAGCATGCGCCGCGCCGACGCCTCGTCCCCGCACTGGGTCACGGAAAGCGCGCCATCGGACGAAAGCGCGTCAGAGAGAGCGCGGCTTTCCGCCGAATCGTCCCGGTCTACGACGGTAATCCGCACCGAATCGGCGCGTTCCGCCTGCAGTGCGCCGGATACGGCGGTTAGGCTGACCAGCAGCGCCGCGCACAGCACCAGCGCCGTCAGCGGGCCGCCGAACATGGCTGCGAGCTTGAAGCGAACGGAGCGCAGCGTCCTCATACGCGCCTCCTTTTTTGCAGCAGCAGCACGGCGGGAACGGCGGCGGCGAGAGCCGCCGCCAGCGGCCATACGGCGGACAGAACGCCGCTTAGACCGGCGCCGCCCGCCGCGGCGCGTACGCCGCAGAGCACATAGTAGGGAAGCGTGAAGGGCGCGGCCGCCTGCAGCGGGGCCGGCAGCAGCTCGAGCGGATACAGAACGCCGCCCACCGCCAGTTCAAAGAGGATCAGCAGGTTGCCGATCAGCTGGGGGCGCGCTTCGTCTCGAATCAGCACGGAAAGCAGCAAAAACACCGCAAACGAGGAGAGCAGCGCCAGCAGCAGAACCGCCACCGTCGCGATCCCGCCGCCGGGTCGCGCAAAGACGACCAGGCACGCGGTCGGCAGCACGCTCAGCGCAAGCGCCGAAACGAGTTTGGAGAGCAGCAGCGCCGGAAGCGACCCGCCAGCAGCAACATACCGCGGGAGGATGCCCATCTCCAGCTCCTCGGGCAGCGTTTTGAGCGTAACGAGCGGAAGGAACATGCATGTTAAGCTGACCGCGCAGACGAAAAACGACAGCCGGAGCTGCGCCGCCGTATCCTCCGCCTCCGATTCGGTGTCGAATATGCTCTGCCGCCCCAGCGCGTCGCGCAGGATATCCTCCGCCGCGTCGGCGCAGAGCGCGCGGGCCTGCTCCTCCGAAAGCGAGCCGTACTCGAGCGCATACACGGCGCTGGCGGCCTGCTGATCGGCGCTGATGATATCCAGAATATTGGTCACCATGCTCTCCACCAGAGCCGACTGCAGCGGCATATCGCCGTTGAGCACAATGCCGACCGTGCACTCGTCCATGGCGTAAACGCGGTAAAAATAATCCTGCGGAATCGTCAGCACGCAGGCGGCGCCGCCGGAGATGAGCGCTTCGTCCGTCTCGTCCGCCCCGGCTTCGCGCACCTCGGAAAAGAGGGCGATCTCGCCCATCTGCCGCACAAGCGAGCGCGACATCGGGGAACCGTCCTCGTCCCGCACGGCGATGGGGAACGGCTCCACATAGCCGCGCGCGGCCGCCGTACCGCCCATGAACGCACCGAGCGCAAGCAGGAGCGCAACCGGAAGCAGCAGCGCCAGCAGCCCGGCCCCGCTCCTGAAGAGTAACAGATCCTTTTTTACACAGGCAAAGAACGCTTTCATGCCGGCGGCGGCTCCGATTCGGATGGAATCCCCGCCTTCAGATACAGAATCCGCCCGGCGACCCTGGTCAGATCCCGCCGAAGATGCGTGCTGATCACGACCGCGCAGCCGCCCCGGCTCAGCCGCTCCACGACCGAAAGAACGATCTCCGACGATTCCTCGTCCGTGCCCACGGTCGGTTCGTCGAGCAAGAGCAGTTTCGGCGTGATCACAAGAGCGGCGGCCAGGTTCAGCCGCCGCTTCATCCCGCCGGAACAGTCCTCCACCTTTGCGTTCCCCTTGTCCGAAAGCTGCATCAGCCCCAGGAGCCAGTCCACCCGCGCGCGCGCCGCGCGCGGCGGCAGGCCGTATACGTCCGCCCAGAAGCGCAGATTATCCCGCGCGGAAAGCGTTGGATACAGCGCCACGTCCTGCGGAACGTACCCCACCGCACCCCCGAGGCAGTCCGCCCGCGCCACGGTTCCCTTATCCGGCGCCAGCACGCCTGCCAGGATGGAAAGCAGCGTCGTCTTTCCGGACCCGTTGCTTCCGTATACGCCCAGCACCTCTCCCGGGCGGACACAAAGGGAAACAGGCCCCAGCACGCGGTTGGGGCCATACCATTTTTCAACGGCTGAGAGCCGTATCAGTTCGGAGGGCATCGCACGGCTCACATCAGATCTTCAAGTATATAGTCGGCGTTTTGCAGCAACGACACCCAAAGCTCAGAAAACTCCTCCTCGCTGTAGTCCGAAATATCCTGCGCTTTGGCGCTCGGCTCCTTCGCGGTGGAGGAACGATCCGTCGTTATAACGCTGACCGTCAGGTTCGAAACGCCGATGCTGTAATCAAGATCGTCGCCGCTCAGGCGCAGCTTGTGCTCCGAACCGGAACCGTTCGAGTCCACCTCCAGCTTCGCCGTGACGTCTCCGGCGTCGAGCCGGTAGGTGCCGTAATACAGCTTGAGCGCGGATTGCTTGGCCAGGTTGAGATCGAAAGAGGCCTTGATCGTATCGCCGTACTCTGGCATATAGGAAAGATCGCCCGTAAGCGTCTTCCCGGATTTCTGATACTGCAGCGTAACGGCTTCCGTAAACTCGTTCTCATCCAGATAGCACATGCCGACGCAGTAGGTAATGCCGCTGGATTCCTCGCCGTAGCGTTCAAACACAAGCGCTTCGCTGTAGTCTCCGTCCGGCACGATCTCTTCCCGGTAGAGGTACGTGCCCTTCATGTAGATCGTCCAACTGAAATCGGTCGGCATATCGTCGTAGCCGTAAAACTCCGCCATATTGCGCATCTGATCGGCGAAATCGACGATCATATCCTCGATCTGCAGGCGAACATCGGCCTCATTCTCCGCATCGCCGTCGGCCAGCAGGTAGGCGCCGTACGTATCCACCATCAGTTCGCGCAGGTCCTTATCCTTCTCGATCGTATCCGCCAGCTTGGTCAGCATCTCGGAAATATCTTCCCCCGTGGGCTGGAAGGTATATGCGGTCACGCCGGTTACCGTTTCGCCCGCGCTCACGAGACGGATCCGCTCGTTGCGGGACACCGTCATGTTGCCCGCGTTCACGCAGGAAAGCACCACGTCCGCATACCGGGAAATCACCTCGTCGACCAGTTTGCTGTCGATATCAATCCCAACCTCAAAGAGCCCGTACTGCGCGTACTCGTAGTTCCCGAAGAGCTGATCGATATCAACCACATAGTAGCCGCTGTCCAGATCCGGCAGATAGAATCCGAACTGATCGCCGTCATACGTAAACGCGCCGGACAGCACGTCGCTGCCCAGCCAGTTGACGTCCACATTGACAAGCGTGTTCTTCTTCTCGGCCTTCACCTTCAGATCGACGGTGATATCGTTGTAAATTTCGGACGAATAGGAATCCGGCGCGCTGGCGGAAATCGTCATGTCCGTGGAAAGACCGGGATTGTCCCGGAAGCTAAGCACCTTGTCCACAGCGCTCGTCGCCGGCTCCACGACCGACTTTTTCACAACCATTTTGAACCGTGCGGCGGGACTGAGCAGCACCCCTGTGAGCAGCAGGATCACGAAGATCAGGATCACCGCGGCGGCGGCCGCCCCGATGATGATGCCCGTGCGCTTTTTCCCGGCGCCGCCCTTCCTTTGGGAGGAACCGTACCGTTCCTCGAACCCGCCGCCCGGCGTTTTCTGTTTCCGGCCCGAGCCGGACGAACCGCCGGAGACAGGATTCCCGCAGTTGGTGCAGAACGCGTAACCCGGCTGCAGGCGCTCGCCGCAGCGGTCGCAGTACCGGACTTTCGGTTCCACCTTGGCGCCGCACGCCGGACAGAAGGCCGTACCTTCGCGAAGCGTCGCCCCGCAGTTGCTGCATTTCATAAACATAACCCCCCCAGTTTCCGAATTTTAGCAAAAAGAAATGAATGGTTGGTTTTATTATATAAAAGCGGACGCCCGTTTGCAATCCTATGCGGGAAACGGCTCCGAGAAAACCGGCAGGTCGCATGGTACCGAAAAATTGAAATAAACCGAAGGATGCTGCTCGCGGAATTACGGCGCAACAGACGCCGAGGCCCACCGGCCATGCCGCCGCTTCGCCGGCGCGGGTCCGTCCGGCTCCGATCGCACGCTTATGCGTCTGCCGATCGGCCGGACGTTCGTTTTTCCCGTGCGCCGCGCATCCGTAAGATACGCCTCCACGGCAGTTGCGAGCAGACCACGGCGACAAACACGAGCGCGCAGCCGGTCAGTTCGCGGCCGGTCAGCGTCTGCCCGAGCAGCGCCCAGCCGGCCAGCGCGGAAAAGACGGACTCCGGGCTGAGCAGCAGCGAAGCGGCCGTCGGCTCCACGTTCCGCTGTCCGAGCATCTGCATCGTATACGCGCAGCCGCCCGCCAGCAGTCCGGCGTACAGCAGCGAAAGCCACGCCTCCGGGATATGGCGGATCGAAGGCTGCTCGAAAACCGCCATCGGCACTGCGGAGAGCAGCGCCGCTACGGCGAACTGGATGCAGTTGAGACGCACAACGTCCACCGACCCGGCGTAATGATCGATCAGCAGGATATGCACGGCATATACCGCCGCGCAGGCAAGCACCAGCAGATCGCCCTTCCCGACGGCAAAGTTCTCCTGAACCGAGAGAAAATACAGTCCCGCGCATGCGAGCAGCGCGCAGGCCCACACCATGGGGTGCGCGCGCCGCCCGACCGCCAGACCAAAAATCGGCACGAGCACGACATACAGCGACGAGAGGAACCCCGCCTTGCCGACCGACGTATACTGAAGCCCCACCTGCTGGAGATTGTTGCCGACAAACAGAACCGCGCCGAGCAGCAGGCCGGCCCTGACAAGCCGCTTCCTGTCCGCATTCTTCGGGCTCAGTCCCAGCCGGTCGAAAAGCAGGGCGCACGCCGCGAGTCCCGCCGCCGAGATCGCCGAGCGCACGGCCGTAAACGTAAACGGTCCGATATACGCCATGCCCGCGCTCTGCGCCACGAACGACACGCCCCAGATCATGGACGTGCCGAGCAGAATCGCCATGCTGCCCAAGGCAGGCTTTTTCCCACCGTCCGTCATACTTCCGCTCCCGATTGTAACGCAGTCCGCGTCGTTTTTTTGCCTATGGACGCAATCATAACCGTTCCCCGGGAAAAACGCAAGCGGTTCCGCCGGCGGACGGGGCCGCCGTTTCGGTTGTGCCGCGCACCGCGATATGCTATGATGCAGGTAATCTTCACGGAATCCGGAAAGGAGTTGCCCTGTGGAAGCATCCAAAGTTTATTTTACAAATATGCGCGCGTCGATCGACGACTCGCTGACCGATAAACTCCAGCGTCTGATCCGGAAAGCCGGAATTTCATCGATCCCGTTCGAGAACCGCTTCGCCGCAATCAAGATTCATTTCGGGGAGCCCGGCAATCTATCGTTTCTGCGGCCGAACTTTGCTTACGCCGTCGCGGAGGTGATCCGTTCGCTCGGCGGGAAGCCGTTTCTGACCGACTGCAACACGCTCTACGCGGGCGGGCGGAAAAACGCCCTCGAGCATCTGGAATCCGCGCAGCGCAACGGCTTTTCCCCGCTGTCCACGGGCTGTCAGATCCTCATTGCGGACGGTCTGCGCGGTCTGGACGAGGCGCTTGTTCCGATCGAGGGCGGCAAACACATCAAGGTCGCCAGAATCGGCCGCGCCGTCATGGACGCGGACGTCTTTATTTCGCTGACCCACTTCAAGGGACACGAGGCGACCGGCTTCGGCGGCGCGATCAAGAACATCGGCATGGGCTGCGGCTCGCGCGCAGGCAAGATGGAGCAGCACTGCGACGGCAAGCCGGAGGTGATTCCCTCCCGCTGCCGCGGCTGCCGCCAGTGCGCGAAGCAGTGCGCGCACGACGCGATCTCCTACGGCGAAGGGCGCGTCGCGTCCATCGACCATAAAAAATGCGTCGGCTGCGGGCGCTGCATCGCCGCCTGCAATTTCGACGCCATCGTCAATCGCAACGGCGGGAGCAACCGCATCCTCTGTGAGAAGATCGCGGAATACACGCTCGCCGTGGTGCAGGGCCGGCCGCATTTTCACATCAGCGTCGTTATGCAGGTCTCGCCGAACTGCGACTGCCACGCGGAGAACGACGCGCCGATCATCCCGGACGTCGGCATGTTCGCCTCGTTCGACCCCGTCGCGCTCGATCAGGCCTGCGCGGACGCCTGCAACCGCCAGCCCGTGCTGCCGAACAGCCAGCTTTCCGACCTTCTCGGCCGCGGCAGCGGCAGCGGCGACCATTTTGCGGACTGCGCGCCCGGCACCGACTGGCACGCCATGCTCGCGCACGCCGAGGAGATCGGCGTCGGCACGCGCCGCTATGAACTGATCACCGTCCGCTGAGCGGGCGCCGGCGATCGAACCGGCGGAATGCCAAACGGCGACGGTTTTCTGCACCGCCGCCGCCTGCCGATAAAGGGGGGCCGTTGGAGGCTCCGCCTCCAAACCACCGTTTCGGGCCGCAGCGCTCTGAAAACCCATTTCCGTAAGTGCCCTTAAAAGGCCCTGCGGGTCAGGGATTCCCAAGGGACGCGTCCCCTGGGCGGCGTGCAGGGGTGAACCCCCTGCGCGTTCTATTTTGTACCGGTTTCCTGCATGATCCGCAGGATCTCGGACTCCGTCTCCCGCATGCCGTCCCTGGCGAGCCGCCCGACGTTCCGGATCGTGTTGTCCACGCCCTTGACGACGATTCCGTCCCCGCTGAAGAACTCCTGATGCTGCGTGTACATGCGGTAACCGAGGATGCCCGCCTCCACCGCCGTTGCGACCTTCGCCGCGCAGGAAGCCTTCGCGCCGTCGCAGACCATGCCGGACACGACGGCGAGCGCGTTGACCAGCGCGTGCGCAACCGCGTCGTAGGTGCCGTATTCCAGATACGCGATGCCCGCGCCCGCGCCGCAGCCTGCGCACACCGCGCCGCAGAACGCCGAAAGCCGCCCGATGTCCTTCTTCTGATGCACGGTCACGAGGTCGGAGACGATCAGCGCGCGCAGCATCTTCTCCTCGGAATACCCCTTCCTTCCGGCCCAGACCGCAACCGGCACGGAAGCCGCGATGCCCTGGTTGCCCGAGCCGGAGACGATGACCACGGGCATTTCGCAGCCGCTCATGCGCGCGTCCGATCCGGCGGCGGCCATCGCGCGCGCCTCGGTGATCAGGTCGTTTTCGCCGCCGGAAAGCAGCACGCGGCCGATGTTCGCGCCGCAACCGCCTTCCAGTCCGCGCCGGGCGATCGCCATATTGCAGGAGATCTGCCGCCGGAGCGCGTCCTCCACGCGGGAGAGTTCGACCGTGTCGGCAAATTCGACGATATCGCGCACGTTCAGATCCGGGCCGCGCGTTTCGCCGCTTCCCCCGTCCTGTACGGGGCGGTCCTGAAGCGTTTCCCCGTTTCGTTCGATGCGGACGATGTTCGTATGTGCGTTTGCGATGCGCACGAGCGCCCGGTCGCCGCTGCGTTCGCCGTACACCGTCAGATTGAGCGCCGGCCCTTCCCCGCCGCAGGACACGGGAATCGGTGAACGGGCGAGATACGCGTCGATCGCCTCGCGCTGCTTGTCCGTTACGGACGCGATGACCTCGAGTTGCCTGCTTGCGTCCCCCGCGACCGCGCCCGCGGCCGCCGCCGCGGCGATCCCTTTCCTTCCGCCCGTGCCCGGCACAACGACGCTCTTCGCGTTTTTCAGAATGTTTCCGCTCACCGAAACGCGCATCCGCTCCGGCACCCCGCCGAGCGTATCGCGCAGCACCGCCGCAGCGTACGCAATGGCGATGGGCTCGGTGCAGCCCGTCGCCGGCACCAGTTCCGCGCGCAGCAGTTCGCAGTATGTGTTTGTCGTTTCCTTTGTCAGCATATCCGTTTGTTTCCTTCCGCTCCCTGTTATTTTTATCCGATCCCGCGCCCGTCGGCATGCGTCATTTCAGATACAGCCCCACCAGATTCAGCTCCGCATCGAACGAAAGCGTATACAGAACGCTCCCCTTTTCATGCCGGCAGATCACCTGCGCCACGGCGTATTCCTCTCCCGTCGAATCGTCGGCCGTGCCGGACAGCGAAACGGACTTCACGCTTTCAACCGCACCGACGCGTTCATACGTTCCGCTCCACGCCTCCTCGAGCTGATCCGCCGTAAGCGCGCCGGCGAGGTCCTCCCTCAGGCATGAAACGACCGATTCATAGTCGCCCGCGCTTGCATATTGGACAATTTCCTCCGCGCGCGCCGTCACCGCGTCCTCCGAGAAACCCTCCGGCAGCGAATTTGCGCCGCACCCGAGCGCAAACAGAAGCGCGAGCATCGCCGCCGCGGCCGTTCCTTTCCTCCATGCCGGTTTTTTCATCGGCTCCGCCTCCCCCCTTGTGCTGCTTGCAGTATATCATAAAAACGTGTTATCCTATGTATCGAATTCATTTGCTGCAAGGAGAATGCCATGCGGAAAGACGGAACGCGCGTTCGGGACGCAAACCCAATCTATACGGTAATGCCCTATATCCTCAAGTACCGTTACGACGCGATGAACATGATCGAGATCGACATCCCCATCGCGCCGATGCAATCTTACCTCAACGAGAAGCGCAAGCTCGGCTACCGCTTTTCGCATCTCGGCGTGGTGATCGCCGCCTATGTGCGCACCGCCGCCGAATATCCGCTGCTCAACCGCTTTATTGCCAACAAACGCATCTATCAGCGCAACGAATTCTCCATCGCCATGGTGGTGCTCAAGCCCGGCGAGATGGACGGCACGATGAACAAGATGTACTTCAACATGGAGGACGATATCTTTTCCGTGCACGAGACGATCGACCGGTATATCAGCGAAAACCGCGCCGAGGGCGACACGAACGACACCGACGATCTTGTGCGCAAACTGCTCAACATCCCCGGCATGTGCAACTTTGCCGTGGGGCTGTTCAAGTGTCTGGACCGCTTCGGACTGCTGCCGGCAAGCCTGATCAAGGCAAGCCCGTTCCACGCAAGCATGACGGTTTCGAACCTCGCGAGCATCCGCACGAACCATATCTTCCACCACACCTACGATTTCGGCACGACGAGCGTCTTCATCACACTCGGCAACATGCGCGAGGTGCCCGTGCGCAAGGGCGGCGAAATCGTGTTCGAGCGCTGCCTGCCGATGGGCGTGGTCATGGACGAGCGCATCTGCTCCGGCAGTTATTTTGCGGCGGTATTCCGCCGGTTCAAGCAGTATTTGACCAATCCCGTTCTGCTGGAAGAGCCGCCGAAAGCCGTCAATACGGTGCTCGGGTGACGGTCGCCGCGGCAAACAGGATTTGAAGCTGTACAGGAAATGAAAGTATGAAAAAGAGAATCGTCCGGTCAAGCGCCTCCCCCGCCGTCGGGCCGTACGCGCGGGCCGTATAGGCGGGCGATCTGCTGTTTCTCTCCGGCATGCTCGCTATCGGCCCGGCAGACGGCGCGCCCGCCGGGATCGAGCGCGTGGCGGTCCGCTGAACGCCGGCCTTCCGTCAGTCGAACGGGCTGAAACGCCGCTTGCCCGGATACATGGGATACGCTTTGATGGTCCCTTCCTCGTCCAGCGTGGCGAGAAACACATCCTTTGCGCTCCGATACCCCAGGGCTTTCAGCCGGTCGCCGAGCCAGACGGCGTTTTTGCCGCGTGCGCGCAGCGAGCGTTCTAGCACCACGCCGTCGAGCACGACGCTGGTCACCACATGCTCCTGTTTCGGGCACTGGCCCACGTCTTTGGGCTGCAGCGGCCGCGCGTCGCTCTTCGGCAGGAAGCTGACCGTGCCGTTCTCCTCGAGGATCGCGGTCTGCAAATTTGAAACGTCGTAATAGCCGGCGATGCGGCAGAGCGTAAGAAAGTCCGAAACGTCAAACCGCGCCCGGCGCATGTTCTCGCGGTAGATCACGCCGTTGTCCATCAGCAGGACGGGGCGGCCCGTCATGAACTTGCGGAACCGCAGCGATTTGCCCGAAATCAGCGAAATGCCGACCGCCGCCAGCGCGTAGATCAGCACGGCGGCGGCGGGGTACACGGGGTTCTCCAGTTCGGTGGCAAACTCCGCCGCGATCGAGCCGATGCTGATGCCGACGATGTAATCGAACATCGAAAGCTGCGAGATCTGCTTGTTGCCCATGAGCTTGCAGACCAGGAACAGCTCGATCAGCGACAGAAACGCGGTCAGAACAACCTGCCAGATGTCCTTCTGCATAGGCGTAGTATTGCGCGCGGGATCGGAATTATACGCCGGAACGGAGCCGTTGCGCGCCGGCCGGGTTCGTGATATGATCAGCAAAATAAGGAGAAATCGTATGCATTCTTTCAAACCGTTGTCGAAACCGCGCCTGCTCATCGACGGCGCGATGGGCACCATGCTCCAGCAGGCGGGCCTGCCGGCCGGCGCTTCGCCGGACCAGTGGAACGTTGTGAATCCCGAGGCGGTGCTCGGCGTACACCGCGCGTATCTCGGCGCCGGCGCGGAGCTGATCATTTCCAACACGTTCGGCTCCAACGCCCTCCGCCAGAAGCGCGGGCCGTACGCCGCCGCCGCGCTCGCCGAAGCGGGCGTGCGCCTTGCACGCCGGGCCGCCGGCGAATACGGGGAACGGTATGTGGCGCTGGACGTCGGGCCGCTCGGCGAATTCCTCGAGCCGATGGGCGAGCTGACCGCCGAACAGGCCGTGGATCTGTTCCGCGAGCCCGTCGAAGCGGGCGCCGCCGCGGGCGCAGACTGCATCCTCATCGAAACCATGTGCGACGCCGCCGAGGCGATCGCCGCCGTTCAGGCCGCAAAGACGTACGGCGGCGGCCTGCCCGTGTTCTGCACGATGTCGTACGACGGCAACGGCCGGCTGCTGACCGGCATGCCGCTCGAAGCCGCCGTGGACGCGCTCGAGGGCGCCGGCGTGGACGCGCTCGGCTGCAACTGCGGCGTCGGTCCCGAGCAGCTCGTCGCGCTGCTGCCGCGCTTTGCCGCGTGCGCGCACGTTCCTTTGATCATGTGCCCCAACGCGGGTCTGCCGCAGTACCGGGACGGGCAGAGTGTCTACAACGTCGGCCCGGACGCGTTTGCCGCCGAGATGATCAATCTCGCCGCGGGCGGCGTATGGGGGCTGGGCGGCTGCTGCGGTACGACGCCCACGCATATCGCCGCGCTCGGCGCCGCGCTGCGCACAATGCCGCGCGCGTAAAATCCTTCTCCGGCAAAACCGACCTTCCGACGGACCGCGGTCCCGATCTTCCTGACCCCCGCACCGTTTATCCTCACGCTCTATACGTCCAATGAGCAGGAGCGCGCCTGCGTGTCCACGGCCCTCCCCGTTCAGACACTTCTTACCATCGCCGCCTTCCTCGCAGCAGTCGTCATCCGGCTGCAGCGCGGAAATCGGCTGCATCCAAAACCATCCGCGCCGCCGTCTCGCGAGATACGAAACGGCGGCGCTTCTTTATTTGGTCAGAATGCAGCCCGTTCAATCTAACTGCCGTCTGCTTCGGCGCTTCTTCGCTTCAGCCGCCGATCTGCACGCCCCCGGCCGGGCGCACCGAAAGCCGGTAGCAGCAGCCCGTTCCGAACACGCGCTCCATCTCCCGCTCGTATTCGCCGAACCGCTCAATCGGAACGAACGCCTGGATCGTGCCGGCGAACCCCCCGCCGTGGACGCGCCACGCACCGTCGCCGCCGAGCAGGCGTTCCGAGAGCGCGAGCGCGAGAGACACGCTGCGTTCCCGCTCGTCCGCCGGGCAGACGTTCTGCAGAAGAAGGGCGCTCGAACGCCCGCTTTCGTTGATCAGTTTCAGCACCGCCGCGCCGTCGCGCGCGCGAAACGCGGCGACAAGCCGCCCGACGCGCTCGTTCTCGGCAAAGAAGTGCATCGCGCGCAGCAGCGCGCGGTCCGGCACCTTCCCCCGCAGCGCGCCGAGCGAATCGTAGAATTCCCGCTCGTCCACCTCGCGCAGCACCGTCTTCCCGAACAGGCGGGCGACCGCGCCCATCTCGGCCGGGATCGTCGCATACTCCGCCGTGAGGCCGGCGTGGCTGCCGCCCGCGTTGACGACGGCGATTTCATACCCGAGCAGGCGGAGATCGCACTCCACGCGCTCGATCTTCGGCCGCTCCGGGTCGATGAAGTCGATCGCCGCCATTCCGCCCACGGCGCAGGCAAGCTGGTCCATCAGCCCGCTCGGCTTTCCGAAATACCGGTTCTCCGCATGCTTCGACGCAAGCGCAAGCTCGGCGGGCGGCACCGCGCCGCCGTTGCAGAGACCGGAAAGAATCGTTCCGATCAGCACGCCGAACGCCGCACTCGAGGAAAGCCCCGACCCCGCCGGCACGCCGGAAGCGATCACCGCGTCGAATCCGCCGACGGTATGGCCCGCACGCCGCAGCCAGGCCGCGATGCCGCGCACGAGCGCCGCGGACGTGCCGCGCTCGCGTTCGTCCGGCTCAAGCCTGCCGAGGGAAAGCCGGAGCGGCTCGTACCCTTCCGAACGGATGCACACGGTATCGTCGCCGCGCGGCGCGACGGCCGCGATCATGTCGAGCGTAACGGCCGCCGCCAGCACGCGCCCGAGCTGATGGTCGGTGTGGTTGCCGCCGATCTCGCTGCGTCCCGGCGCGGAAAACAGCGCGCAGCCGTCCCGCTCCCCGAACGTGCGGCGGAATTCGTCCAGCACGGCGCCGTACCGTGCGCGCTGTCCGTCCGTCTTGTCCCGGCCGTACAGCAGCGCGAGCGTTTCGTCCAGCGCGCCGGCGCGGAGTCTTTGCTCTATGCTGTCCAACTCGTTATCCTCCGATCAGCTTCAGCGCAAGCGCCGTTCCGATGCCGATATAGTTGCCGATCGCATACCCGAGAATACCGCAGATCAGTCCCGGCAGCACGATCTCCCGGTTCCCGAGCGCATTCGCAGCGGGCGCGATGAACGCGGGCCCGTAGATCCCCGCCGTGGACGTGATGAGCGCGGTGTCGGCGTCGATCCTGCACAGTTTTGCCAGTACGAGGTGCAGGAAGATCGCGCCAAACTGCGCCGTGGCAAACAGCGCCAGCAGCAGAAGCGACTCGCGGTTGAACGCGCCGATGTCGAACGACAGTCCGATCCCGAAGGAGAACATCAGGATCAAGTACTGTCCCGTCGCATAGGAACCCGGGGCGCTGCGCACCTTTTTGATGAACGAAAGCCCGATGCCGCAGCTCGTGACCACCAGCATGATCACCACCACGTTCATCTCCCCCGTGAGAAGCAGCGCGATCCCCGCGGCGATCGCCAGCGACAGAACGCCGAGCAGCACGATCGGCACATGGGCCGCGAGCCGCCGGAATGAGAAATGCTCCTTTTGAGGAATAAAGCTCTCCTGCATGCGCTCCGCCATCGCCGTATCGTCCGGATGGACGGGCTCGCTGCAGAGCGCAAACTTCGGCAGGAACCGTCTTGCAAGCCGCGGCATCACGGAGATCAGCAGCAAAAAGTACACGCCGCCGACGACGACGTCCGATGCGTTCGCCAGCACGATATACGAGTTTTCGACCGTCAGCGCCTCCCCGATGGCCATCAGGTTCGGCGTTCCGCCCGTGTACAGCCCGACGATCATGCCGCTGTACTTGTAGGCGTCCGGTATGCTGCCGCGGTAAACAAAGTACGCGCCGACGGACACGGCGAACACCGCCGCGATCACCAGCAGAAACGACACCAGCATGGGTTTTGCGAGGCGCTTTACGCTCGAGAGGTCCGCAGAAAACAGAATCAGCGGAATCGCGATCGGGATCAGAACCTCCGCAATCTCCATGGCGAACGCCGTTTCCGGCAGCACGCGGCTGAGCAGAAAGCCGCACGCGTAGCACAGAAACACCGGCCCGAGCATCCCGAGCGCGTGGTATTTATGGGAAAGAAGGATCATGAGCCGCGGACCAAAGAGCAGAATGAGTACGATCAGAATCTTCCAGACGACTTGCATGACATCCTCCAGCGATACCGGGATCTGCGCGCCGGAGCGCGTAAGGGACCGAACCGGATATGATTTTTTATTATCATACCACGCGCGGTCCGCCGCGGTAAACCGCCGAAGGCCGTTTTTTTCTTCCGCGCAGACACAAACGGCGCGCCGGCGTTTCCGCCGGCGCGCTGAGGCTGACAAAAAGTTCTTTTGCAGGGGCTTCACCCCTGCACCCCACCCAAGGGACGCGTCCCTTGGGAATCCCTGACCCCGCAAGCGACCTAAAACAGGGGCGCTTGCGGAAATGGGTTCTTTGGGCCGCGACGACCCGAAACGGTGGTTTGGAGGCGGAACCTCCAACGCCCCCCCTGCTCCCCTTATCGACAAGCCGGACGCGCCGGCGCCTGTTCAGTTCTGCTCGATCCGCACGCCGCCGCTTACGCTGTTGAGCTGATACGAGCCGCTCCCGTCCCCGCAGGTGATCTTATCGCCACTCATCGTGCCCGCAAAATCGCAGCTAATTTCGCCGCTGACGGTCTCCAGCTCCACGACGAATCCGCTCCCCTCCGGCAGCGATACTGTGATCGTTCCGCTGACGCTGTCGCCGTCGATCTTCTCCGGCGCGGTGGTACAGTCAAGCCGGACCCCGCCCGATACGGTCTCGATGTTGACTTTTTCAAACGCACCCGCCAAGTCCGCGCCGCCGCTTACGGAATCGATGTCCAGCTTCGATGCGGTGCAGTTCTCGCCGCTGATCCCGCCGCTCGTCGTGGAAAGATTCAGCTGATCGCAGTTGATATCGGCGCACTCGATCCCGCCGGACACGGTGCCGAACGAGGTCTCCCGTCCGTACACGCCGGCAACGTCGAGTCCGGCGGAAACGCCGTCGACGTCAAGTTCCTCCAGCGTTCCCATCAGGGACGCGGGAGGAACTTGACGGCGACGGCGTTTCCGCCGGACTCGACGTTGCCGACGTGTACGGACGGGAGACCTCGTTCGGCACCGTGTCCGGCG
>CAZIQO010000071.1:0-8539 GCA_964541465.1 uncultured Oscillospiraceae bacterium
CGGATCCCATCCTTGGCGACCGCGTCGAGCATGCGGCCGGAAACATGCCCGATGTCCGTCATCACGGAAAGCTTCCTGCCGTTTTGGCAGAAGGTATAGCCGACGGGGTGCGCGCTGTCGTGCGGCGTGGAGAACGGGTGCACGCAGAGCCCGCGAAGATAGAAATCGCGGTCGGGCTCAAAGACCCGGACGTTTTTTTGCGCGATATCCCCGAGCAGCGGCCGCATGCTCTGCCAGCACTCCGCGTCCGCATAGACGGGCAGATCGTACCGGCGGGAGAGCACGCCTACGCCGGCGATGTGGTCGGAATGTTCGTGCGTCACGAGAATCGCGCCGATCGAAGGCGCGGGTACCTCGATGAGATCGAGCAGTTCTTCGACGCGCTTTGCGGTCACGCCGGCGTCGACCAGCAGGCGGACGCCGTCCGCCTCCAGATACGACGCGTTTCCCGAGGAACCGCTGCACAGAGGGGAAAACAGCATAAATACGACTCCTTATTCCCAAACAGTGTCAGTATAGCACAAACCGTTTCCCCGCGGCAACGGCGCTGGAAAAGGGTTCCTGTGGCGCGAGGGCGTCTATTTTGTTATACTGATTCATATGGATAGAACAACCGAGCGGGCGTATGCGAAACTGAACCTGACGCTGGGCGTGCTGTACAAACGAAGCGACGGCTACCATGCGCTTGATTCCATCATGCAGCGCATCGACCTGTACGATACCGTGACGCTGGAACGGTCGCGGGGCGTGACGGTCGTCAGCGCGGGTATGCTGCTGCCGTACGACAACACCGTGCGGCGCGCGGCGGAGCGGTATCGGGCGCTGACGGGCAGGGGGGCGTATATCCGCGTGGAGAAGCGGATTCCAGCCGAGTCCGGCATGGGCGGCGGAAGCGCGGACGCGGCCGCGACGCTGCTCGGCATGCAGAAGCTCTACGGTGAGGCGGACGAGCGGACGCTCTTTGAAATCGGCGCGTCGGTCGGCGCGGACGTGCCGTTCTGCATGCGCGGCGGAACCATGCGCGCCGAGGGCGTTGGAGATCGGCTTACGCCGCTGAGGGGCATGCCGCTGACGTTTCTTGTGGCGATGCCGGCGCGCGGCGTTTCCACGAAACGGCTGTTTTCGGGACTGCCGCTGCCGCGGCCGATGCCGGACAACGCCGCCTGTATCCGCGCGCTCGCGGCCGGGGACCGCGCCGCGCTGGCGGCTACGCTGTTCAACGCGCTCGAGGAGCCGGCGACCGGGCTTGTGCCGGAGATCGGCGAGATCAGGCAGGAATTGCTCCGACAGGGCGCGCTTGCGGCGAGCATGACGGGCAGCGGCAGCGCCGTGTTCGGCCTTTTCGAGAGCCGCGCGTCGGCGGAGACTGCGCTGCAGGCGATGAAGGGGCTGCCGTTTGCGCGCAACTGCGAGAGTATGTAGACGGTTCAAACACGGTGTATCCGCGCTGTGAACAATTCGGGAATATTCGACGAATCGTCTACAAAACCAACGCCGCATCCGATACAATCACAAGCGCAGAGACATTTAAACGCATCACAAAAAACAAATTTGCCACAAAAACCACGCGGGGGACAGAAGATGATACGATTGGTACGCGTCCGGAAGATCCTGATTTTCGTCGTTGTGCTGGCGATGCTCGTGCTGATACTGCCGACGTCGTCCGCGCCCGCGGAAACGGACGTCCGGTATATCCGCGTGCTGCTTTCCACGGAATCGGCCGGCACGCTGACGATTCCCGTTTCGGGCTCGTATCTGCTCGCGCAGTCGAACCGCGCGTTCCGGGACGGAACGCTCACCGTCTCGGCGTCCGGAAGTACCGTAACGGTTACGCACTCCAGCGAAGGCCTTCTGTATACGGGGTCCCAGGCGACCGTCGAACGGCAGTCACTCGGACGCGACGCAGGCAGTCTGACCATAAAAACGGCGTTCGGAACACGCAGTTATCTTGGGCATTTTACATTCACCGCATCCGGCGGCGTGCTTTCGGTGGTCAACCGCGTGCCGCTTTCGCAGTATCTCTACGGCGTGGTGGCGTATGAAATGAGCGATACGTTCCCGCTCGAGGCGCTCAAGGCGCAGGCCGTAGCGGCGAAGGGATACGCGCTGCTCCGGATCGGCTCGAGCGGCAGCTACGATATCGGCGACACGTCGAGCGACCAGGTGTACCGCGGGTATGATGCGAGCAATCAGAACGTGATCGCGGCGGTGGATGCGACGATGACCGACGTGCTCTATTACGGCGGGATTCCGCTCCTGTGCTATTACGCCGCGAGCAACGGCGGATGGATGATCCTGCCGTCCGTGCGCTGGGGCGCGACGCAGTACGACGGCGCATACGCGTCCGGGTACGATCCGTACGATCTTACGAACCCGTCCACGCCGGTCGAAACGGTTTTTGTTCCGGCCAATTACAGCGAGAGTGCGATGGGGACCGCGGCGTTCGCGTTTCTGGACGCGCGGCTGCTGGCAGCCGTCGCGGAACAGAACGTGATTCCGAAAAACTTTACGTTCGGGGGCGTAAAATCAATCGACAGCGTCGTTTCGTCGGTCGACGCGGGCTCGTCGGCGGACAGGAACCATACGACGGTCACCGTTTCCGCCACCGTCCGCGCAAACCTGCTTGCGGAGCTGATTCCGACACCCACGCCGACGTTCGAGCCGACTCCGTCGCCCACGCCGACGTTCGAACCGACCCCGTCGCCGACGCCGACGGTTGCGCCCACGCCGACGCCGTCCGAAACGCCGGCCGGCCAGACGCCGTCTCCGACGCCCGACGACGAGACGCCGACCCCGACGCCCGACGACGAGACGCCGACCCCGACGCCGACGGCCACGCCGTCCCCGACGCCGACGTTCGAGCCGACCCCGTCGCCCACGCCGACATTCGAACCCACACCGTCCCCGACGCCAGAGATTGAAACGGAGCGGGACGTGCAGGTGGCGACCAGTTTCCTGTTCTCCGATATGCAGGCGGCGGGGCTGTATACGCAGACCATTCTGAAAATCTTCTATGCCGAGCCGGTTTCCGGCGGGTGGGCGCTGCGCCATGCCCGGTACGGGCACGGCGTCGGCATGAGCCAGCGCGGCGCGCAGCAGATGGCGAACCTGGGGAAGACCTACCTTGAGATCCTCGGCTTCTACTACCCGGGCGCGACGATGGGAACTATGGACTATACGTTCCCTGAGTCGATCGGGAGCACGCAGCCGCAGACGGCGGAGACGACCGCGTCCGCCGGCAAGGTGCAGGGCGGAACGGTCAACCTGCGCGCAAAGCCGTCGACCTCCGCTTCGACGCTGGAGAAGCTCCCCGTCGATACGCCGCTGACGCTGCTCGGCATGACCGGGGAATGGTACTACGTTTCCGCGCCGAGCGGCAACACGGGATATGTGCGCCACGACTACGTGCTGCTGACCGGGAACGGCATGATCGCACAGGGCGTGATCAGCGGCAGCGCGGTGAACTACCGGACCGGTCCCGGCACGAGCTATTCGGCCATCGGTCAGCTTTCGCTCGACACGCAGCTCGGCATCTACGGCATGGTGGACGGCTGGTATAAGGTGAAGGCCATGACGACGGGCGGCGTCGGTTTTGTGAGCAAAAGTTATGTGACCATCACGCAGGCCGTCGCGTCGAACACGTCCGGCGAGACACCGACGCCGACGGTTTCCGCCGCCACGCCGACCGCCGCGCCGACCGCGACCCCGACGCCGGAGGGAACGACCCCGACGCCCATTGTGATCGGGCTGGAAACGCCCACGCCCACGCCCACACCCACGCCGACCCCGTCCACGACGCTTGCACCGGAGTATGCGGCCGCGGGCGCGATCAACGCGTCCGGCGTGAACATCCGCGCGGGCGCGAGCACGAGCACGAAGAGCTACGGCAAGCTGATGAAAAACACCGCGCTCGGACTGTATGAAAAGATCGGCTCCTGGTACCGCGTGTGCGTGCTCTCGACCGGCCTGGACGGCTATGTCTACGCCAAGTATGTAACGATTACGCAGACCGCTTCGTCCGGCTCCACGAGCGCGAGCGCGGGCTATGTCAACGCGTCCGGCGTCAATATCCGCACCGGCGCGAGCACGCGCTACAACAGCCTCGGCAAGCTCAGGCGGAACACGAGCGTCAACATCCTCGGTTCGTCCGGCAGCTGGTACCGGGTGGAGGTGCCGTCCGCCGGCGTAACCGGATATATCTTCGCAAAATACGTTACCATGACCAGTACGGTAAAAAGCGAGACAAGCACGGGCGTGATCACCTCGCGGCTCAATCTGCGGACCAAGCCGACCACGGGCTCCTCGTCCCGCGTGCTTCTGACAATGGACAGGGGCTCGATCGTGACGGTGTACTCCACGGTCAGCGGCTGGTGCTATGTCAGTTACAGCGGCACGCTGGGATACTGCATCGCGTCGTGTGTGAAGATCGGCTGACGAAAGGACCATCGGCTCTGAATGGATAAAAAGCAGCTCAATCGTATTTTTCTTATGGCGGCGGCGGGCGCGTTCGTGCTGATCGGCGTGATCGCGGCCGTGCGCGCGCTGCGCCCCGAACCGGCGGCGGAGGAGCTGGTCGTCATCGAGGAGCCGGAGGCGGAGGTTGTGGACGTGCAGATCGTGGAAGCATCGCCGACGCCTTCGCCCGAACCGGAAACGTACGAGGGAACGGTGACGCTGCTGGTCGACCGCGTGCCGGTGTTTACGCTCGCCTCCGAATACGATGCCAAGGCGCTGCTGTGGGACTACCTGACTCTCTGCGCGGTCGCTCCGGAGGGGGAGCGGTTCGTTTCCGCCCGGTTTGACTGCGAGCTGATCGTCACGGCGGCGGATTCGTACGTCGAACCGATCAGCGGCACGGACGCGCTCAGGATCCTGCAGAATGCGCCGCAGACCGTGCCGGTTCTCGTAACGACTCAGCGCGTCGAATACGAATCCGGAACCGCCGAGGTGACCGAGTCGAACGAGGACGCGCTCGCCAAGGGCTGCCGCATCGTGACCCAGCTTGGCGCCGGCGCGCTGACGGAAACGCTCACGCAGATTACCTACCGCGCCGGTGAGGCGATCGAAACGGGCGAACCGACGATAACAACGCTGCACGAGGCGCGCGCCACGATCATCCGCGTCGGCAGTTACAGTGTGAAGGACCCGTCCGGCGAACCGGGAAAGAAGGAGGGCCCGCAGGGAAAGAGCGCGGGCGATCTGGCGCTGACCTACCCGATGCGGGGGCAGGTGACGGCCTATTTCGGCTTCTGCGACGGGGAGATGCAGAACGGCATCGACATTACGAACAAGGCGGGCACCAGCGTTGCCGCGCCCGGCGAAGGAATCGTGGTCTACTGCGGGGAACGCGGCGCGTACGGGTTCGTCGTGGACATCGACCATGGGAACGGATTCGTCTCCCGGCTTACGCACCTGAGCGACGTGCAGGTAGAGCTCAACCAGCGCGTTTTTTCGGGCGACGTGATCGGGACGCTCGCCGAGGCTGAAAACGACGCGAAACCCTATCTGCATTACGAGCTGATCATCGACGGGATTCCCTATAATCCGCTTTATTACCTCAGCTGACATTCCGATCCCATTCGCCGGACGGGCTGGGTTCGAAGGGGCCTCTGCTGCGGTTTTTTGATACGGCATCCTGTCGCCCTAAAACAAGAAAACCTGCGCGCGTGCCGCAGGCGTTACCGAAGGGCCCTTAATTTTATCATCGGATCAAAGGAGCGGCCCGGCAGGAATTTTGCCGGGCTTTTGCCATACGTTCAGCGGTTAAAACGTGCCGCGCAGCCGTTCCTCAAGCTTCTTTTTTACGCGCTGGATGGCGTTGTCGACGCATTTGGTCGTCTGACTGAGCGCGTCGGCGATCTGCTGGTAGGAATATCCCTGCAGATACAGTTCCAGCGTGCTGCGTTCCAGCCGGCTCAGGGAATGCTCGATGCTTTCCGCAATCGCCTCGTAATTTTCGCGCCCGATGAGCATCTCCTCCGGGTCGCTGATCTGCGCGCCCGAGATGACGTCGATCAGCGGCCGCTCCGAATCGCCCTCGAACACCGAACGGTTGAGGGACACGTAGGTGTTGAGCGGCATGTGTTTTTTGCGGGTGGCGCTTTTGATTGCGGTGATGATCTGTCGCGTGATGCAGAGCTCGGCGAACGCGCGGAACGACGTCTGCTTATCGAACTGAAAATCGCAGACCGCCTTGTACAGGCCGATCATGCCTTCCTGAATGATATCCTCCCGGTCCGCGCCGACGAGGAAATACATCCGCGCCTTGCTGCGGACGATCTGCTTATAGCGCGCATAAAGCGCCTCCTCCGCGCGGTCGTCGCCCGCGCGCAGAAGCTGGAGCAGTTCTTCGTCGGTCTGCGTTTCGTACCGGATCATGAACGCTGGTCCTGCCGCTTCTTTTCAAAGAGAAGAATACCCGCCGCAACGCCCGCGTTGAGCGAGGCGATTCTGCCGTACTGCGGAATGGACACGAGAAAATCGCATTTTTCGGACACGAGCTTCGAAAGCCCTTCGCCCTCTCCGCCGATCACGAGCGCGAAGGGACCGGTAAGATCCCGCTTGTCCATGGGCGTGCCGCCCATATCCGCGCCCGCAATCCAGAGTCCGGCGCGTTTGAGTTCCTCGATCGCACCGGCGATGTTGACTACGCGCGCGATCTTGATATGCTCCGTCGCGCCCGCCGAGGCCTTGACCGTCGCCGCGGTGACCGAAGCGCTGCGCCGTTTTCCGATGATGACGCCGTGCGCGCCCGCGCACTCCGCGCTGCGGATGATGGATCCGAGGTTATGCGGGTCGAGGATACCGTCGAGCACGACGACGAACGCGTTTTCGTTCCGCTCCTTCGCCGCGCTGAGGATATCCGAAACCGCGCAGTACTCCACGCCCGCGGCAAACGCCACGATGCCCTGATGGTTCGCGGTTTTTCCGCCGTGCCCGAAGGGCATACACAGCTCGTCGAGGCGCTTTCGCGGGACCTCGCGGATCACGAGCGAACGGTCCCGCGCGAGCGAAAGGATCTCGCGCAGAGATCCGTCCGGCTCGGTAAGCACCTCGATGCGGTCGATGCTGCGGCCGCTTTTGACCGCCTCCCGCACCGTGTTTCGGCCGATGAGCAGGAACGGCCGCTCGTCGTCTTCCGTCTGTACGGCCGCGTCCGGACCCGGTTCGGTCCGGGCGCGTTTGTACTGCGCGTCGCCGGGTTTGTCGTATTTCCCGCGCACGGAGCCGCCGCCCGCGCGCCGCTTGTCGAAGGACTGCGCGCCGGAACGATCGGACTTTCTTTGATCCACGGGCTTTCCGTTCGCGTTTCGCCGGTCGAGAGGCTGCGCGCCGGAAGGATCAGATTTTCTTTGATACGTTGGCTTTCCATCCGCGTTTCGCCGGCCGAGAGGCTGCGCGCCGGAAGGATCAGATTTTCTTTGATACGTGGGTTTTCCATTCGTGTTCTGCCGGCTGCGGCTTTGCGAGTCGGGCTTGCCGTACGTTCGGTACGTGGATTTGCCGTCCGCGTTATTTTGATAGGTCCGGCGCGAACCGCTTTGTTTTTTCGTCATCGGAATTACTCCTCGTTTTGCAGAATCAGTTGCATGAGCTCGCCGAGCCGTTCGTCGCAGCCCGCTAAAAACAGCCAGCCGACCAGCGCCTCCAGCCCTGTGGCGACGTGATAGTCGGCGGAGGAAGCATTTTTCGGCATGGTGCCGCTGTGTGCGTTCCTGCCGCGTCGGTAGACGGCGAGTTCCTCCTGCGTGAGCATGGACTCGATGCGCCGGAACGCCGCCGCCTGCCCGGCCGCGCAGACGTAGCGCGATGCGGCGAGATGCAGTTCGTGCGGCGCGCGGGCGCATTCGTCGGTCAGCCGAATGCGCGCGTAGAGGTCGCATACGGTGTCGCCGATGAGCGCAAGCGTCAACGGCGGAAGCTGTCTTGCGTCGGGGACCCGGCCGGGGCCGGCTGCGATTCGGATGCTCTCGATCATGGTCATATATTCATATTCTATCCGCACACGCCGGCCAAAGCAAGCAAATCCTTCCGGAGCGGCCGCAGAGTTCCGGAAACGTTGCGGCCGGGCGGCGTGTTTCCCAAGACGCGAGCGGCGGACCGCGCTGCGTCACGGCCCGCCGCCCGACATTCCTGCGGATGAAACAAGAGGAGAGACCCTTTTTTATCCCCAGGAAACGAGATCTGTGATTGGGAAGAAATGCGCGTCAAACCGCGCCGACCGCTCAGGAAGAGTGAAATTCGGTCCTATGGTTCTGTTTTGCTCTCCACAATCGGGAAGTTCTTTTGTCTGCTTTTCTTTCAGGGAAAGCGGGACTTGTCCTTCCGCGTATGCTTCGCTTTCCACATCCCGGAAGTTCTTTTGCCTTCTTTTCTTTCAAGAAAAGCAGAAGCCGTCTCTTTCGTTGTGTTTCGCTTTCCACATCCCGGAAGTTCTTTTGCCCGCTTTTCTTTCAGGGAAAGCGGGGCTTGTCCTTCCGCGTGTGCTTCGCTTTCCACATCCCGGAAGTTCTTTTGCCTTCTTTTCTTTCAAGAAAAG
>CAZIQO010000071.1:8639-14834 GCA_964541465.1 uncultured Oscillospiraceae bacterium
CAGAAGCCGGCTCTTTGGCTGTGCTTTGCTCTCCACATCCCGGAAGTTCTTTTGCCTTCTTTTCTTTCCAAGAAAAGAAGGTCAGCGCATCAGCTCGCAGATTTCGTTGCTGAACGCAACGGGATCCTCGATGGGCAGGCCCTCGATGAGCAGCGCCTGGTTGTAGAGCAGATCGGCGTAGCGCGCAAGCCGCTCGTCTCCGACGGGCAGCTCGGAAAGCGCCGCGAACACGGGGTGCGAGGGGTTGATCTCGAGCACGCGCTCGGCCTTGATCGAACCGTCGGAAACGGGCATGGCGGAGAGCACCTTCTCCATTTCGATGGAGAGCGGGCCGCCGCTGGTCAGGCAAACGGGCGAGCTCTTGAGCCGGTCGCTCAGGCGCACGTCCTTGACGCGGTCGCCGAGCGCCGCCTTCAGCGCTTCGAGCAGGTCCTTATGCGTTTTCTGCGCCTCCTCGGCGGCGTGCTTCTCCTCGTCGGAGGTCAGCTCGAGATCCGCGTCGGAAACGGACTTGAACGTCTTTTCCTGAAACGCGCCGAGCATGCGGACCGCGAATTCGTCCACGTCGTCCGTCATGCAGAGGATATCGTACCCCTGCTCGCGCACGCGCTCGGTCTGCGGCAGCTTCACGGCACGATCGACGGTTTCGCCGCAGACGTAATAGATGTATTTCTGGCCTTCCTTCATATGCTCGACGTATTCCTTGAGCGAAACGAGCTTGTTCTCGCTTAAGGAATGATACAGCACGAGGTCGGAAAGGAAGTCCTTGTTCATGCCGTAGTCGGCGTACAGGCCGTACTTGATCGGCAGGCGAAAGCTCTTGTAGAACGTTTCGTATTTTTCACGGTCGTTTTCGAGGAGCTTGAGCAGCTCGGACTTGATGCGCTTTTTGAGCGTGACCGCGATGGTCTTGAGCTGGCGGTTATGCTGCAGAAGCTCACGGGAGATGTTCAGCGAAAGATCGCTCGAGTCGACCAGCCCGCTGACGAACCCGAAGTAGTCCGGCAGCAGGTCGGCGCACTTGTCCATGATCAGCACGCCGCTCGAATAGAGCTGCAGCCCGCGCTGAAACTCCTTTGCGTAGAAGTCGTAAGGCGGGTTTTTCGGGATGTAGAGCAGCGCATCGTAGTTCACCGCGCCTTCGCCGCTGAAGTGAATCGTGAGCAGCGGGTCCTCGTAGTCGTGGAACTTATCGTGGTAGAACGCGTTGTATTCCTCGGGCTTGATCTCCGACCTGCTTTTCTTCCAGAGCGGGATCTGACTGTTGAGCGTTTCGTCCTCGGTGTAGGTTTCGTATTCGTCCTTCGTCCCCTCTTTTTTCCGCGAATGCTCCATCTGCATGCGGATCGGGTAACGGATATAGTCGGAATACTGCTTGATCAGGGACGAGATCGTGTACTGCTCGAGAAAGCGGTCGTAGTTCTCCTCGTCCGCATTGGGCTTGATCGTAAGCGTGACGGTCGTGCCGCAGTCCTCCTTTTCGGCGGGGGAAACGGTGTAGCCGTCGCGCCCGCTGGACTCCCAGAGCCAGGCTTCGTCGCTGCCGTAAGCGCGGGAGAGCACGCGGATATTCTCCGCCACCATGAACGACGAATAGAACCCGACGCCAAACTGGCCGATGATATCCACCGCGTCGGACGTGTCGTGCTCCTTCTTGAACGCGAGCGTGCCGCTCTTGGCGATCGTGCCGAGGTTCGATTCGAGCTCGTCCTTCGTCATGCCGATGCCGTTGTCCGCGACGGACAGCGTGCGCGTCGCCTTGTCCGCCGTAATGCGGATCTCGAAATCGTCCCGCGTCTTGCCGACCTTGTCGTCCGTGAGCGAGATGAAATAGAGCTTGTCGATCGCGTCGCTCGCGTTGCTGACGAGCTCGCGCAGGAAGATCTCTTTATGCGTGTAGATCGAGTCGATCATCAAGTCCAGAATGCGCCGCGATTCCGCCTTGAACTGCTTCTTTGCCATGAAATACTGCCTCCGTATGACTGTGTCGATATTAGCACTCCTTTCCATCGAGTGCTAACGTAAGCATAGTACAGGTTGGCTTTGTTTTCAAGCGCCGCGCCGCGCTCGCTACAATATGTTCACATTTGCCGCGCGCGCCGCAGCGTCAGCCCTGCTCAGCCGGCTGCGCGCTTGGCTGGGCGGCGTCGGGCAGCGCCGTGCCGTCGAGCATCGAGAGGAACTCCTCGCCCGTGATCGTCTCCTTTTCGAGCAGATACGCCGCGAGACGGTGGAGAGCCGGTTCGTTTTTCCGGAGGATGTCGAGCGCCTTCTGATGCGCTTTTTCAACGATGGAGACGATCTCCGCGTCGACCTTGGCGGAGGTCTCCGAGGAACAGGTCAGGGAGCCGTCCCCGCCGAGGTACTGGTTCGTCGGGCATTCGAGCGCGACCATGCCGAACGTTTCGCTCATGCCGTAGCGCGTGACCATGGCGCGCGCGATGCGCGTGGCCTGCTCGATGTCGTTGGACGCGCCGGTCGTGATCGAGCCAAACACGAGCTCCTCGGCCGAACGGCCGCCGGTGAGCGTGGCGATCTTGTTGAACGCGTCCTCGCGGGACATGAGGAAATGCTCGTTTTCGTCGACCTGCATCGTGTAGCCGAGCGCGCCGGAGGTGCGCGGCACGATCGTGATCTTATGCACGGGCGCGGAATTCGTCTGGCGCGCGGCAACGAGCGCATGGCCGATCTCGTGATACGCCACGATGCGCTTCTCATCCGGGGAGATAACGGCGTTCTTCCGCGCGTAGCCCGCGACGACGACCTCGACGCTCTCGTCCAGATCGCTCTGCACGACGGTTTCGCGGCCCATGCGCACGGCGCGCAGTGCCGCCTCGTTGATGATATTGGCCAGATCCGCGCCGGACGCGCCGCTCGTGGCGCGCGCAACGGCTTCGAAATCGACCTTGTCGTCGATCTTCACGCCGTGCGCATGCACCCGCAGGATGTCCACGCGGCCTTTGAGGTCCGGGAGTTCCACGGGGATGCGGCGGTCGAACCGGCCGGGCCGGAGCAGGGCGGGATCGAGCGACTCGGGGCGGTTGGTCGCAGCGAGGATGACGACGCCCTTGCGCGCGTCGAAGCCGTCCATTTCGGTAAGGAGCTGATTGAGTGTTTGCTCGCGTTCGTCGTTGCCGCCGAGCGCGGTGTCGCGGCGCTTGCCGATGGTGTCGATTTCGTCGATGAACACGATGCACGGCGCCTTCTGCTCAGCCTGCGCGAACAGGTCGCGCACCTTGGCCGCGCCCATGCCGACGAACATCTCGACGAACTCCGAACCGGAAATGCTGAAGAACGGCACCTGCGCCTCGCCGGCCACGGCCCGCGCCAGCAGCGTTTTGCCTGTGCCAGGCGGGCCGACGAGCAGCGCGCCCTTGGGGAGCCTTGCGCCGATGCTCGCGTACTTCTCCGGATTGTGCAGGAAATCGACGATTTCAAGCAGCGCTTCCTTCGCCTCGTCCTCTCCCGCGACGTCCTGGAACGATTTGCCGGTCTGCGCCTCGACGTAGATCTTCGCGTTGGACTTTCCGAACGAGAGCGCATTGCCGATGCCGCCGGGCATGTTGTTCTGGAGCCTCCGCATCATGAACCGCCCGAGCCACACGAAGAACAGAATCGGCAGCACCCAGCTGATGAGGAAGCTCAGGATCGGGGAGGTGCTCGTCGGGATGGATGCGCTAAATTCCACGCCCGCGTCGTTGAGCCGGTCCAGAAGCGTATCGTCCGGCCAGATGCCGGTTTCGTAATACTGCTCCTTGCCGTCGGTTCCCGTGGCGATAAACGTGATGGTGCCGCTGTCCTCGTCGCGCGCAACCTCCGTGACGACGCCTTCGTCCACCATGCTGAGGAATTCGCTATACCCGACTTCCTTGACCTCGTTTTCCAGCAGGGACGGAAACACCAGGGCGTTGAGCAGCAGCAGAAGGATCGCCGCGACGGCGGCATAGTAGAGCAGCGGCCGGTGGGATGGTTTGTGTTCTTTCATGGAGGAACCGTCCTTTCAGATTCAGGAATCAAGCGGTACGTCCGGATCCATCACGTCCTCGGAGAGCGGCACGGAGGTTCCGTATACGATCATGCTCTTGGTGAGCTGAGCCATCTCTTCTGGCGTTTCGCGCATTCCGCTGCGGAACCATTCGCGGATCAGTCCGATGCAGCCGGAGGCGATATAGGAGAAGAAATAGGCGAAGCGATCCTCCTCCAGCTTCCATTCGGTGAGCCAAAGCTCGAGCAGATGCTTCCGGATCAGTCCCATCAGACGGTTGTCGAACCCGATGTCGCCGTTTTTGCCGAGAAACGCGGCGTACAGGCTGGCGTTCTGCGAAAGATACGTAAACAGGTCGAGCAGCATCGGCAGCGGATTTTTGTTGACCTCGCGGGGCGGGTGCGCGCTGAGGAGCGCGTCGAATTCCGTGAACACCTCATTCTCCACCTGCTCCACCATATCGAAGATATCGCGGTAATGCAGATAGAACGTGCAGCGGTTGATGTCCACCAGCTCGGCCAGTTCCCGCACCGTGATGTCCTTGATGGGCTTCTGCTGCATCAGCTGCGTCAGTCCGATGCGAAGCTGCATGCGCGTTTTGCGCACGCGGCGGTCCATTTTTTTTGTTTCCATGACAAGCGGCCCCCCTTCTTGCGTTTGGGATCGGACGGCGGACCGTATCTGTTCCGTACGGCCGCCGGGCAACCGGGAAGCGTTCGCCTCGCTCGGTTACAACGTTATCTAACGATAACCAATATAATACAAAAAAGAATATAAATCAACATGTGTTGACAAATGCACATATACCCGCGCACAAATGGATCAGCAAAATGAAAACAACGGCAAACAGGCGCTGCATGGCGGCAACGGTTTCTTTCCAAAGTCTGCACTGCATGGTATAATAAGCCAACCGACTGATCAGAGAGGAATTACTACTATGGACCGCGTACCGTTCAACGTACCCCCGTATCTTGGCATCGAGCAGACATACATAAAAAAAGTGATCGAATCGCGAAAATTATGCGGCGACGGCGAAATGACGAAGGCCTGCAGCAGAAGACTCGAGGAGATGACGGGCGTAAAAAAGGCCCTGCTCACGACGTCCGGTTCCTCGGCGCTGGACATGGCGGGGATTCTGTCGAAGGTTGGTCCGGGCGACGAGGTGATCCTGCCGTCGTTTACGTTTTCTTCGACCGCGAACGCGTTCGCGCTGCGCGGAGCGGAGCTTGTGTTCATCGATATCCGGCCGGACACGATGAATCTGGACGAAACGAAGATCGAGCGCGCCGTTACGCCGAAGACGAAGGCGATCGTTCCGATGCACTACGGTGGAGTGGCGTGCGAAATGGACGCGATCATGGAACTGGCAAATCGGTACGGCCTGCTCGTGATCGAGGACGCCGCACAGAGCGTGATGAGCGCGTACCACGGCCGGGCGCTCGGCTCGATCGGGCAGATGGGGTGCTTCAGCTTCCATGAAACGAAGAATTACAGCATGGGCGAGGGCGGCGCGCTGCTCTTTGGCGACGAGTCGTTTGTGGAGCGCGCGGAAGTCGTCCGGGAAAAGGGGACCGATCGTTCCCGTTTTCTGCGCGGGCAGATCGATAAATATACCTGGACGGACATCGGCTCGTCGTATCTGCCGAGCGAGCTGAACGCGGCGTATCTGCTCGCGCAGCTCGAACGCGCCGACCGGATCTACGAGGACCGCATGCGCAGCTGGGACCGCTATCATGAGGCGTTTCAGCCGCTTTCCGCGCGCGGATGCGTCGAACGGCCGACGGTTCCGGACGGCTGCCGGCATAACGCGCATCTTTACTACCTCAAGACCCGCGACCTTGCGGAGCGCACCGCGCTGATCCGGCACCTCAACGACAAGGCGAACGTCGGCGCGGTGTTCCACTATATCCCGCTGCACTCCGCGCCCGCGGGGAAGCGGCTCGGCCGCTTCGACGGCGAGGACGTCTATACCACGCGGGAAAGCGAGCGGCTCGTGCGGCTGCCGATGTTCTACGGGCTGACGGAGGCGCAGGTCGACCGCGTGGTCAACGGCGTGTACGATTTCTACGCGTCCCGCTGATTCGGCGGCAAAAAGGAAGCGCTCCGGTGACAGGGTTCGCCGGAATCCGCGGCACAGCGGATTCCGGCGTTTTTATGGCTCACCGTCAATAGTTGGGGTAGAGCAGCAGACTAAGAGAAACAAAGGGAGC
>CAZIQO010000072.1:0-14792 GCA_964541465.1 uncultured Oscillospiraceae bacterium
CGTCGTAGAGCATGACCGGCACGATCGGGTGTTCGCTCTGCGGCACGTCGAAGCCCAGCTTGCCGAGCTGCGCGCGGAAGTACTTCGTGTTCTCGTGCAGCCGGTCGCGCAGCGCCGTGGACGCTTCGAGCAGATCCAGCACCTTAAGGCTCGCCGCGCAGATCGCCGGCGCGACGGTATTGGAAAACAGGTACGGCCGGGAGCGCTGCCGCAGCAGGTCCACGATCTCCTGCCTGGCCGCCGTATACCCGCCGGACGCGCCGCCGAGCGCCTTGCCGAGCGTGCCGGTGATAATATCCACGCGGCCCATCACGCCGCAGTACTCGTGCGTGCCGCGCCCGTGTTCGCCCATAAAGCCCACCGCGTGGCTGTCGTCCACCATGACGAGTGCGTCGTATTCGTCCGCAAGGTCGCAGATTCCCTTCAGATTCGCGATAAAGCCGTCCATCGAGAACACGCCGTCGGTCGCGATGAGCCGGATGCGCGCGTCCTTCGCCGTCTCGAGCTGCTCCTTCAGGCTCGCCATGTCGTTGTTTTTATAGCGGTAACGCGCGGCCTTGCAGAGGCGCACGCCGTCGATGATGCTCGCGTGGTTGAGCTCGTCCGAGATGACCGCGTCCTCGGCGGTCAGGAGCGTTTCAAACAGCCCGCCGTTGGCGTCGAAGCAGGAGGAGTAAAGAATCGCGTCGTCCGTTTTGAGGAAGTTCGCGATCCGCCGCTCGAGCTGCTTATGAATGCCCTGCGTGCCGCAGATGAACCGCACGGACGACAGTCCGTAGCCCCACTCGTCGTAGGCGGCCTTCGCCGCGGCGATGATCTCCGGATTGTCGGCCAAACCGAGGTAGTTGTTGGCGCACATGTTCAGCACGCCCTTCGTCTTTGTCGTGTCGATACGCGCGCGCTGCGGCGTGGTGATGACCCGCTCGTCCTTAAAGGTGCCCGCCGCGCGGATCGCGTTCAGTTGCTCGCGGTAGATCGAAACCGCCTGCTTCATTGTGCATCCTCCTTTGTCCAGTTCAGAACCACCTTGCCGGACTGCCCGCTGTTCATCACGGCGAACGCCTCCTCGAAATCCGTATACGGGAAGCGGTGCGTGAGCACGGGCGAAAGGTCCAGCCCGGCCTCCACCATGGCCATCATCTTATACCATGTTTCATACATCTTTCTTCCATACACGCCCTGCAGCGTCAGGCCCTTGAAGATCACGTCGTTCCAGTCGATGACCGTGCCCGGGCCGGCGATGCCGAGCAGCGCGACCTTGCCGCCGTTCCGCATGAGCTTCAAAAGCTGGTTGAGCGCCGCGCCGTTGCCGCTCATCTCGCAGCCCACGTCGAAGCCCTCCACGATGTGGAGCGCCTTCATCGCGTCCTCGACGGTCTGACTCTTGAGGTTGACGGTCGCGGACGCGCCCATCCGCTTGGCGATGGCGAGCCGGTAGTCGTTCATGTCCGTCACCACGATGCGCCGCGCTCCGTTCTGGCGGCAGATGCCGACCGCCATCATGCCGATGGGCCCGGCGCCGGTGATCAGCACGTCCTCGCCCGTTACGTCGAACATGGTCGCCGTATGGCAGGCGTTGCCGTACGCGTCGTAGAACGCGACGATCTCCTCCGGCGTGGTCTCCGGCACGGCGATGACGTTCGTCTCCGGAATACAGAGGTATTCGGCGAACGCCCCGTCCCGGTTGACGCCGACGCCCTTGGTGAACTTGCACCAGTGCCCGTTGCCCGCGCGGCAGTTGCGGCAGTGCCCGCACACGATATGCCCTTCGCCCGTGACGATCTGTCCGATATGGTAGTCCCCCACGCCCGGGCCGAGCGCGGCGATTTCGCCGACGTACTCGTGCCCGATCGTCATGGGCGGAACGATCGTTTTCTGGCTCCAGGGGTCCCAGTTGTAGATGTGCACGTCCGTGCCGCAGATCGCGGTTTTGTGGATCCGGATCAGCACTTCGCCGATGCCCGGCGCGGGCGTTCTGACCTGTTTGAGTATCAGACCCTTGCCGGGGGTTTCCTTGACCAAAGCATCCATATAGGCCGGTATCATCGAGAGCAGTCCTCCCTTTTTACATCGCTTTTCCGCCGCGGCGGATTTGCCTTCTATTTATACTCTAGTCGCTTTTCCGTGGATTTTCAACGCATGCGCAACAATATAAAATCTGCGCGGCGCCCGCCCGCGGAACGCGCTTTGCGGCGGGCGCCGGCCGGTTTCTCCCCGGTTTCACATGCCGCTTCTGGCCGCGAGTTCGTCGAGCGCGGCGGTCACGTCCCGGTCGTCGAAGCAGTAGCCGAGCTTCGTAAAGTCCGCGCGGAGGGCGGCGATCTCGTCCGCGACGGGTTTCCCCCGCAGGATGCAGTCCGCCATGAGTCCCGCCAGCCGCTCGAATTCCGCCGGACCAAAGCCGAAGCGCGTCATCTCGGAAACGCCCATACGCAGCGCGCCGCTCGCGGTGAAGCCCTCCTCCTCGGGCGTGGCCTGGTAGTTGACGATCACGTTGTTCTCCTCGAGCCGCTCGGCGGCCTCCGGCCCCATGCCGTAGCCCACGCGCACGACGACCTGGTGCGTTTCCGTATAGGAAACCGCGGGATCGCCCGCCACGTCCAGCCCGGCCTGCGCGAGGCTCTTTGCGAACGATTTGGCGTTTTGAATCACGTTTTTCTGGTATTCGCGGCCGAACGCGTTCATCTCGTACGCCGCCATCAGCAGGCCCAGCAGCGTGCCGAGGTGGTGGTTCGACACCGCGCCGGGGAACGCGCGCGCCTGGATCGCCTTCCAGAGCTCATATTTCAGTTCGTCCTCCTGGTAGTTGACCCCGATCACGCCGCGCTGCGGGCCGAAAAACGTTTTGTGCGTCGAGCCGGTGACGATCTCCGCGCCCTCCTCAAAGGGCTTCTGGAAATACGGACCGACGAGGCCCAGCACGTGCGCCATGTCGTAGAGGATGGTCGTCGGGATCCCCTGCTCGTCCACAAACGCGCGGATCTCGCGCACGGGCTCCCGGTACAGCACCATGGACTTGCCGAAGATGATGAACTCCGGCCGGTAGCGCTCGATGACCTTCTTGGTTTCCTCCACGTCGATCCGGAACGCGTTGTCCCTGCATACCGGGAAATTGACCACCGCCGGACGCTCGGTTTCGGGATCGACGGCCGCGTAATCGTGCAGCGCGCCCATGGGCTGGGCGCTGAGGTGCCCGCCCCGGATGATATGGTTGTTGAGGATGTAGCCGAGCCGCCGCGGGGTGTGCTTGCGGTCCGTGCGGTTGACGAAATCCATGAGCGCTGAGAACACCGTGGTGTTGGCCATCTGCCCGCTGAGCACGCGCGCCTCGACCTCGGTGCAGCCGAGGTATTTGCGCAGTTCGGCGACGACCGCGCGCTCCACCTCGTCGATGAACTTCGTGCCCTGATAGTAGAACACGTCGTGATCGTAAAACGAGGCGACCTGCCTGTGCTCGGCGTACCGGAACGACGGATCGCTGCCGGACAGCAGCCGCACCGCGCGCGAGGCGGTCATCTCGGACGGGATCAGGTTGACGCACCGCTCCTGCCGCCAGACGTGGTTGCCCAGGCTCTTTTGAATCAGCGTCCGCGCGCTCTTTTGCAGATCGGCGGACGGCTCCGCCTTCGGCTCGTCCGGCACGTCGCAGACGATGGGCCGCGCGTACGGCGGCGCGTCCCCGCGCATGTGATACGCGGGCACGACGGCGGTGACCCGGCTGCCGCGGATGTCCACCTCGACGGCGTCGTCGGTGAGCACGTCCGAATCCAGCAGCGCGAGCCCGATGGAGCGCAGCGCCCGCTGATCGGTGAATTTCTCCAGCAGGCTGCCCCGGTTCTCCACCGTGTAGCGCGGCACCATCGTGCCGCTGGTCACATAGCCGATTTCCTTCCCGTTTTTATACACCGGGAATCCGGCGCGCAGCACGCCCCTGCCGGTCAGTGCGATGGGCCGCACGCGGCGCGGCAGAGCCGAACAGTCGGAAAAATCGCGGTTGAGGATACGCCTGTTCGCCTCGAACTGCCGTTCGAGCGGCACCCGTCCGATCATGCCCTTCTTCTCCTGCGAAAAGCTGACCGCGAAGCGCGCGAGCGAAATCGCGAAGATCGGGATTTCGTTTCCGTCCTTGTCGACGCCCAGCTCGTGCCCGTAGAGCGGCAGGCCCGCCTCGAGCCGGAGCGTATCGCGCGCGCCGAGGCCGATGGGCTTCACGCCGCGGCTGAGCAGTTCGTCCCAGATAAATCCCGCGTCCTCGCGCAGCACGAACACCTCATAGCCGATGGGCTCGCCCGTATAGCCGGTCTTGGACACGTGCGCGGTCCTGCCGCAGAGCTGAACCGTGCCGAGCGCGTTCTTCACCGGCTCGGTAAGCGCCGCGCCGCCCGCCATATCGGAGAGGATCTCCTTCGATTTCGGCCCCTGGACGGAGAGCAGCGCGACCGCTTCTGACCGGTCCTCGATCTGCGCGTCGAACCCGCGGATCGCCTCTGAAAGATGCTTCCAGTCCTTTTCGGCGTTCGCCGCGTTGACCACGAGGATGTATGAATCCTCAAAAAAGCGGTAAAGGTACGCGTCGTCCACCGCGCCGCCAGCCTCGTCCGGGATGATCGCGTACTGCGCCTGCTCCACGTCGAGGGCGGAGACGTTGCTGGTCAGCACATGCTGCAAAAACGCCTTCGCTTCCCTGCCCGTGATGCGGAAGCGGCCCATATGGGACACGTCGAACACGCCGCAGCGCGAACGGGTGGTCAAATGCTCCTCGACGATGCCCGTGGGATACTGAATGGGCATCTCCCAGCCGCCGAAATCCACCATGGTCGCCTTTGCCGCGACATGGCGGCCGTACAGTACCGTTCGTTTTAACTCGCTCATTTCGTTTCCTCCGTAAATGCGTACCGCAGGATGGGGTTCCGCGCCGCGCCGACCTCGTCCGGCCGGCCGATCGGCGTGGTTTTCGGCGCGTCGTGCAGCGACTGCGGGTCGGTTTTCGCGTGCGAAAGGATCTCCCGCACGGCCCGCGCCGCCGCGTCGAGCGTTTCCTTGCCCTCGGTTTCGGTCGGCTCGAACATGAGCGCCTCGTGCACGATAAGCGGGAAATACATCGTCGGCGGATGCATGCCCGCATCCATCATGGCCTTGGCCACGTCCATCGCCGAGACGCCCGTGTCCTTCTTGAGTTGCTCGAGCGAGAGCACGAATTCATGCATGCAGTACCCTTTCGTCGCGACCGGGCAGTCGTGTTCGAGCAGGACGCGCAGGTAGTTCGCGTTCAGCACGGCAATCTCGCTGGCTTCCTTCAGCCCGTCGCCGCCGAGCGTAAGCAGGTAACACAGCGCGCGGATCACGACGAGGAAGTTGCCGTAAAACGCCTTCACGCTGCCGACGCTCTCCGCCGGGTCGGCGAAGCCGAACGTTCCGTCCGCGCGCCGCACGGGCAGCCGGTTCGGAAGGAATCCGGCGAGGAACCCCTTGCAGCCGACCGCGCCCGCGCCGGGGCCGCCGCCGCCGTGCGGCGTGGAGAAGGTCTTGTGGAGATTGAGGTGCACCACGTCGAAGCCCATGTCGCCCGGCCGCGCCGCGCCCATGATCGCGTTCATGTTCGCGCCGTCGTAGTAGCAAAGGCCGCCCGCGTCGTGGACGATCTTTGTAATTTCCAGAATGTTCCGGTCGAAGAGACCCAGCGTGTTCGGGTTCGTCAGCATCAGGCCCGCCGTATCCGGCCCGACGGCGGTTCTCAGCGCGCTAAGATCGACCGTTCCGTCCGGTGCGGAGGGGATGTTGACCACACTCATGCCCGCCATGCTCGCGGAGGCCGGGTTCGTTCCGTGCGCGGAATCCGGCACGATGATCTTCGTGCGCGCCGCATCGCCGCGGTGCCTGTGATACGCCTTGATCAGCAGCAGCCCGCAGAACTCCCCATGGGCGCCCGCCGCGGGCTGGAAGGTCATCTCGTCCATGCCGACGAGCGCGCAGAGCATCTCCTTTGCGCAGACCAGCGCTTCGATCGCGCCCTGCGCGGTCTTTACCGGCTGCAGCGGGTGAAGATCGGCAAAGCCCTCGAGCGCGGCCGCCTGCTCGCAGACGGCGGGGTTGTACTTCATGGTGCACGAACCGAGCGGGTAGAAGCCGTCGTTCACGCCATACACCTGCTTTTCCAGTTCGGAATAATGCCGGCTCACGTCCGCTTCGGAAAGCTCCGGCAGACGGAGCGGCGCCTTGCGGAGGAGCGAATCCGGGAGGTCCGCCCTCGCCGCGTCCGACGCGGGGATGCGGCAGCCTCTGCGGCCGGGAACGCTGCGTTCAAATATCAGTTTCATTCCGCCGCCTCCTTCACCGCGCCGACGAGCGCGTCGATCTGCGCTTTCGTGTTGCGTTCCGTCGCGCACCAGAGGATGCCGCCCTCCACGGGCAGTCCGCCGAGGATGCCCTTCGCTTCCAGCGCGGCCAGCACGCGTTCCGCCGGAACGGGCGTATTCGTGGCGAACTCGTGGAAGAACGGCGCGTTCGGGTACTTCAGGCCGAAGCCTCTTACGCCGCCGAGCCCGTCGGCCAGCACGTGCGCCTTGTCGCAGCACTGCCGCGCGACTTCTATCAGCCCCGCCGGCCCCATGGCCGCGCAGTACGCGGCGGCGGTCAGCGCGCAGAGCGCCTCGTTCGAACAGATGTTGCTGGACGCCTTCTCGCGGCGGATATGCTGCTCGCGCGCCTGCAGCGTCAGCACGAAACACCGCCTGCCGGCGGAATCGCTCGTCTGCCCGACGATGCGGCCCGGCAGCCGCCGCACCAGATCCTTTCTGCAGGCCATGAACCCGAGGTACGGCCCCCCGAACGAAAGCGGCATGCCGAGCGGCTGGCCGTCGCCGACGGCCACGTCCGCGCCGCACTCGCCCGGCGTTCTGAGCAGCGCCGCCGCGACGGGGTTCACGCTCACGACGAGTTTCGCGCCCGCCGCATGGACGAGTTCAGCAATGGCGGGCACGTCCTCGATCACGCCGAAGTAGTTCGGCGACTGCACGATGACGCCCGCCGTACTCCCGTTCAGCTCAGCCTTCAGCGCATCCAGATCGACCGCGCCGTCCCGGAGCGGAACCGTCTCCGTCTCCTCGTCCGCGCCGAAGCAGTAGGTTTTGACGGTTTCGGCCGCTTCGGGATTGAGCCCCGCAGAAAGCAGCGTCCGTCCGCGGTTCCGCTCGCGGCACATGGCGGCGGCCTCCGCCGCGGCCGACGCGCCGTCGTAGACCGACGCGTTGGCAACATCCATGCCGGCAAGCTCCGCGATCACCGTCTGATATTCGAAGATCGACTGCAGCACGCCCTGGCTGATCTCCGGCTGATAGGGCGTATACGCGGTGACGAACGCCTCCTTGGCGGCGACGCGGCTTACGACGGGCGGAATATAGTGCCAATACGCGCCTGCGCCGCGGAAGACCGCGTCGAACACGCGGTTTTTCTTTGAAAGCTCCCTGAGCCGCTGCAGCGCCTCGAATTCCGAAACGCCTTTCGGCAGCGCGGCCGCAGCGGCGGCCGCCTGCTCCCGCAGTCCGGCCGGGAGATCCGCATACAATTCCTGCGCGCCGGAAACGCCGACGGCGTTCAGCATCTCCCTGCGCTGTTCTTCGGTGGACGGCAGATAACTGCCCAAGGCAATCCCTCCTCTCGCGTTCGCGCGGGCTACGCCTGCTCGCAGACGGTCTTGTAGGCTTCCGCGTCCAGAAGCTCGGCGAACGCGGTCACGTCGGCCGCCTCCACGAGCCAGGCGTCGTACGGCGCGGCGTTGATGCACTCGGGCGAGCCGGCAAGTTCGCCGTTGACGGCGGACACCCGGCCGCTCACCGGGCTGACGATCTCGGAGACGGCCTTGACGCTCTCCACGTCGCCGAGCGAGGTTTCCTTCGTCAGCGCGTCGCCGGCCTGCGGCAGGTCGATAAATACGATGTCGCCCAGGGATTCCTGCGCAAAGTCGGTCAGCCCGATGCGGTAGGTCCCGTTTCCAAGGTCCAGAAGCCATTCATGGGATTTCGTGTACTTGCGGTCGTTCGGCAGATTCATACGTTTACCTCCAGCTTGCATGATATAGGATAGGATGCGGGGTGATCGGGAAACGATTCGTTTCCCCCAAAACAGAAAACCGGGGCGCGCTTTTCAGCGCGCGCCCCGTATCTGAACCTGAAAGATTCTTTCGCGTCCGCCCGAATTCCCGGACGCGAAATTGCCTCGTCGGTGCCGCCGTCCTGGCGGCTTTCCGAAGCTTCGTCGGGCGTCGGTCCTTTCGCCTGAGAGTTTGCTGCGCGTTCCCCTTCGGCTCCGCTTACGCGGTCTCTCCCGATGCCGTCATCCGAATATGAAATTGTCCGCAATCAATATACCGTATCCGGGGACCAAATGTCAACGCAAAAAGCCGATGCCGAAGACGCTTTTCACGTTCGTCCGGAAAACCGGACCCCGGCCGTTCCGTCCGTCAGCGCGCGGACTGCGCCAGTTTTTCGGCGTTCATCTTCTCCATGTCCTTGTCGATATTGAGGAACCAGATCACGACCATCATCACCACGGCCACGAGCATGGGCACCCAGCCGAGCACGGCGTCGATCGTGTTGATCGCCTGCTGCGGCTGAATCTTGAGGTCCGCGTCGAATCCGCTGGCCGAAAGCGCGGCGGTGACGAGCCACGTGGCCCCCGCGACGGCGAGCTTGCTGGCGAGGTTGTCCGCCGTGGAGACAAGGCTGTCGAGCCGGCGGCCGGCCCGCCACTCGATGAGGTCCACGATGTTGTTCCGGTTCGTGTTGAACATCACGAACGTGATCGTGACCGCAATGCCCACCGTAACGGCGTTGACGTAGATCGCGCCGAGCGAGGACGGGTCGATCACGAACCAGATCTTGCCCAGGATGAACAGCGCGGCGGCCGCGAGCATGGTCTTCTTGCGGCCGAGACGGCGGTCGATGACCGAAACGAGGAACGACGAGCCGATGGACGCCGCAAGATACGCCGCCTGAATGGCGGTCGCCGCCGCGGTGCTGTGGAGCACGTAGGTCGCGTAGTAGGTGATGCAGCTCATCAGAAGCAGGTTGATCACACCGTAGCAGATGATGTAAAACATGTTCAGAACCCACGATTTGCAGGAAAAGAGCATTTTGAACACGGTCCCGACGGAGAGTTTCTCGTCGTCCTCCGAAATGGGTTTGACGCGCTCCCGGGTCGTAAAAAAGTGCACGAGGCATCCCGTGACGCACACGAGCCCCATCACACACGCGGTGAGCAGAAACCCGCGCGAGCTGGTCGCGTCGATGAGGTTGCCGTCCTGATCCAGCGCGCCGAAGAGGTTGAGCAGCGGCAGGCAGGCCACCGCGCCGATGCCCGCGCCCAGAGCGCCGCCGAAGTTGCGGTATACGTTGATCGAGCGGCGGTCGGCGTCGAGGTTGGTCGCCAGGCTGCCCATGCTGTTGTAGGGAATGCCCACGAACGTATTGAACAGCTCGAACACCAGATAGACGAGCAGCGCGGCCGCGATCGCCAGCCGGTTTTCAAGCCCGAAGTTCGTAAACAGCAGAACGACCGTCACCGCCCACGGAAGCGCGAACCAGATGGCCAGCGGGCGGACGTGCTCGCCGTTTTTGAACTTATGGTTGACCGCCCAGAAGCCGATGAGCGGGTCGTTGACCGCGTCCCAGATCGTGCCGATGGTCAGGATCAGCCCGGCGACCGCGACGTTGAGCTTCACCACATTGGTCAGAAAGAACAGGTAGTAGATGCTCTTGAACTGGTAGACGACGTTGCTCGCCGTGGAGAAGGTGCAGAACCCGATTTTTTCGGGGAAGCGAATGCGGGGGATCGGCTGTGCGCCCGGTTCGTTCATACGTTTTTCTCCTTATCCCGAATTGCCGTCAGGCGGTCGATCAGCAGGGCCTTGAACCGTTCCGGTTCGTCCCCCATGGGATTGTGGCCGGATTGTTCAAACCAGACGAGCTCCTTTTGCGGCGCTTCGATGGCGTCGAACCACGCCTGTACGAGCGAAGACGGCGTATTCTGGTCCAACACGCCGTCGAACACGAAAAACGGCACGTCGAACTTCGTGCAGGTTTTCGGAAAATCCGTCTCTCCGACGGCGCTCCACATATGGGTCAGTACGAATTTATAGCCTTTGACGAGGCCGATCAGGTCCGAAACGCTGTATTCGCCCGAAAGGAACACCGGAACGACGAACGAGCGGAAGTAGCTGCGCTTTTTGCTGCTCTGCGAATAGCCGCCGTATTTCATCATCACGCGGCGCTGCGCCATCATACCGTCGAAACCGCCCCTGTACACGCCCATGACCGGCGGGCCGACCTTCTTCAGAATGGCGACGGACTTCTCGTCCCCCGCTTTCACGGCCTCCTCCATGGCGAAGCCGTAGCTGATCTCCTCGTTCTTCGCGCCGTTGACCACCTGCCCGAACCCCACATAGGCGGCGATGTGCTCCGGATGGCGGAAGGCAAGGTACGTGCCGAGCTCCGACCCCCAGCTCCCGCCGATGATAAAGATCTTGTCCTTGTGAAACGTCCGGCAGAGCCAGTCCACCAGCTCGCTGGCGTCCTCCACCAGATGGTCGATCGTGAGCGTTTCCGCTTTGGCACCCCAATACGATCCGCCGCTGCCGCGCTGGTCCCACGCGACCATGGTAAAGGTGCGCGCAAGGTCGGCGTGGTCCTTCATGATCGTATGCCGGTTGCATACGCCCGGCCCGCCGTGCAGAAACAGCAGCACCGGGTTGGTTTCGTCCTCGCTTTTGATGTGGATCTTCTGCGGCAGATTGCCGAGCGTAACCATCTGTTTTCTGTCGAGCATGCGTTCCTCCCGTTCTCCCGATGGACCCCGTTTGCCAGGTTTTGGAATAGTATACTATATATCGCGCGCCCGCAACAAGGTCCCGGCCGCTTTTCTTCCGCGCCGCGCGCGGCGCATTGCGAGAACCGCGCCGGATCTGGATTTTGGGTTGCATTCGAGGAGCGTTTATGCTAATATTTATTGATACTGGCCAAATATGCCGATTTTGATTTGCCGGACATGGAGGAACACATGGCAACCTTTGAAAAACTGGAAAACAACCGCGCAAAACTGACGATCACCGTTTCGCCCGAAACATTCGGTTCCGCCGTCGAACAGGCGTATCGGAAAACCGTAAAACGCTATAACGTCCCCGGCTTCCGCAAGGGGAAAGCACCGCGCAAGGTCATTGAAAATCTCTACGGCGAAGGCGCGTTCTACGAGGATGCGTTCAAGCTCGCGTGGGGCGACGCGTACGACGCCGCGCTCGAGGAGCACGACCTCACCGCCGTGGACGAACCTTCCATCGACATCACAACCATCGGGCTGGCCGACGGCGTGGTTTTCACCGCCGAGGTGCAGCTCAAACCCGAGGTCACGCTCGGCGTATACAAGGGTATAGAAGTCCCCGAGCCAACGTATACTGTTGAGGATTCCGAGGTCATGGCCGAAATTGAAAAGGAACGCGAAAAAAATGCGCGCTTCCTTGAGGTCGACCGCGCCGCCGAAAACGGCGACCGCGTGGTGCTCGACTATTCCGGCAGCATCGACGGCAAGCCGTTCGACGGCGGAACCGCCGAGGATCAGGTGCTCATCCTCGGCTCCGGCACGTTCATCCCAGGCTTCGAGGAGCAGCTCGTCGGCATGAAGGCGGGCGAGGAAAAGGACGTCCCGGTTCGTTTCCCGGACGATTACGCCAAGAACCTCGCGGGCAAGGACGCGGTGTTCGCCGTCAAGATCAAGGCGGTTCAGGTCAAGGAACTGCCCGCGCTCGACGACGAGTTCGCCAAGGATGTCTCCGATTTCGACACGCTCGACGCGCTGGTTGCCGACAAGAAGGCGAAGATGGTCGAGCAGGCGGAAAAGAACCGCGCCACCGCGATCGAAAACGTGGCGCTCAAGACCGCCTCCGACAACGCGATCGTCGAAATCCCGGCCGTGATGGTCGACCGGCAGGTCAACAGCATGCTGCAGGATCTGGCCTACCGGCTCCGCATGAGCGGCCTCTCCCTTGAGGATTACTGCAAGTACACCAACACCGACCCTGCCAAGCTCAAGGAGAGCTACCGTCCGGAGGCGCTTGCACGCGTCAAGATGCAGCTTGTCATCGAGGCCGTGGTCGAAAAGGAAGCGCTCGAGTGCGCCGAGGAGGACCTCAAGGCGATGATCGCCGAATACGCCGAGGGCACCGGAAAGACGGCCGAGGAACTGGAAGAATCGCTTTCCGACGACGACCGGGAGTATCTGACCGACCGCGTGCTCGCCAAGAAGGCCGTCCAAATCATCACCGACAGCGTGCGCATCGTGCCCGGCAAGCCGGAAAAGGCGGAAAAGAAGAAGCCCGCGGCGGCGAAAAAGGCCCCCGCAAAGAAGCCGGCGGAGAGCAAAGCCGACGATGCCGGGAACGCCGGGGAAGAGCCCAAGGCGTAACCCCGATTCCCGCTCAGGCAAGGAGGGAATACCATGAATCTGATTCCGATGGTCGTCGAGCAGACCAACCAGGGCGAACGTTCCTACGATATCTATTCGCGCCTGCTCAAGGACCGTATCCTGTTCATCGGCGGACCGATCGACGACGATACGGCCAACATCGTGGTCGCGCAGATGCTTTTTCTGGAGGGCGACGACCCGGATAAGGACATCAACCTCTACATCAACTCGCCCGGCGGCTCCGTCAGCGCAGGAATGGCCATCTACGACACGATGCAGTATATAAAATGTGAAGTGGCCACCATCTGCGTAGGGCTCGCGGCTTCGATGGGCGCGTTCCTGCTCGCAGCCGGCGCGAAGGGCAAGCGCAAGGCGCTGCCAAACGCCGAGATCATGATCCACCAGGTCAGCGGCGGCGCGCAGGGTCAGGCCACCGACATCAACATCCAGGCGGAACAGATCCTGAAGACGAAAAAGCGGCTCAACGAAATTCTTGCCATGCGCACGGGGCAAACCGTCGAGCGGGTCACGCAGGATTCCGAGCGCGACAACTACATGAGCGCCGAGGAGGCGCGCGCGTACGGACTGATCGACGAGGTCTTCCCGCCGCGCAGATAGGTATGAGGTGAAATATGGCGAAGAATGAAGATCCGTCCAATGTGCGCTGCTCGTTCTGCGGCAAGGCGCAGGAGGACGTTCGCCGCATCATCGCGGGCCCCGGCGTCAACATCTGCAACGAGTGCGTCGAGCTGTGCCGCGAGATCATAGAGGAGGATATCGAGGCCGAGCCCATCGACCTGACGAATATCCCCAAGCCCCGCGAGATCCTCGATCAGCTCAATCAGTACGTGATCGGACAGGATCTGGCGAAGCGTGCGCTCTCCGTGGCGGTCTACAACCACTATAAGCGCATCAACGCCGGCGTCGCAAAGAGCGACGACGTCGAGCTGCAAAAGAGCAACATCATCATGCTCGGGCCCACCGGCTGCGGCAAGACGATGCTCGCGCAGACGCTCGCGCACATCCTGGACGTTCCGTTCGCGGTCGCGGACGCCACCAGCCTCACCGAGGCCGGCTACGTCGGCGAGGACGTGGAGAACATCCTGCTCAAGCTCATTCAGGCCGCGGATTACGACGTGGAGAAGGCCAGCAAGGGCATCGTCTACATCGACGAGGTCGACAAGATCGCCCGCAAGGGCGAAAACGTGTCCATCACGCGCGACGTATCGGGCGAGGGCGTGCAGCAGGCACTGCTCAAGATCCTCGAGGGCACCGTCGCGTCCGTTCCCCCGCAGGGCGGCCGCAAGCATCCGCATCAGGAGTTCATCCAGATCGACACGACGAACATCCTCTTCATCTGCGGCGGCGCGTTTTCCGGCATCGACAAGATCATCGAAAAGCGCATCGGCCACAAGATCATGGGCTTCGGCGCGGACGTGCAGCCCCGCGGGCAGAAGGACATCGGCGAGATCCTCAAGAACATCCTGCCCGAGGATCTGCTCAAGTTCGGGCTGATCCCGGAATTCGTCGGCCGCATGCCGATCATCGTCACGCTCGAGGACCTCGACGAGAACGCGCTTGTGCGCATCCTCACCGAGCCGAAAAACGCGCTTACGCGCCAGTATATGCGCCTCTTTGAAATGGACGGCGTCGATCTCACGTTCGACGAGGACGCCATCCGCGCCGTAGCCAAAAAGGCGCTCGAGCGCAAGACCGGCGCGCGCGGGCTGCGCGCCATCCTCGAGGACGTCATGCTGGACATCATGTTCGACATCCCGTCGCGCGAGGATGTCACGACCTGCCGCATCACCGCGGACGTGATCGACAAGGTCTGCCCGCCGCTGCTGGCCGAGGGCCGCGGCGAAAAAAAGGCCGTCAAAAAGCCGAAGCAATCAGCATAGCGCAGAAAAGAGGGCGGAACGCAGGTTCCGCCTTCAACTTATCGATAAAAGGGATACGTTGGAGGCTCCGCCTCCAAACCACCGCTCAGGGCCGCAACGGCCCTAAAAACCCGTTTCCGCAAGCGTCCTGGACAAGGCCCTGCGGAGTCAGGGATTCCCAAGGGACACGTCCATTGGGTGGGGTGCAGGGGTAATCCCCTGCAAAAGAACTCTTTTGACAGACTGAGGGCGGAACCTGCGTTCCGCCTTCAACTTATCGATAAAAGGAGTACGTTGGAGGCTCCCTCCAAACCACCGCTCAGGGCCGCAACGGCCCTGAGAACCCGTTTCCGCAAGCACCCTGGAATAGAGGACGCCCGCGGGGTCAGGGATTCCCAAGGGACGTGTCCATTGGGTGGGGTGCAGGGGTAATCCCCTGCAAAAGAACTCTTTTGACAGACT
>CAZIQO010000073.1:0-14359 GCA_964541465.1 uncultured Oscillospiraceae bacterium
GATCTTCAAAGTCAGGCACCTTGTCACGGTGGAAGAAGTTTAAGGCAGGAGGACACGCGACATGAAACTGCATGAATTACAGCCCGCCCCGGGATCCGTAAAGGCTCCCAAGCGCGTCGGCCGCGGCGTCGGCAGCGGCATGGGCAAGACCTCCACGCTGGGCCACAAGGGCCAGAAAGCGCGCAGCGGAAGCAAGAAGAACGGTTTTGAAGGCGGCCAGATGCCGCTGACGCGCCGTCTGCCGAAGCGGGGCTTTACCAACATCTTTGCAAAGGAATACACGATTATCAACGTTTCCGACCTCAACGGGTTGGAGGACGGTACCGTAGTGACGGCTGAGATGCTCAAGAAAACGGGTATGATCAGCAAGATCAAAAAGGACGGCCTGAAGGTTTTGGGCGGCGGCGAGCTGACGAAGAAACTGGACGTTAAAGCGGCAAAGTTCTCTCAATCCGCGCTCACCGCGATCAAAGCCGCGGGCGGAAGTGTTGAGGTGATCGGCTGATGTTCCAGACGTTCGTCAACGCGTTCAAGATCAAGGAGATCCGCAAGAAGATCCTCATCACGCTGCTCCTGATCGTGATCTACCGGCTCGGGTGCTTCATCCCGATCCCGGGCGTCAACACCACGCTGCTCAAGGAAGCGGTGGCGCAGTACGATATCCTCGGGTTTCTCGATCTGCTCACCGGCAGTTCGTTCAGCCAGTTCACGCTGTTTGCGATGGGCATTTCGCCCTACATCAACGCGTCCATCATCCTGCAGCTGCTCACCATCGCGATTCCCGCGCTGGAGCGGCTCAACAAGGAAGAGGACGGCCGCGAGAAGATCGAGCGCATCACGCGTTACACCGGCGTTGGTCTTGCGATGGTGCAGTCCATCGGCATCTTCCTCGGCCTCGGTTCGAGTTACGTGACCAACCCCAGCTTCTGGACGTATGCGACCATCGGCATCTGCTCGACGGCCGGCACCGCGTTCCTGATGTGGCTCGGCGAGCGCATCACCGAGAAGGGCATCGGAAACGGCATCTCGATGCTGATCTTCGCGTCGATCGTATCGCGCGTTCCCAATACGCTGATCGGCTGGGTGCAGGAGCTCATCGTCGGAACGATGGCCTGGTGGAAGTTCGGCGTCCTGCTCGTTGTCGTGCTCGGACTCATCACGCTGGTGACGCACGTGGACCAGGCGCAGCGCCGGATCCCCGTGCAGTATGCAAAGCGGGTCGTGGGCCGCAAGATGTACGGCGGACAGAGCACGTATCTGCCGCTGCGGGCGAACGCAAACGGCGTGCTGCCGCTGATCTTCGCCATGACGTTCATCCAGTTCCCGGGCATGATCGCCCAGTTCTGGCCGAACGGCGCGTTTTATACATTCTACGAGACGTACCTTGGCTCCACGAGCACGATCTACTTCCTGATATACGGACTGCTGATCGTGGGCTTCGGGTTCTTCTATTCGAGCGTGACGTTCAATCCGGTCGAAATGGCGAAGAACCTGCAGCAGAACGGCGGCTTCATCACGGGCATCCGCCCCGGCAAGCCGACGAGCGACTACCTCGGCAGAATTTCCAGCCGGCTGACGATGTTCGGTTCGCTTTTCCTCGCGGTAGTGGCGATTCTGCCGACCATCGCGCTGCACGGCCTTGGACAGACCAGCTCGTTCGGCGCGACCAGCGTACTGATCATGGTCAGCGTCGCACTCGAGACGACGGAACAGCTCGAAAGCCATATGCTCATGCGGCATTACAAGGGCTTCCTGAACTGATCGGAGCGGACCTGGACCGACCGCGCGGAGCATACGCGATAAATCTGCCGGGACCGGCGCGCCGGCGGCGCGCCGCAGTTCCGGCCTGAACCGCAAGGGCGGTCCGCCGGATCGCCGGCGGAAGGAACCGCGGGAGGGATCGCTATGAAACTGATTTTTCTGGGCCCGCCGGGGGCGGGCAAGGGCACGCAGGCGGCGCGCATCGCGAAACGATACGGCATCGCGCATATCTCCACGGGCGATATGCTGCGCGCCGAGATGCGCGAAGGCACGGAGCTTGGAAAGGCCGCGAAGGGCTACATCGACCGCGGCGAGCTCGTGCCGGACGACGTGATCCTCGGCATGGTGCAGAACCGCATCCAGGCGGACGACTGCCGAAACGGGTTTCTCTTCGACGGATTCCCGCGCACGCTCGCCCAGGCGGAGGCGCTCGGCAGGCTCTGCGGCGTGGACGCCGTGATCAACATCGACGTGCCGGACGAAAAGCTGATCGAGCGGATCGGCGGGCGCCGGATGTGCCCGGAGTGCGGGGCTGCGTACCACGTGTCCACGCATGCGTCGGATACGTGCGCCTGCGGCGGACGGCTCTACCAGCGGGACGACGACCGGGAGGATACGGTCCGCAACCGCCTTGTGGTATATGAGCGTTCGACCAGGCCGCTGATCGATTACTACCGGCAGAAGGGCATTCTCTCGACGGTGGACGGCGACGCCGGCATGGACGTCGTAACCTCGCTGATCCTTTCGGTGCTGGCGGAATGAGCGGCATCACGATCAAGTCCCCGGCCGATATCGAGAAGATGGACGCCGCGGGGCGCGTTGTGGAGGAAACGCTGAACCTGCTTTCGGAGCGCGCATGCGTCGGAATGCAGACGGGCGAGCTGAACGAGATGGCGGCGGCGTATATCAAAAGCCGCGGTGCGTCGGCCTCGTTCCTCGACTACAACGGCTATCCCAAGAGCATCTGCACGTCGGTCAACGAGCAGGTGGTGCACGGGATTCCGGGCAGATACCGCCTGAAGAACGGCGATATCCTGTCCGTGGACGTCGGCGCGGTGCTCGACGGGTTTCAGGGCGACGCGGCGCGTACGATCCTGATCGGCGACGTTTCCGACGAGGTGCGCGCGCTCGTACGCATCACGAAGGAGTGCTTCTTCGAGGGGCTGCGCTTCGTCAGGGTCGGATACCGGATCTCCGATATCGCCAAGGCGGTGCAGACCTATGCGGAGGACCACGGCTACGGGGTCGTGCGCGAACTGGTCGGGCACGGCATCGGACGGAAGATGCACGAGGACCCGGAGGTCCCGAATTTCTGGGACAACACCCGCTTCGGACACGGCGCGCGGCTGGAGGCCGGGATGACGATCGCCATCGAGCCGATGATCAACCTCGGAACGGCGGACGTCTACCAGCTTTCCGACGGATGGACGGTTGTGACCGCCGACGGGGAACCATCGGCGCACTACGAAAACACCGTCGCCGTCACGGACGGGGAACCGCGGCTGCTGACGCTGCACGAGGAGGGGTAGACGGATGAACGAACCCGCGATCGGAGCCGTCTGCGTATCCCGGGCGGGACGCGACAAAGGCCGCGCGTTCGTGATCGTCGGCGTATGCGACGAGAACCATGTGCTGCTCTGCGACGGCGAGAAGAGGAAGCTCTCGAAGCCGAAGAAGAAAAAGCTGATGCATCTGCACGTCGAACCGTGCCGTGCGGAGGAGATCGGGGCGCGTATGGCCGGCGGACGGGCGATTCTGGACGCGGACGTGCGGAAAGCGCTCCATGCGCTCGGCTATAACGCGGAGTCCAACGATTAGGAGGGATAGCTTGTCTAAACAGGATGTCATCGAAGTGGAAGGTGTGGTTTCGGATTCTTTCCCGAACGCAATGTTCGAGGTGAAGCTCCAGAACGGGCACAAGATACTCGCAACGATATCGGGGAAACTGCGGATGAACTTCATCCGCATCCTGCCGGGGGACAAGGTCACGGTCGAGCTGTCCCCATACGATTTAACGCGCGGGCGCATCACCTGGCGCGGCAAGAACTGACCCAAACAGGTTTTCGATAAGAGCGAAAGGAGAACCACCATGAAAGTAAGACCGAGTGTGAAACCCATTTGCGAGAAATGCAAGATCATCAAGCGCAAGGGCCGCGTCATGGTCATCTGTGAGAACCCCAAGCACAAGCAGAAGCAGGGTTGACGGGAAATCAAAACCGTCGGAGCGGCTGCGCGTGCGGCGACGTATGCGTTTTCCGGCGGATGGAAATATAGAGGAATCCATTTTCAACAATTACGGAGGTAAAGGAACGATATGGCACGTATTTCTGGCGTAGACCTTCCCAGGGACAAACGGATTGAAATCGGTTTGACCTACATCTTTGGGATCGGCCGCAAAACCGCTACGGAAATATTGGCCGCGACCGGCGTCGATCCCGACATCCGCGTGCGCGACCTGTCCGAAAGCGACGTTTCCAAGCTGAGAGATTACATCGACCACAACGTCCGGGTGGAAGGCGACCTGCGCCGTGAAACCTCGATGAACATCAAGCGGCTGATCGAGATCGGCTGCTACCGCGGCGTGCGGCACCGCAAGGGCCTGCCCGTGCGCGGGCAGAGCACCAAGCAGAACGCCCGCACCCGCAAGGGCCCGAAACGCACGCAGGGCGGCAAGAGAAGGTAAGGAGGTAAGCGAGAATGGCAGCAGCAAAACAGGTCAAAAGGACCGCGGCGACGCGCAAACGCCGCGAGCGCAAAAACATCGAGCGCGGCGCGGCCCATATCCGGTCCTCCTTCAACAATACGCTTGTGACCATCACCGATCTGCAGGGCAACGCGATCAGCTGGTCGAGTGCAGGCTCGCTCGGGTTCCGCGGGTCCAAGAAATCCACGCCGTTCGCCGCACAGATGGCGGCGGAAACGGCCGCGCGCGGCGCGATGGAGCATGGGCTCAAGACCGTGGAGGTCTATGTCAAGGGCCCCGGTTCCGGCCGCGAGTCGGCGATCCGCGCCCTCCAGACGGCGGGGCTGGATGTCAACATGATCAAGGACGTGACGCCCATCCCGCACAACGGGTGCCGCCCGCCCAAGCGCAGAAGAGTGTAAGGAGGGAATGCGTAATGGCTAGATATACAGGTTCCGTCTGCAGGCAGTGCCGCAGGGAAGGCACGAAGCTCTTCCTCAAGGGCGACCGTTGCTTTACCGAAAAATGCGCCGTCAGCAAGCGGCATACCCCTCCGGGAATGCACGGGCAGGGCAGAAAGAAGCAGTCCGAATACGGCATCCAGCTGCGCGAGAAGCAGAAGGTCCGCAGGGCCTACGGGATTATGGAAGCGCAGTTTCGGAAATACTATGAGATGGCCACGAACATGCGCGGCGTCACCGGTGAGAACATGCTTTCGCTCCTCGAGCGCAGGCTTGACAACGTATGCTATCGCCTCGGCTTCGGCGAGTCGCGCCCCATGGCGCGTCAGTTTGTGACGCACGGGCACGTCCGCGTCAACGGCAAGAAGGTCGACATTCCTTCCTTCCTTGTGAAGGCGGGCGACGTGATCACCATCCGCGAGAAGAGCGCCGACAGCGAATACTTCAAAACCCTCAAGGAGCAGGGAGCCGCCCGGACCGTTCCGAAGTGGCTCGAACTGGACGCCGAAAAGCTGACCGGCAAGGTCGCCGCGCTGCCCTCGAGAGACGATATCGACTTGACGATCGAAGAGCATCTCATCGTTGAGTACTACTCCAGGTAAGCCGACGGAAACAGGCGGACCGCAACAGACAAAACGAAGGAGGGTATGACATGATAGAGATCGAAAAGCCCAAACTCGAATGCGTCGAACTGACGGAGGACTACGGCAAATTCGTCGTGGAGCCGTTGGAACGCGGATTCGGCACGACGCTTGGCAACTCCATGCGCCGCGTGCTGCTTTCGAGTCTGCCCGGCGTGGCGGTTACAAGCCTTCGCATCGACGGCGTGCTGCATGAGTTTTCGGTCGTCGAGGGCGTCAAGGAAGATATTACGGAGATCGTCCTCAACCTCAAGGAACTCCGCTGCAAGCTGTATTCCGACGGGCCGAAAAAGGTGATCATCGACGCGGCCGGCGAGTGCGAGGTCCAGGCGAAGGACATCCTGCCGGATTCCGACGTCGTGATCATCAATCCCGATCTGCACATCGCGACGCTGGACAAGGGCGCGAAGCTGCACATGGAGATCATGCTCGAGCACGGGCGCGGCTATGTGCCGGTCGAGCGCAACAAGCGCCACGACATGCCCATCGGTGAGATCGCGATCGATTCGATCTTTACGCCGATCACGAAGGTGAACTTCACCATCGAGAACACGCGCGTCGGCCAGATTACGGACTTCGACAAGCTCACGCTCGAAATCTGGACGGACGGCAGCATCAAGCCGGACGAGGCCGCGAGCCTTGCGGCCAAGATCCTCACCGAGCATCTGGCGCTGTTCATCAACCTCACGGACCATGTGTCCGGCGTCGAGATCCTCGTCGAGAAGGAGGAGAGCAAGAAGGAACGGATCCTGGAGATGAACATCGAGGATCTCGATCTTTCCGTCCGTTCGTACAACTGCCTCAAGCGTGCGGGGATCAACACCGTCGAGGAGCTCGTGCAGCGCGACGAGGAAGAGATGATGAAGGTTCGCAATCTCGGCCGCAAGTCGCTCGAGGAAGTGCAGGCAAAACTGAGCGCGCTCGGCCTGTCGCTGCGCGCACACGATGAATAAGGAGAAAGCAGTATGGCTAACCGAAAATTAGGCAAGGCTTCCGACCAGCGCGTGGCGCTTCTGAGGAATCAGACCACGGCGCTCCTTTGGAACGGCAAGATCATCACGACCGAAGCCCGCGCCAAGGAGATCCGTTCGATTGCCGAAAAGCTCATTACGCTGGCGGTGAAGGAATACGATAACAGCGAGACCGTCGAGAAGGAATCGCGCAACGAGAAGTCGCAGATCATCAAGCGCGAGGCCGTCAACGACAAGCCGAGCAAGCTCGCCGCACGCCGCGCGATCATGGCGTATCTTTACGACGTGCCGGAGTTCAAGCCCAAGGACGAGTCCAAGAGCGACTACGCCGAGCGTACGAAGGAACGCACGCATCCCATGGTGGAAAAGCTCTTCCGCGACATCGCGCCGAAGTATGCAAAGCGCGCGGAGGACGGCAAGAAGGGCGGATACACCCGCATGTACAAACTCGGGCCGCGCCGCGGCGACGCAGCCGAGATGGTGATTCTCGAGCTGGTCGACTGACCGGGATCAGGATTTGCGAATCAAAGCTCCGCAGGTAAATCTGCGGGGCTTTTTTCTTGAGGGCTCCGCCCTCAAACGCCCGCCAAGGGCCGGCGGCCCTTGGGACCCGCGATTTTTGTATTGTTGTATTTAGAACAAGGGTTTCCAAAGGGTTTGCCCTTTGGCGGAGTGCAGGGGCGGAGCCCCTGCGGGAGAAACGTTTTGAGGGCTCCGCCCTCAAACACCCGCCAAGGGCCGGTGGCCCTTGGGACCCGCGGTTTTTGTATTGTATATTCAAAACAAGGGTTTTCAAGGGCTCGCTCTTTGGCGGGGTGCAGGGGCAGAGCCCCTGCAGGAGAAATGCCTTGAGGGCTCCGCCCTCAAATACCCGCCAAGGGCCGTCGGCCCTTGGAATCCGCGGTTTCTGTATTGTTATATTTAAAATAAGGGTTTCCAAAGGGTCTGCCCTTTGGCAGGGTGCAGGGGCGGAGCCCCTGGATAACGTTCCTTACGCTTCGACGCGTCTGCGCGGATGCGCGCGGCGGCTGCGGAACTCGAAGATCTTGGGGTCGAGCACGACGCCGTTGCGGATCGCCACCGCAGAGTCAAGAACCGGCTTTGTGTGCGACGTAACGAGAGAATCGACATACGGCGTGAACTGGCGGCTGATGATCTCGCTCACGGTTCGGTACGCCATGGCGGGCGTGTTGTCCACCGCGTAATGCAGCACGCCGTCGACGGTGTACACGGGGTCGTCGATCGTCGTCGGATGCGAGGTTTCGATCTCCAGATTCGGATCGCAGCTCACGTCCACGATCATGCAGCCGCGCTTGAGCCGGGCTAGGTCGCTCCGGTAGATCAGCCGGTCGCTGCGGCGCGTGTCCCACATCACGCAGTTGACCAGCACGTCGTATTCGACCATGCGCTCGCGGAACAGGCTCTCCAGCTTCCGCGGGAAGATGTCGACCTTTGCGCCGAGCCCGCTGAGGATGCGGTGCGCGCCGTGCGCGGTCATGCCGTTGCCGATGATGGCGACGCGGCAGTCGTACGGCATGCGCCCGTAGCAGGTGAACGCCTGCAGCACGGCCGTTTCGCCGGCCAGCTCGCGGTTGCGGTAAAACAGGTAGCGGCCCTTCTCCACCATGTCCTCCCAGGCGATCACGGTGTGCCGTCCTTCGATCACGGCGTCGGTAAACTCCGTTTTCTGCACCACGTGCGCCCATCCTACGAGCGTTTTGCCGGGCGCGACGAGATGCATGTAATCCGCGTCGCCGAGTTTGACATCGACGAGCACATCGCAGCCGAGCACCATCTTGCGGTCCGCGACGAACGCGCCGGCTGCGCGGTAATCGCCGTCGGAACAGCCGAGAACGTCGCCGTAACCGCTTTCCACAACGAGCTGCGCGCGGTGCTCGACGCGCTCCAAATCGTGCGGCAGCAGCGCGCGTCGTCGCTCGCTGTTTTTATGACTGATCAGATATCCTACGGTTTTCATGACGCTCCTTTCGCGGCGGTCGATCCACCTAATATTCTTCATATTTAATATTGCACTTTAATCATATCGTATTACCAGAGTTCCGTCAAATACCGAAAAATAGCATATTGTAACATTTTCTGAAATACCATGCGGACGGTTTTCAATCCCGCGCCGTTATGATATAATGCCACGAGAGGTAAAAGCGAATGCATCTGAGCGGGAAGAATACGATTTTTATCTGCTTTTTTTTAGCGGTATTCCTGTCGTTCGCAACCGCGTGCTCCGCGGTGACGACGAGCGCTTCCAGCGAGGGCTCGCTTGTGGTCAGCGAGATCGTTTCGAGCAACAAACGCTCCCTTGTCGACGACGTGGCCGGCACGCCGGACTGGATCGAACTGTATAACCCGGGCACCGCATCGATCGATCTTTCCGGCTACGGCGTGTCCGACAACATGCGCGATCTGCACAAATACGTTTTCCCGGACGGCACGACGCTCGGCGCGGGGGAGTATCTGCTGCTGTACGCGGCGGACGCGACCGCGACGGAGAGCGCGAGCGCTGCGTGCACGGGCTTTGGGCTGAGCAAGAGCGGCGACTATCTGTTCGTCACCGACGCGTATTACGGGATCGTCGTGCAGATGGAGGTGCCCGCGCTCTATACGGACGTATCCTACGCGCGAAGAAGCGACGGAACGTTCGGCTACTGCGCGGTGACCACGCCCGGAGCGGCGAACGAGGAGGACGAGATCTACGATACGCTCGACGAGGTGTTCGCCGCGCAGAATCTGGACACGCTCGTCATCAGCGAGGTTATGCCGAATTCGGATGAGAGCGGCTATAAATGGGTGGAACTGCATAACGAGGGCACGTCCGCCGTTCGTCTGGAGAACTACTGTCTTTCCGACGACGAAACCGATCCGCTCAAGTGGCAGTTTTCCGCGGCGACCGTCCCGGCGGACGGCTACGTCTGCATCTATCTCTCCGGCCTCGGGGACGACGCCGCGGACAACGGCATCCATACGTCGTTCAAGCTCGGACGGGAGGACACCTGCCTCGTACTGTCGGACCTGCAGGGGAACACGATCGACAGGATCGAGTGGGAGACGGGCGTTCCGGAGGGCGTTTCCGTGGTGAAGGACGCGGACGGCGTGTCGGTCTACACGGCGTTTCCGACGTTCGAGGCCGAAAACAGCGCCGATACGTTCACCAGTCTTTCGATGAACCAGATGGGGAAGAGCGATCCGGTCCATATCAACGAGGTGCTCAAGTACAACACGCTTTCCGCTGTCGACTCCGACGGGGACCGTTCGGAGTGGGTCGAGCTTCGGAACTTCTCCTCCGAGCCGATCTCCTTACTGGGGTATTTCCTCTCCGACAACGCCGACGATCTGTATCTTTGGGCGCTGCCGGATGTCACGATCGAGGCGGGCGGGTACAAGCTGATCTATCTTTCCGGCAAGGACCGCACGGACGGGGAACTGCACGCGTCGTTCCGGCTTTCCGACGAGGAGAATGAGGTCTACCTGACCACGATCGACGGCATGCGCACCGAGAGCATTTCGCTCACCGGCATCACGCGGGAGAACGTCTCCGTCGGACTGGACGACGATCAGAATTTGCGATATTTTGCGCTGCCGACGCCGGGCTACGAAAACGCATACGGATATGAAACAGCCGACCAGATCGGCTGTTTCGATCAGAACGGGGTGTTCATCAGCGAGGTCTCCGCGGTGCAGGAGATCAAATCCTCCGACAACGACTGGATCGAACTGCACAACGGCGGAACGGAAGCGGTCGATCTGACGGGCTGGTATCTCAGCGACGATCCCGACGAGCCGCAGAAATTCAGTCTGGACGGCCTGACGATCGAAGCGGGCGGCTATCTCGTCATCGAGGCCACGTCCCACACCACGCGGCAGACGAGCGGCGTGGCGCCGTTCGGCATCTCTCCCGCCGGGGAGACGATCGTGCTGACCGACGCGGAGGGGAATCTGGCCGACGCGTTCGACACGGGCGCGCTCTCGCCGGGTATCACGAGCGGGCGCGTGGAGTCGGACCCGTCGATCGCGCGGGTGTTTTTCCAAACGGCGACGAAGGGAAAAAAGAACGATTCCGACGTGAGCACGGGCGTTTCCGCGCAGCCGGTTTTCTCCGAAACGGGTCTGTACCATACCGATACGTTCACGGTTACGATCACCTGCGACGACCCGAACGCGACGATCTACTATACGACCGACGGCGACGAGCCGACCTATCGTTCCAAGCAGTATACCGAACCGGTTACAATCTCCAAAAACACGCCGCTGCGGGCGGTGTCCTACAGCTCGGGGAAGCTCATCAGCGCGATCACGACGGCCACGTATCTGTTTGAGGAGCCGCACACGGTGCCGGTCGTCTGCATTACGGGCGATCCTTCGCGGATTGCCGAGGTGATGAGCGTCAACGACAAGGACGACAAGGTCGAACGCCTGGCGTATATCTCCTATTACGAAACCGACGGCCAGCTCGGCACGGAATTCCCCGCGGGCATCAAGCCGAAGGGCGCCGGAACGGTTTCCTACGCGCAGAAATCCCTGAGCATCAACCTCCGCGCCGGATACGGGCAGAGCAGCGTGACGTATCCGTTCTGGCCGGGGTACGAGTACAAGACGTTTTCCGCCCTCGTCGTGCGAAACGGCGGGCAGGACATGTCGGTGGCGCGCATCCGCGATTCGTATATTTCGGCACTGGTCGAAGGGATGTATGTCGATAATTCCGCCACGCGTCCGGTCGTGGTCTATATCAACGGCAAGTACAACGGGCTGTACGATCTCAACGAGGACCAGAACGCGGAGTTCCTTTCGACGCATTACGGCGTGGACGGCGACACGGTGGACTTCATCCGGCGCAACCAGACCGTGATCAAGGGCGGTAAAGCGGACATCAAGCGCGTCCGCGCGTTCGCGATAAGCGAGGATCTCAGCGACGACGACGTGTATGCGCAGTTCTGCGAATGGATCGACGTGGAATACTTTACGGACTATTTCATCGCCGAAACCTATTTCTGCAACTCCGACATGTTCAACCAGAAGTACTGGCGCACGCAGGACTATACTGTGAAATGGCGCCCGGTGTTCTACGACCTCGACTTCGGGTTCAAGAGCTACTCGCGCGATATCATCGGCCAGTATTTCAACGCGAACGGCGTTCCCTCGGCGGATGGGTCGCTGACGTATTTTGAAATCTATATCGGGCTGAAGAAGAACGCCTCCTGGCGGGAATACTGCGTGGAACGCTATGTCGAGGTGGTGGAAACGTACTTCAACAGCGACCGCGCGACCGCACTGCTCGACGAAATGGCGGCGGCGCTGCGCCCCGAGATGCCGCGGCAGATCGCGAAGTGGAGGAAGCCGTATTCGATGAGCGCGTGGGAGGATGCGATTCAGGACCTGCGCAATATCGCCGAAAAGCGGCCGGAATACGCGCTGGAGAACATGCGCGAGTACTTCGGCGTCTCCGAGGAACGGCTTGCCGAGCTGATCGCAAAATACGCGCCTTCGGGCAGTTGAGCGGCGAATTTTGTGAAAAGAGGCCGCGGGCGTTCGCCCGCGGCCTCGGCTTGTCGATAAAGGGGGGACGTTGGAGGCGGAGCCTTCAAACCACCGCTCAGGGCCGTAACGGCCCCGAGAACCCATTTTCGCAAGCGCCCTGGAGGGCGCTTGCGGGGTGAGGAATTTCCAAGGGACGTGTCCCTTGGGTTGGGTACAGGGGTGAAACCCCTGCAAAAGAACTTTTTAACAGTCTGAGGCCGCGGGCATTCGCCCGCGGCCTTTTTGCGCTCCGGCGCGCCGCCGTCATGTTTCCGCACCTGCGGGAATAGAATGACGGTAAATCGGCACAAAGGAGCGTTTGCACAATGCGCGCGACAAATCGGCTGAACATCTGCGGCGAAGCGGCGGACACGCCGGCCTTCAGCCACGTCTGCTGCGGGCGGCCCTTCTATCTGTTTCATATCGCCGTTCCGCGGCAAAGCGGCGTGGTTGACACCGTCTGCGTGCTCGCGCAGGAGCGCCTGTTGCAGCGCGCCGTGCGGGCGGGGGACCCCGTGGCCGTCAGCGGGCAGATACGGACCTACCGGCGCGTGGACGACGCGGGCAGCAGGCTGCTGATCGTGGCGTACGCCATGGGGCTTTCGCTCTGCACGATGCCGCCGGAAAACAGCGCGGAGCTGACGGGAAGCATCTGGCACGAGCCGGTTTACCGAAAAACGCCTCTGGGGCGAGAGATCTGCGACCTGTTCCTTTCGGTGGAGCGCGCGTTCGGCCGGCACGATACAATTCCGGTGATCGCCTGGGGGCATAACGCGCGCGCGGCGGCCGACTGGCACGCGGGCGACATGGTGTGGACGGAGGGCCGGCTTCAGAGCCGCGTGTACCGCAAGGACCTGGGCGGCGGCCGCGTCGAGGAGCGCGTCGCGTACGAGGTGTCCGCCGCGCGCATCGAACGGCTCCCGCCGCCGCGCGCCGACGAACGCTTTTCCGCGCCGGGCGGGCCGATAGAATAGCGCCGCGCTGCGCATGCTAGAAGCGTGCGATACGGGTTGCTGTTTTTTCTCGGCGGGGGCGTATACGTCGCGCTGGAGCATTTCTGGCGCGGCTTTTCGCATGTGTCGATGTTTCTCGCGGGCGGCGCGTCGCTCGTGCTGCTCGCGGGCGTTTCCGCACGTCTGGACATGCTTTCGTACGCCATGCTGTGCGCCGCCGGCGCGGTGATCATCACGGCGATTGAGTTCGTTACGGGCGCCGTGGTCAACGGACTGATGGGGCTCTGCGTGTGGGACTATTCCGACCGCAGGTGGAACGTCTACGGACAGATCTGCCCGCTGTATTCGCTGCTCTGGTTCGTGCTGAGCGCGTTTGCGCTGCTGCTGATCCAAGTTGTGAACGCTTTATAAAAACAATGCGTCCGCAAGGGGCCGTTCATTTACACAAAGTGCCAATCATGTTACAATATGTTGAAACGATTGGACCGCCGGAACGGTCTGCGGGATCGCCGGGGCCGGCGCTTCCGAACCGGATGCGCGCGTTGTTTCCGGCGGGTCTGCGGTACGGGCGGGTGAGCGCATGCGCATTCTGGGGATCGATCCCGGTTACGCCATCCTCGGCTACGGGGTGGTGGAAACCGCCGGAACAAAACTGACGGCGGTGGATTTCGGCGTGATCGAAACGACCCCGGACGAGGCGCTGCCGCAGCGGCTTGAGAAGCTCTACGACGGCACGCGCACGCTCATCGACAGGTTCCGGCCGGATCAGGCGGTGTTCGAGGAGCTGTTCTTTTACCGGAACACCACGACGGCGTTCGCGGTCGGCGCGGGCCGGGGCGTGGCGATCCTTGCATCCCAGCAGGCCGGGCTTCCGCTTTACGAGTATACGCCGATGCAGATCAAGCTCGCCGTGACCGGAAACGGGCATGCGGACAAGCGGGCCGTGCAGCAGATGGTCAAACTCCTGCTCGCGCTCGAGCGCACGCCCCAGCCGGACGACGCGGCGGACGCGCTCGCGGCCGCGATCTGCCACGGCAGCACGATCGGCCCGGCGGCGGAGGAGTTCCGGATCCGCTGACGGCATTCTGCGCGCAAAGGCGGCGCTTTTCCGGAAACGGAGGGACTTACTTGTACGCATTTATCAGCGGCGTTGTGGACGAGGTCGGGGCCGACCGCACGGTGATCGAGGCGGGCGGCGTCGGCTACGAGTTGTTCTGCAGCGCCATGACGCTCAAAAAACTTTCGGCCGGGCAGCGCGTCAGGCTCTATACGCATCTGCATCTTGCGGAGGGCGTCATGGCGCTCTACGGATTTTCCGCCACAGACGAGAAGGACATGTTCCGGCGTCTGATATCGGTCA
>CAZIQO010000074.1:0-13949 GCA_964541465.1 uncultured Oscillospiraceae bacterium
GGTGCACCGTTATCCGGACCGCGTGCTGCTGCTGGTCACGCTGCAGTGCTCGATGTACTGCCGCCACTGCACGCGCCGCCGCGTGGTGGGCGAGGAGGACGACGTGATCACCGAGGACGCGCTGCAGAAGGCGGTTTCCTACATCCGCAGCCATCAGGAGATCCGCGACGTGCTGATCTCCGGCGGCGACCCGCTCACGATGTCCACGGCACGGCTCGAGCACATCATCGCGTCGCTGCGCGCGATCGACCACGTGGAGATCATCCGCATCGGAACGCGGGTGCCCGTCGTGCTGCCGATGCGCATCACGAACGAGCTGACCGATATGCTCAGAAAGTACCATCCGCTCTGGATCAACACACACTTCAACCATCCCAAAGAGCTCACGCCGGAGGCCGCGCGCGCCTGCGCGGCGATCGTGGACGCGGGTATCCCGCTCGGCAACCAGACGGTGCTGCTGCGCGGGATCAACGACAACGTCGAAACCATGAAACGGCTGCTGCTGGGGCTCGTAAAGATGCGCGTCCGCCCGTATTATCTCTACCAGTGCGACCTGAGCTGCGGCATCGGGCACTTCCGCACGCGCGTGGAGACGGGCATCGAGATCATGCACGCGCTCAGGGGCTATATCTCCGGCTACGCGCTGCCAAGGTACGTCATCGACGCGCCCGGCGGCGGCGGCAAGATCCCCGTCGGGTACGAATACGTCGTTTCGCGCGACGACAACGAGGTCGTGCTCGAGAACTATCTCGGTAAGATCTACCGCTATCCGCAACCGAAAGGGATCGTAAAAGCGCCGTCCGAATGACCGCCGAATATGCTTCGCGCCGGGGAACAGCCGTTCCCCGGCACGTTAGTCTGGCAGAAAAGGCCCTCTTACAGGGGGTTCACCCCTGCACCCCACCCAGGGGACACGTCCCCTGGGAATCCCTGACCACGCAGGCGTCCTGTTTCAGGGCGCATGCAAAAATAACGAGTTCTTGAGACCGTTACGGCTCGAAACGGTGGTTTGAAGGCGACGCCTCCAACGTACCCCCTTTATCGATAAGGCGAAGCGCCCGTTCCGGCCGCGGCAAGCCTTATTCGTCAGGCGTCGGCGCGGCGCGTCATGACTCGCAGATTCCCCTGCTCCTGAGGTACGCCCTGCGCTGCCGGTCGTTACGGAGCACGACCGTCTTCTGCGGATAGCGCGCCGCGATCTCCCGGTATCCGTTCACGCGCTCCCTCGTGCGCCCGTCGTGCAGGATCCAGCGGATGAATTCCCAGTCCAGCTTCTCTGCACAGCCGTTCGCCAGGCTCTCGCGCTGCCCGTTCCGGTTCGTCCAATACCGCCGGAACGCCCGCGCCAGGCAGACGAGGCGCGGATACCGCATCCAGATGATCTCGTCCGCCTCGCTGAGCCGCTCTTCCCGCAGAAACGCGCGATAGTTGCCGTCGATCACCCAATCGTTTTGTTTCATCACCTCGCGGACGATGGCGCGGCCCTCCTCCCGGTCGCGCACCGCCCAGTTCGGCAGAAAGTTGACCGTATCGAGATACAGCGGTTCGCAGCCGATCGCCTCCGCGAGCCGCTTCGCCAGCGTGGATTTGCCGGACCCGCTGTATCCGATGATCGCGATCTTCATCCCGTTTCCCCTTCCGTCGGTTTTGCGCCCGTTCCCGAAGAAACGCCCGTCGTCTTCGGCGGCGGGCATGCGGTCCGTTTATTCGAGGAAGTCCTTGAGGCGCTTGCTGCGGCTCGGATGGCGGAGCTTGCGGAGCGCCTTCGCCTCGATCTGGCGGATGCGCTCGCGGGTTACGTTGAATTCCTTGCCGACCTCCTCGAGCGTGCGCGCCTTTCCGTCGTCGAGGCCGTAGCGCAATCGCAGCACCTTCGCTTCGCGCGGGGTCAGCGAACTGAGAACGTCCATGAGCTGCTCTTTGAGCAGCGTGACCGCCACCGCCTCCGCAGGCGCCGGCGCGTCGTCGTCCGGTATGAAATCCCCGAGGTGCGAGTCGTCCTCCTCGCCGATCGGCGTTTCGAGCGAAACGGGCTCCTGCGCGATCTTGATGATCTCGCGCACCTTGTCCTCGGAAATGCCCATCTCCCTGGCGATCTCGTCCGGGCGCGGGTCGCGGCCGTATTCCTGCACAAGCTGCCGATTCACGCGGATCAGCTTGTTGATCGTCTCGACCATGTGCACGGGAATGCGGATCGTGCGCGCCTGATCGGCGATGGCGCGCGTGATGGCCTGGCGAATCCACCAAGTCGCGTAGGTGGAAAACTTGTAGCCCTTGCGGTAGTCGAACTTCTCAACCGCCTTGATCAGACCGAGGTTTCCCTCCTGAATCAGGTCGAGGAACAGCATGCCGCGGCCCACGTACCGCTTTGCGATGGAAACCACGAGCCGCAAATTGGCCTCCGCAAGCTGATGCTTGGCCTCCGGGTCGCCGTCCGCCATGCGCTGGGCGATTTCGATCTCCTCGCTTGCGGAAAGCAAAGGAACCTTGCCGATCTCTTTGAGGTACATGCGGACGGGATCGTCGATATTGACGCCCTCGACCGTGGCGAGCGTGGATTCGATCTCCGCAATCTCCTCGTTGATGTCCTCCGGCACGTCGACGTCCTCTACGACGTCGATATTGAGCTCCTCGAGATGATCGTAGATCTTTTCGACCTGCTCCTGATCGAGTTCGAGCTCCTCGAGCGCGTCCATGATTTCCTTGTAGGTAAGCACGCCCTTCGCCTTGCCGGCTTCGATGAGCTCGTTGAGCTTCTGCATGCGCGTTTCCTTTCCGTCCAAGGTCCCCACCAATCCTTTCCTCACAGTCCCCGCATCCGCAGGTTCAGTTTTTCCATATCCTTTAATTTTTCCGTCCGCTGTTCGGCCGTCAGTTGCGGCTCGCTCAGCGACTGTTTGATCGTTTCAATCCGCCCTGCGAGATCGCAGCGTTCAATGCGTCTCAAGCAGTCCTCCGCGGCCTTCACGGGTTCCGGAAGCTCGATTTCCTCGCGCAGCACCGCGCTGACGAGCTCCGCGTCCTCCTTGCTCATCCCGGCCGCGATCACGGCGGCGTTCGGCGCTTCGCCCCGCCCGTACGCGCTGACCGTTGCGGCGGCAAGCGTGCGGTACGCCTCGCTGGAAAACAGTCCGTCCCGCTCGCCGGTAAATGCGGGATCGGAAGCGACGCGATCCGACGCCTCCTTTGAATGCAACATGGCATACAGCAGCGCGGTTTCCGCGCGCGCGCGCTCCGTCTCCGTTTTGTCCGCGCGGCGCCGCGCGGTTCGCGCCCGTTCGAACGGATTCGACAGGCCCTGCCCCGTTCCGCCCTTCACGGCGGCACCCTGCGCCTTGAGCGTTTCCAAAGAGTAGCCCGTTCTATGCGCGAGCTGCTGATAATAGCGTTCCCGCTCCACGGGCGTCAGCGACGAAATGAACCGGCACGCGGCCGTTGCGTACTGCTCGCGCCCGTCCGGCGTGTCGAGCGCATACCCGCGCGCCATGCTCTCGAGCTTGAACGCGTTGAGGGAAAGCGCGTTGTCCTTGAGCGCCTCAAACGCGTCCCTGCCGCGGCTTCGGACGAACTCGTCCGGGTCCTGCTCGTCGGGAAACACGATCACGCGCACCGAAAGCCCCTCCGTCGAGAGGATGTCCAGCCCGCGGATCGTCGCGTTCTGCCCCGCCGCGTCGCCGTCGTAGGCGATATACACGGTGCCGACATACCGCTTGAGCAGTTTTGCCTGCTGCACGGTCAGCGCCGTGCCGAGGCTTGCCACGGCGTTCGTCACGCCCGCCTGAAAGAGGCCGATCACATCGGTGTAGCCCTCCACCATCACGAAATCGGGCAGCTTCCCGCCCTTCTGAAGGTTCAGGCCGTAAAGATTGTTTCGCTTGTTGTAGAGCGGCGTGTCGCCCGTATTGATGTATTTCGGCTTCTCTGCGCTGTTGAGCACCCGCGCGCCGAAACCGACCACGCGCCCGTTTGTGGCGACGATGGGAAAGATCAGGCGGTTGCGGTACGCGTCGTAGGTGCGGTTCGCCCGCTCGTTCCTTACCAGCAGGCCCGCCTCGAGCAGCTCGTCTTCCGAAAAGCCCTTCCCCGTCAGATGGTTTTTCAGCGCGTCCCATTCGTCCGGCGCATATCCAAGGCCGAAACGCCGCACCGATTCGCTCGTGATGCCGCGTTTTTTCAGGTACGCGCGGCCCGGTCCGCCCTCTTCGCCGAGAAGCGTTTCCATATAGAACCGCGCGGCGAGGCGGCAGGCCTCTGCAAGCCGCTCCCGCTTCGCGCGTTCGCGCTGCATGGCCGCGTCGTTGACCTCCTCCGGCATCGCCATGCCGGCGCGGTTTGCCAGGAACTCGACGGCCTCCGGGAACGTGAGGTGCTCGACGTCCATGATGAACTGGATCACCGTTCCGCCGATGTGGCACCCGAAGCAATAATACAGCTGCCGGTCCGGCGAAACCGAGAACGACGGCGTTTTTTCATTGTGCACGGGGCACAGCCCCCACAGCCTGCGGCCCTTCGGTTTCAGGTCGACATAGGACGAAACGACGGAAACGATATCGTTTTTTGCGAGCAGCTCGTTGAGCCAGCTTTCGGGAAATGCCATCCGCCCGTCCTTTCCTTCGCTCTTTCCGCGTTCCCGCGTCCATGCGCCGCACAAGCGGCGGCTTCCGGTTCTATCCGCCCTTTCCGACCCGTTTTTCCGATTCGTCTTTTTCCGACCGCATCTTTTCGATTCGCTTTTTACAATTCGACCTTTCCGGTCAATTTCCTGCATCCATCCATGATTTTGGCACGAACAATCTTTCGTAATCGCGCACGGCGAAGTTATCCGTCATGCCCGCGATGTAGTCCGCCGCGGCGCGTTCCGGCCCGTCGATCTCAAGATACTTGCGGTATTCGCCCGTGAGTTCCTCCGCATGCGTGCGGTAATAATTGAACAGCTCCTCGATCACGCGCTCCGCCTTCTGTTCCTGACTTTTGGCGATCGGATTGTGATAAACGTTCTCGAACATGAACGCCCTGAGTTCGTCGAAGCGCTCCCGGATCGGCTCGGACATGCGGATATACGGCTGAGAAAAGCTCTGCTCCACCACGTCGAGTATCATGGTGTTGATCCGCTTTCCGTGCGTGTCGCCGAGCGCGCGCGTGCACGCCTCCGGGATGTCGCGTTCCTGCAGCACGCCGGCGCGGATCGCGTCGTCGATATCGTGGTTGACGTACGCGATGCGGTCCGCAATGGACACCACGCGCCCCTCCAGCGTGCAGGGGGACGCGTCCTTCTTGTGGTTGACGATCCCGTCGCGCACCTCGTAGGTCAGATTCATCCCCTGCCCGTCGTATTCGAGCTTTTCCACCACGCGCAGGCTCTGCTCGTTGTGCTCGAACCCGCCGGGAAGCAGCGTATCCAGCATTTCCTCGCCGGAGTGTCCGAACGGCGTGTGCCCCAGATCATGCCCCAGCGCGATGGCTTCGGTCAGGTCCTCGTTGAGCCGCAGCGCGCGCGCGATCGTCCGCGCGATCTGCGACACCTCCAGCGTATGCGTCAGGCGCGTGCGGTAATGATCCCCCTGCGGGGAGAAAAACACCTGCGTCTTATGCTTGAGCCGCCGGAAGGATTTGCAGTGCAGAATGCGGTCCCGGTCGCGGCTGAAGTCGGTGCGGATCTGGCATGGCTCGAGCGGCCGTTCGCGTCCGCGCGAGTTCTGCGAAAGCATCGCGTACGGCGAAAGCGTTTCCGCCTGAATGCGCTCGTAATACGTGCGCGGGTTTTCCTGTTCCATCGCATCCGGCCTCCTTGTCTCGTCCATATATCCATTCGTATATCAGTCGATATACAATATATCAATACGCCAAATCCGCGCGTTTTCCTTTTTTCGCGGCTGTACAACAGCAAACCCCGCCCGCGCAAAAAGCGCGGGCGGGGCAAAGACCGTCAAAAAGCATTGCTTTTTGACGGGACAACCGCTCTTTGCCTCTCGTCCTTCGGACTTCCGGGCGGCAAAGAGCACGAGGAAACCGCCCCAATGGGGCGATCCGTTGCATCGGCAAAGCCGACGCAGCCGGAATGGATCGGTTAAGGGCTCCGGCCCTTAACAATCCCAGAAACTTTTTGACAAACTGAGCCCCGTCCGCGCAAAAAGCGCGGGCGGGGCGTTCGTTCTCATCAATCTGCGCCTGTTACCCTATTTCTTCTTCGGTTTGGCGTCGTCCTTTTCGCACTCGCACTCGCATCCACATTCGCACCCGGGGATGTCGAGTTCGATCGGCTCGTTGCAGTTGGGGCAAATCAGCCCGTCGTCGCTGTCGATCATATCCTCGTCGAAATAGACCGTCTCGCCGCAGTGCGGGCATTCCACCTCGACGAAGTCGTCCTCGTCGAAATCGTCCTCCTCGTCGCCCTCGAGATCGTCCAGTTCGTCGTAGATGCCATCGACGCATTCCGAAAGGTCGTCGATGCTCTCGTCGTGCTCCTCGAGCGCCTCCGCGATCGCGCCGAGCGTGTCGATCACGCCGCGCAGCACCTTGTCGGAGCCTTCGTCCTTGAGGGAAAGACCGTCCGCAAGTCCGTCGAGATAGGCTACTTTTTCAGAAATATAACTCATTGGGTTTCCTTTCCGTTCGGTTGCCGAACAACGCAAGTTTGTCTCAGACGCGCTCCATGTATTCGCCGGTGCGGGTGTCGACGCGGATGCGGTCGCCTTCGTTGACGAAGAGCGGGACGTTGAGCGTATAGCCGGTTTCCAAAGTCGCGGGCTTCGTGGTGCCCGTGGCGGTGTCGCCGCGCACGCCCGGTTCGGAATGCGTGATGGTGAGCTCCACAAAGTTCGGCGCCTCCACCGAGAACGGCTGCCCCTTGAAGAAGCGGACCTTGACGTTCTGATTCTCCACGATGAAGCTGATCGCATCCTCGACCTGATCGTGGTTGAGCGGAAGCTGCTCGTAGGTTTCCACGTCCATGAAGTAGTACAGTCCGCCGTCCTCGTAGAGATACTGCATTTCCTTCGTCTCGATATGCGCGGGGAGGTACTTGTCCGTCGGGTTGAACGTGCGTTCGAGCACCGCGCCCGTCATCACGTTCTTGAGGCGGGTCCGCACGAACGCCGCGCCCTTGCCGGGCTTTACGTGCTGAAAGTCCGCGATCGACCAGACCTGATTGTCGATTTCCACGGTCATGCCCTTCCGAAAGTCGCCTGCCATGATCATATTCTGTCTTCCTCCGTATTTCGAATGCCTTCCTTTATTTTTTCCTAGATCAGCAGCAAATCCTTTGCCGTTGAAACCAGATTCAGATGTCCCGTTTCGGTGACGACGCAGCAGTCCTCGGTGCGTACGCCGCATTTGCCCTCGACGTAGATGCCCGGCTCGACGGTGATCGTCATGCCCGGTTCGAGCGTATCGTCGCTCGTAACCGAGGCGCGCGGCGGCTCGTGAATCTCCAGCCCGAACCCGTGGCCGAGGCTGTGCCCGAACGTGCCGTCGTATCCGCACTCGGCGATATATTCCCGCGCCACGGCGTCCAGCGCCCTCCCGGAGATCCCGCCCTTGAGCGCCTCCAGCGCGCGCAGCTGCGCGGCGAGCACGATTTCGTAGATGCGCCGGGATTCGTCATCCACGGCTCCGATGCCGAACGTGCGCGTCATGTCGGAATGGTATCCGTCCGCGATGCAGCCGAAGTCCGTCACCACAAGATCGCCTTTACGCAGCTTCCGCCCGCCGGGAATCGCGTGGCACATCGCCCCGTTCGGCCCGCCCGCGACGATCGTTTCGAACGAGGGACCCTCGCTGCCGTTCTTCGCGCAGATATAATCCAGCTCCGCGGCCGCCTCCCGCTCCGTCATGCCGGGGCGCACGCGCGCCAACCACTCGGAATAGGACCGGTCGGCGATGCGCTGCGCCTTCTGAAGGGAAGCGACCTCCGCGGCGGACTTATGCAGCCGCGGAAGAGCGATCTCGTCCCCGAACGGCTCCCATGCCACGGGAATCGCCTCATACCGGCTAAACGCAGCGACGGTCAGCTGGTTCTGTTCGTACCCGCAGCTTTTGCAGCCGTCCTGCTCCAGAAAGCCGCGGATGCGGTCCAGCTGCTCGGCATAGGGCGCCTCGACGATCTGCGCGCATCCGCGCGTCTGTTCCTTTGCCTGTATGGTATAGCGGAAATCGGTTACGAGATACGCGTCATTTTTCGTGACCAGCACCGTTCCGTCCGAGCTGGTGAACCCGGAATAGTACCGAATGCTGACGGCGCCGGTCAGCAGCGCCGCGTCGAGTCCCTTTTTCGTCAGGTTCGCACGAAGAATCGCGATGGTATTTTCCATATTGGGTATTGTACCATACCACCGCACGGTTCAACAAGATGTATCTGCTATTTCGGCCCCGAAACGGCGACCGCGGGCGGACGTTCCGCAGAGCTGTCCGCCGGTATGCGGCGCAGCGTTTATTCTTCCCTGCACATCAAAACCAACGCCGACGGATTCTAGGGCGCTGCTCTGCTTTCTGCATAATACTAGGGTGTGTTTCTAAAATGCGGTGAGGACAGACCGAGCGGATTTTTTGCCGGTTCGAGGAGCAAAACCGCAGGAATAGCAGCGCTGTTTCAAGGTTTTAGCGACAAGAAACCGGCGAAAAAGACGCCGGTTCCGTACCGCCGTGCTTTTAGAAACACACGCTAGCTCGTTTGGCAAACTAATTTTGAGCACACTGCCATTACTTTGACCATATTTCCTTCTTTAATCGATTCGAACAAAATGACCGGGCCTGAATCGACCGGCAGGATATTTGTATCTTCGCATCCGTAGATCAATTAAGACGCATACACTGTTTTGCTTCCAATATTTTTACCATCAAATAGACGGTGAACATTTCGTTGCCGCCGATTGCCGACGATATAATGGAAAAGGGTTGCCTGTGGTCGAGCCTAATCCGACGATTCGAGCGTCACGGTAATTTCGCCCGCGGCGTTCTGTAAACGGAATATCAGGTAGCCGTTGGTAACGGTATACCGGATTTCATACGTCTGTCCGCCCTGCGCGTAGCTGATCAGGAACGTCATGCCGTTGTACTCTTCGCCGATAAACAGGCGGAACAGCATATACAATCCGGCATTTTTGCCCGTCTTGTCGAGCGCAATGAGCGGCAGCCGCTTTCCGGTTTCCGGATCTTGCAAGTATTCAATCATGAGATCGATGCGGATATCGTAATCGAACAGCACGATATCTCCCGCAGTGATCTTCACGCGGATCGTGTGCTCGTCCGCGCCCTCGGTCTGCGCCGTCTCCTCACGGGTGCCGACCCAGAGATACGCGTCGTCCGTGAAGTAGCCGATGATCTCAAGTCCCGTGCCCGGCCGGTCATATCGCTGCGCATTCCCGTCCGCATCAAGCATGTAATAGCCGGTCGCAGCCGGGTCGTCGCACAGCACGATCGGGCCGACGGCTTCGACAGAATCGAAGAGTCTGAGGAAGTACACCAGACCAAAGTTGGAACTGTCGCTGGCAATGATAATCGTACCATTCGACTTGACCTGCAGGTAGTTGTCGGGCGACCCGATGTTGCCGGCGGCCGTCACCATCGTGCCTGTGCCTCCGCTGATGATACCGTCCGATGGATCGGTCAGGATGCTGCCGCTGCTGGCGAGAACAACGTTGCTGCCGGTTACCGACAGAATCGCGAGCGCCTTCTTGCGGTTTGCCAGATTGATGTCGGCCCCGCTGGCGGTCAACGTATCGACATAGACGATCAGGGCGTCCTTGTACTGTTTGCCGGTCCAAGTCAGGCCGTCAAGCGCTATGAGCGACACACCGGTTAACGACCCGTCGTTATTGCGGGTATACAGCCGACCGCTCTGATCCGCATAGTAGGTGTTGCCGTCGGCATCCACGTATGCGTCATATAAACCGCCGCCCGTGATATCGCCCGCCGCCAGTATGGTGAGCTGGGACGCCCGCACGGCCGTACCGCTTTGCTGCGTTATATTGCCGCCGCTTATGATAACGGCCGCGCCGGTCACGATCACGCTGCCAAGTTCCGTATCACCCGTATCCTGTACGGACGCATTGTTCGCGGCCATCGTCAGGCTGGCCGCATCCAGCTTTAAGGACGCTCCGTCTTTGCCGGAGATGTCCGCGCCGCTGCCGTTGACGTCCAGTGCGTACAGCGCAATATTGTCCGCTTCTATCGCAGGATTGCCACTGCCCGTAATATCGCCCACCGCCAGAATTTCGGCATTCGTTCCAGCGCCGACGTCAATCGTAGTGATCCGGAGCGAATCGGTGCTTGCGATGTTCACATCGCCGTTTGCGTCGATCGTCAGATTGCCGCCCACGTTAATGGACAGGCTCCCGCCGGCATCGCCCGATACGCTGCCGCCGCTTAGGATGGCTGCGTTGCCGCTTACCTGCACGGTAGGATCCTCGTCGCTCGCGTCGCCGGGCGCATAGCCGTAGCCGACCGTATCGTCCGTTGCAGGATTCGTATAGAGCGCATTGGTCACCAGCGTGGTCCTGGCATTGAGCGCAGCGATTAACGCGTCTGCCGCGGCAGCCTCGGTGATGTCCTGCATGCCGGTGGCGCCGTTCTTCATTGCGCTGTTATAGTCGCTCAGCGCGCCGTCCCGTTCCGCCATCGCCGCATCCCGCTGCGTGTTCGTATCGTCGCGCAATGCCTCCGCTTCCGCAAGCGCTTCCGCCGTATTCGCGATGGTCGCCGCGTTCGGCGAGGCGGCGCTCACCGCATCGTTATATGCCTTCTCGGCCGCTTCATAGGCTTCCTGCGCCAGCCGTGCCGCTTCCACAGCCTTGACAAACGCTTCTTCCTTTTCATAGTATTCCGTCAGCGCATCGGCGGCGGCCTGCTGCTGGTCTTTATAGGCGTCGCTGTCGTTCAGCGTCGCGGTTCCCTGAATGAGCGCGTCGATCTGCGCTTCAATGTCGTAAATCACATCCAGCGCGCGGTCTCTGGCGCTGATCGCGTCCGCCAGCGCAGCGAGATTGTCGGCAATTTCCTGCTCCGCAATCGCCGCGATATCCGGGTTGCTCTTCTGATAATACTCCGCGGTCTTCTCGATCAGCACCGCTTCGGCGTCCGCAATTTCGGTATCGGACGCGCCGTTGAATTTCAGATACGCGAGCGTATAGAGCGCAAGTATGTATGCGGTGGTTGCGGAATCCGCATCGGAAGCCGAATCGAGGTATTGCTCCATCGCAAGATCAACGATACCCTGCAGCCCATCCTCGCCATACACGACTTCGTTTGCGGCATCCAACTGCGAGAGCAGGTTGGCAATTTCATTTGCGCTTTCCTTGAGCTTCACATCGGCGGCTGCCGCCTCGTCGGCAGCCCTTGCGGTCCTGTCGGCTTCCTCGGCCAGATCAAGCAGGCGCAGCGCATCGTAGAAGTTCCTGTAGAGCAGCGTCGATTCGTCGATGCCGGGCGTTGCGGGATCGTCGTCGTCTCCGGGGATCGCCGCCGTCCGAATCGCTTCTGCCTCCGCATTCGCCTTTGCCGTTCTCGCTTCGTCCAGTGCCAGCGCCGCAGCCGCACAAACCAGGTCGGCATCGTCGCGCGCCGCCTCGGCGAGCTTGATCGCATTCTTTGCCTGCGCCAGTTTCGTTGCCGAAGTTTCGCCATTGGCGACAAGATCGTTATAAGCCGCCTCGGCCTGCTCCAGTTCCGTCTCGGCCTGTATAAACACCGTAAAGGCGTCGTTGTACGCGGTTTCGGCCTGGTCAAGAGCGTCTATCGCGCGGCTCAGAGCCTCCGCCGCTTCGTCGGCGTCGTCCTTGGCGGCGTCCAGTATCAGTTGCTGTTCAAAAGCGTACTTCGCGCACTTGAGGATGTCTTCCGCCTCAGCGGCGTACGGCTCCATGCCGCTGTTCAGCTCATACGCCAGATCCAGCGCGGCCAGCACGTCGATGGCCAACTGCTGTGTGCCCTGCTTGCGCTCACCGCTCTGCTTGAGCTCCAGGTCGGCCGTTAAATCACGCTGCTCGACCAGTGTGTCGCGTATCGCTTCGATCCGCGCGGCCTCTTCCTGCGCCGCCGCAAGATCCTCTTCCTTTTGCTGGACGTCTTGGAGCAATTCGGCAAGCGCAAGAATCTGCTGCTGTTCGGTCAGCCCGAGCGCCGCTAACCGCGCCGCCTCCAGATCATACGCGTCCTTTGCGTCGTCCAGCGCAGCCTGCGCAAGCAGAACGTCGTTTTCAGCATTCGCCAGGTCGGCGTTCACAGCGGCGATTTCCAGCTCGATTTCGGCCGCTGTGGCCGCCTCGAGACCATTCTCCTGATTGAAAACGTCCAGCGCATCCTGCGCCGCATTGGTTTCATTGATCTTATCCAGTATCGACTGCGCTTCCGTCACGGCGGCGCAGGCCTTGTTATATTCGTCCTCCTCGGTGGTGACGCTCCCTGTGGCAAGCGCGGCCAGATATGCGTCGAACGCGTCCAGCGCGGCCTTTGTTGCGCTCGCAAGGTACTCGGCGGCATCCTTTGTATATTGAGCCTGCAGTTCGCGGCGCAGCGCGTCGTCCAAATCCTTCTGCGCGGCCAGATATTCCGCGCTGCCGGCCACGGCGCCGTCCATCCGGAGCTGCGCTTCGGCGGCTGTGGCTGCATATTCGTCGACCTTGTCCTGCGTGTCGTTGACCAGCATCTGAGCGGCCAGCGCGTCCTGTGCCAGCTTCAGTGCGGTGTTTGCGTTTGTATTGGCGGTCTCGGCGTCGGGCAGCGCCGCATTGATGTCGAGGAGCCGCTGCTCGGCGGCCGCTACCGCATCCTGCGCCGCCTGTAAATCCTTGCGAAGCGTGTCGTAGCCGTTCCAGATTTCGTACTGCTCGTCATAATCCTGCTGTGCCTGATCGAGGGTCTCCTCTGCGGCAACCAGCGCGGCGGCCAGGGCAGCGTCGTCGGGATTGGCGGTCGCGGCGGCCAGCGCCAGATCGTACGCGCTCTGCGCCGCATTCAGCCTCGTCTCGGCCGCGCTGAGTTTCGCGGCTTCCGCGGCAAGCGCCTCGGAACCGGAGCTGTAGCCGTTGTCCTTTGCCAGGTCGTCGTAGGCTTCCTGCGCTTCTTCAATGTGGATCTTCCCGCGCTCGTCAAAGTTGCTGTAATACGCCATCGCGTCGAAGGCGCCCGTATACGCCTTTTGCGCCGCCGCCTCGGCCTTCTGCATCGCCAGCAGATTGGCGGACGCGGCCTCCTTGGCCGCTATCGCGGCCGTCAGATCGGCCTTGGCCGCGACGACCGCCGGATCCGAGGTATTACCTGCCGCGGCCAGCAAAGCGGCGTCGTAGGCCGCCTGGGCGGCTTCAACGTCATTCTGCGCGTTCGCTTCCGCCTCCGCAGCGCCTCTGCGATCCAGTACCGCCTGCGCAAGTGCTGCGTTGGCGTCGTCGAAGTCGTCAAACAGCCGCTTGATGGCTTCCGCCTCGTCAAAGCTTGCCTGTGCATCGTTGAACGCATCCTCGGCCTCGGCCGCGTTTTGTTCGGCGACCTGCATCGCTTCGTAAGCGTCTTGCAGCGCCGTCCTCTTGGCTTCGTCGTCCGGATCCGCCATATAAGCCGCCAGCGCCAGGTCATAGGCGTCCTCGGCCGCAGTGGCCGCCAGCGCCGCCGCATCGCGATCGTTCGTCGCCGCCGTAAGCGCCGCCTCGGTGTCGTTGTACGCATCGATTGCCGCCTGACGGGAAGCGCCGCCGTTGGTGATGGAGTCCTGCAGCGCCAGCAGCTCATCCAGCACATTCTGGGTTTCATTTGCTTCCATCAGCGCTTCGAGAAGCCGGCTGAGCAGGTCGTTGATGCCACTGCTGCCCGCGTCGATGATGCTGCCGTTCGGGACGGTCAGCACGAGATCGCCGCGCGCGATCACGGAAACGAGGATCGCGTCGCCTGTTTCCTGATTCACATACACATTGCCGCCTTCGAGCGTAACGGTGCCGTAGATGGCGTTGGCCGTGTCCACG
>CAZIQO010000075.1:0-13784 GCA_964541465.1 uncultured Oscillospiraceae bacterium
TCAACGCCAGGCCTCGTAAAGTTCTTAATTTCTGTTCTCCTCAGTCTTTGTGGGAACGTGAACTCCTTTGCTGTTGCACTTAGTTTGACAATTCACTCATTTCTTACGCCTGCCCGTCCTTTTGCTCCGGGGTGTCGGCGCTTTCTTCCGGCCCTTTGGTTTCCTGTTGTTCGGGTTCGTCCGGCTTCTTCTCTTCGCCGGCGGGCAGGTTCGTCGGTTCCTTTCCCTTCTTCGCGGCCGGTTCCTCGGCCGGTTCCGGAATCGCCGGGGATTTCAGCACGCCGGTGTGCAGAAGAATCAGCAGCGCGGCGCCGGCCAGTACGGCGAAAATGCTGATGAACTGCGACGTGGACAGCACGCCGATCATCCCGCGTTCGTCGCCGCGGATGAATTCGATGCCGAACCGCCATACGCCGTAGAGGATCAGGTACCAGCTCGTGACGGTGCCGAACGCCTTCTTCCTGCGCAGGATCAGCACCAATACCAGCGTCAGCAGAAAGAGAAACGCGGATTCCATCAGCTGCGTGGGCAGCCGCGGAACCCCTGCCGGCGCGATGGCGCCCTCGGGAAAGGTCACGGAAATCGCGCAGTCGCACTCCACGCCGTAGCAGCAGCCCGCGCAGAAGCACCCGATGCGGCCGAACGCGTGCGCCAGCGAAAGCGACGGCGCGAACAGGTCGACGAATGCAAAGAACGGAAGCTTCTTTTTCGCGGCGTATACGCCCACGCCGAGCAGACCGCCGATCAGCGCGCCGTAGAAGACGAAGCCTTCGCGCAGCGTTTCGATCAGATAGTGCGGATTGGCCAGAATCTGCTTAATCTCCACGAGCCAGTAGAGCAGCTTCGCGCCGACGAATCCAAGAAAGATCGCCCAGAGCGCGCAGGAAAGCATCTGATCCTCCGTGAAACGGACGAATCGCCTCGTATAGGAAAGCAGAATAAACGCGGCCAGCATGCCGCACATCGTCATCACGCCGTACATCGGGATTGACAGCCCGAACACCTCAAAGGCAGGAAGCATAGATACTCCTTTACATGATCTCCGGCAGAATCACCATGTTGAACAGCCCGCCCGCAATGGTGCACATCAGAATGATGCAGAGAATGGCCACCAGAATCGTAACGACGCCGACGATCATGCCGATCAGGCTGCACACGTAGCCGGCCGTATTCATGCCGTTTTCCAGAATACCGTTCGCCTCGGCGAATTTGCGGTTCGACCTGCTGATGCAGAACCCGATGATTGAAAGCACGAGTCCGGCGACCGGGAACCATGTGATCGCAAGGCCGCAGATGCCAAGCACCATACCCGTAATCGCGTTTTTCTTATGCGTCTGCTGTTGCGGTGTTTCCAGCCTGGTTTGCGAATCGTATTGTTCCATACGTTTTCTCTCCTTTCCGAAACGGATCATTTTGTACAACTGATTGTATCATGCTTTGCCGGGATGTGTAAAGCAAGCGCTTCGATTGACAAACACCGGCAAAGCGACTATTCTATTTTTTTAGGATGCAATCGGAGGAGACAGGAATGCAGGAACGCTACGATCCACAGAAAATAGAGGCCAAATGGCAGAAAAAATGGGCGGATTCCCATTGCTTTGAAGCGGAAGACGACGAGACAAGGGAAAAGTTCTATGGGCTGATCGAGTTTCCCTATCCCTCCGGCCAGGGCCTGCACGTGGGCCATCCCCGCCCGTTCACGGCGATGGACGTCATCGCGCGCAAGCGCCGCATGGAGGGCTACAACGTGCTTTTCCCGATCGGCTACGACGCGTTCGGGCTGCCGACGGAAAACTACGCCATCAAGACGGGCATCCATCCGGCGAAGGTTACGCACGACAATATCATCCGCTTCCGCAGCCAGCTCCAGCGGCTCGGCTATTCGTTCGACTACTCACGCGAGGTCAACACCTCCGACCCGGACTACTATAAATGGACGCAGTGGATCTTTCTGAAATTCTTTGAAAAGGGCCTCGCCTACAAGGCGGAGATCCCGATCAATTTCTGCACCTCCTGCAAGGTCGGTCTGGCGAACGAAGAGGTCGTGGACGGCGTCTGCGAACGCTGCGGCGGCCAGGTGATCCGCGTGGTGCGCTCGCAGTGGATGCTCAAGATCACGGCATACGCGCAGCGGCTCATCGACGACCTCTCCACGGTGGATTACCTCGAAAAGATCAAGGCGCAGCAGATCAACTGGATCGGCCGCAGCGAAGGCGCCCTCGTGCGCTTCCCGCTCGACGGGCTCGACGATACGCTCATGGTCTACACGACCCGCCCGGACACGCTCTTCGGCGCGACGTATATGGTCGTTTCGCCCGAGCATCCGCTCATTGAAAAATATGCGGACCGCATTACAAATATCGAACAGGTGCGCGCCTATCAGAAGGCGGCCGCCATCAAGAGCGACTTTGAACGCAGCGAGCTGGTCAAGGACAAGACCGGCGAGCCGCTCGAGGGGCTGTTCGCGATCAATCCCGTCAACGGAACAAAGATCCCGATCTGGATTTCGGATTACGTGCTCATGGGCTACGGCACAGGCGCGATCATGGCAGTGCCCGCGCATGACGAGCGCGACTACGCGTTCGCAAAGACGTTCGGCCTGCCCATCATAGAGGTCGTCGCGGGCGGCGACATCGAAACGGAAGCGTACACGGAGTGCGAGCACGGCAAAATGGTCAACTCGGGTTTCCTCGACGGCATGGAGGTCTCCGAGGCGATCCCCGCGATCATCGACTGGCTCGAACAGAAGGGCATCGGCGAACGGAAGGTCAACTATAAGCTCCGCGACTGGGTATTTTCGCGCCAGCGTTACTGGGGCGAGCCGATCCCGCTCGTACACTGCGAGCACTGCGGCTGGGTGCCCGTCCCCTACGACCAGCTCCCGCTCCGGCTGCCGATGCTCGACAACTTCACCCCGACCGACGACGGCAGCTCGTGCCTCGCGCGCGCAAAGGACTGGCTGCACACCGTCTGCCCGAAGTGCGGCGGCCCCGCCGTCCGGGAGGCCGACACCATGCCGAACTGGGCCGGGTCGAGCTGGTATTTTCTGCGCTATGCGGACGCGCACAATCCGTCCGAGTTCGCCTCTCGCAAGGCGCTCGACTACTGGACGCCCGTGGACTGGTACAACGGCGGTATGGAGCACACCACGCTGCATCTGCTGTATTCCCGCTTCTGGCATAAGTTCCTCTACGACTGCGGGCTTGTTCCCACCAGCGAACCGTACAGGAAACGCACGAGCCACGGCATGGTGCTCGGCTCGAACGGCGAAAAGATGAGCAAATCCCGCGGCAACGTGGTCAATCCGGACGATTACATCCCCGTCTACGGCGCGGACGCGTTCCGCACGTACATCATGTTTATGGGCGCATTCGACCAGCCGATCCCCTGGAACGAGCAGGGCACGCGCGGCTGCCGGCGGTTTTTGGAGCGCGTCTGGACGCTGCAGGATCTGGTGCGCGGCACGGGCGACACCGACGCCGAGCAGCGCAGGAAGGTCCACGCCACGATCAAGAAGGTCGGCGAGGACTACGAGCGCATGAAGTTCAACACGGCCATCGCGAGCATGATGTCGCTGGTCAACGATTTCTACGCCAAGGGCCGGCTTACGAAGGACGAACTGCATATGCTGCTGCTGCTGCTTTCGCCCGTCGCGCCGCACATCTGCGAGGAGATCAACGAACGCCTCGGCGGCAAGCCGCTCCATCATGCGGCGTGGCCGGCATACGACGAAAGCGCGCTCGTCGCGGACAGCGTGGAGTACGGCATTCAGGTCAACGGCAAGGTGCGCGCGCGCATCACGCTCGCCGCGTCGCTCGACGCGGACGGCGTCGGCAAGGCCGCGCTCGCCTGCGCGGACCTTCAGCCGTTTCTGGAGGGAAAGACGGTCAAAAAGGTGATCGTCGTTCGCAACATCGTCAACGTCGTGGCCATTTAACGCGCGAACCCGAAGATAGCGAAAAGCGGCGCGGATCGTTTCCGCGCCGTTTGCATTTTACAGGGGGTTCCCCCCTGCACCCCACCCAAGGGACACGTCCCTTGGGAATCCCTGACTCCGCAGGCGCCCTTCAGGGCGCTTGCGAAAATGGGTTCTCAGGGCTGTTACGGCCCTGAGCGGTGGCCTGGAGGCGGTGCCTCCAACATACCTCTTTTTTATCGTCAAACCGGCGCGGATTTTTCCGCGCCGGTTTTATGCCGTTTCAGCGTTCAGAAATAGAGATGCGTCACGAACTGATCGACGAGCACGAGCGCGCCGAGCACGGCCGTATAGACCGCAAACCCCCAGAGTTTTTTCCGTTTGATCGCAGCCAGCATCACCTTGATGGCAAAATAGCCCGTCATGCCCGCCACGAGCATTCCCGCGACCAGGCACGTCCAGTGAATGCCGCCGAACCCGGTTTCGATCGCGTCCGGTATTTCCAGCACCGCGCCGCCGAGGATCGCCGGGATCGACAGCAGGAAGGAGAAATCCGCCGCCGTCTTTCGGGAAAGGCCGGTAAAGAGCGCGCCGGAGATCGTGCTGCCCGAGCGCGAAACGCCCGGCAGAACGCCCACGCCCTGCATGCCGCCGATCACCAGCGCGTCAAGCACGCGCATATCCCTGAGCCTGCGTCCTTTTGCGGAATGCTTCCCTTTCCCTTTGCCGCCGTTGACGCGGACGTGGTCGCTCAGCAAAAGAAGCAGCGACGTGAGCAGAAAGCAATAACCGAGGTATTGTCCCCGCTCGGCCGCCGCATAGAACGATTCAAACGGCTCCACCTTTTTCAGCAGCAGCGCCACGATCACCGCCGGAACGGTTGCAAGCAGCAGCAGCCCGACCGTTTTGTTGATCGGGTGAGCGATCAGTTTCCTTAGCATGCTCCAGTAGACGATGCAGACCGCCACCAGCGTGGCGATGTGAAGCATGACCGTAAAGAACATGGCGCCTTCCGTCACGCCGAAGATGTTTTCAAGCAACAGCAGATGTCCGCTGCTGCTTACCGGCAGAAACTCACACAAGCCCTGCACCAGGCCGAGCAGCATTGCGATCCAGATCGACATATGTTTACCCCTTGATCTTTTCTTGCGGTTTCATCATACACGGATTTGGGCAGGAATACAATAGAACATGGGACAACCACGCTTCCGCACGCCCGCGCGGCGGATTCGGCGGCGGAATCCCAGCAACGGAAGGAGAACAGGCCACCATGCTGCAAATCGAATTCATCCCGCTCAAAACACCGGACGGCGTCACCTGCGGGCACGCGCGCGTACGCGACGGCGCGGTGGACGTGTATCTGCGCGCCGCGGTCCGCGGGCAGGCGCTGGTCCTTACCGACGGCGGCGTTGTCGGCGGCGACGCGCGCGCGCATATCCGCGCAGGCGGGCGCATCCGCGCGGTCGCTCTGCAGGAGCAGGGCGTTCTGCGCTGCTGCGGGTTCGCGCGAAACGAATCTCTCACAACGGACGATCTGCGCCGCCGGATCCTCGCGCTCTCCGCCTCGCTTTCCGCAGCGGAGCCCTCCCGCGCGGCCGCCGTGCCTTTACCGGACGCGCCGCAGCAGCCGCTTGCGGACGACGGCGCGCCGTACGATGCGGATCTCGCCGCCATGCAGGCGCTTCGCCGGCTCGGCGCGAAAGCGGCGCGGCAGGAATCCCCGCCGCCGGAAAATGCGCCGGCGGAATTCGCGCCCGCGCAGCCGCCGGAAGCGCCTGCCGACGTCCCGGATGAACGCGCTCCGGATCCGCAGGCTTTTTCGGAACCGCCCGTGTCGGAAGCGCAGGCCGCCGAAACAGTGGAGGAACCGGAAGCGGACGAAGCGTCGTTCGCCGCGCTGTGCGAACGGTACGACGCGGTCGCGGCCGACATCCGCCGCGTGATCCCGGCCTATCCGCCCGCGGCGGAGCCGCAGGCAGCGGAAAGCGCGCCGGAGCCGCCCGCCGAATTCACGCCGGATGATACACAGCCCGACATGCAGCGCACGGTGCGCGTTCCGGTCGCAAACCCGTTTCCGCATATCTTTCCGAATGCGCGGTTCTACCGCGAGGAGGGCGCCGAGACGGAAACGCTCATTGGCGTCTGGCAGCGCGGAAACGAACGGATGCAGATTACGGCGGTGCTCGGCGATTACAGCCCGCAGCCGCCCGCGCATCTGAGCGGTTTTACGCGCTATATCCGTTCCCGGAGCGGCGGATACTGGGTGAAGGTCGAATAGCGGGAAGGATTCTTCCCCGACCCGGCGGTAAAGAACAGGATCTTTCGTCAAACGATTCGTCAGAACCTGCGGCGCGCACGCGGGTTCTGACGCTTTGTATGCGGCGGTTCGCCCGCAGGGCTGCCGATTTTCAACGGACCAAGCGGTTTTTTTCGCCCGCCGGCAAAGCAGCGAAATCGCATATGACCACCACTTTCATGTCTGGAAGATGTACATCACCCGCAATATTCGTATGAAACAAGAGAAACCGCACCATTTCGCCCCACAATTCCCCTCCTTTGCAACGGCCGCCAGCCGCCAGGGCTACCCATGCAATCGTTCCACATTTCGTCCTTCCCTCCGGCTATTCCACCTGCCGCGCTTCCGCTGCTTGTCGATAAATGGTGGTTTGGAGGCAAAGCCTCCAAACCACCGTTTCGGGTCGTAACGGCCCTAAGAATCCATTTTCGCAAGCGCCCTGAAATAGGGCGCTTGCGGGATCAGGAATCCCCAAGGGACGTATCCCTTGGGTGGGGTGCAGGGGGGAACCCCCTGCAAAAGAACTCTTTTGACAGCCTGCGGATCGCTCCACCCGAACCGGTCCCGCTTTTTCCGCCCGGAAGTCTGTCCTGCGAAAGCCACAGGCGGCACGTCCGTCCAAAGCGCCAGGACAGAAAAAACCGCCGGGCGGAGAACCGTCCGGCGGCTTCGCGTTTGGAAATCCCGCGTTTTCTAAATATCTCCGCGCAGCGCGTAGACGCAGATGCCGACGCACTCGCGCATAAAATTATTCAGCCGCAGGTACCACACGTCGTCCGCCGCGATACCGGCCGCGGTTACGCCCTGTGCCAGCGCCACGCGCTCCGCGCGGTAGACGTGGAAATCGGTCGTCACGAACGCGATGCGCGCGTCCGTCCCGACGGCCGCGTCGATGATCTCCTTGGCGTAGCGAAAGTTTTCTTTGGTGTTGGTGGCGCGCTCCTCAAGATAGATCCGGCTTTCGTCGATCCCGCGCGCAACCATATACGCCTTCATGGCCGAGGCCTCGGTGACGGTCTCCCCCGCGCCCTGCCCGCCGGACACCACGCAGATGGCGTTCTCATGCTCGTTCAGGAACCCGATCGCCGTGTCGAGGCGGTTTTCGAGCACCCAGGTCACCTTGTCGCCGTGCACCGCCGCGCCGAGCACGATCAGCGCGTCCGCGTCGACGTCCCCGCCCTGGCCGACCGCATGGATCATGAGCGCGCCGCAGACAAGAAAGATGCAGCCCGCGGCGATATAACACGCGGCGATGAGCCACTTGAGGAACTTGAGAAATCCCCTCTTCATCCGCGGCAGCATGAGCGCGCTGAACACGAGCGGCACGCCGAAAAACGCCGGCAGGATCACGCCGAGATTGAAATTCGAAAGCGTGGAGATGATGACCGATTCGGTGATCAGCAGAACGCCGAGGATAAACAGGAACTCCCGCCACGCGCCGAACGTGTGGCCGCGCCTGCGCCAGATCCGGAAGGCGAAGAGCATCGCCAGGGTCAGAAGCAGGAACACCGCGAGGATATAGAGCCGCCATCTGGTGTACATTGGGTTTCGTCTCCTTTCCGGCGCAGGATGTCAATGTATCAGGGGAAGGCGCGCCGCCGCTTTTTATTTTTTCGGCAGCACGCGTTTGAGGTACTGGCCCGTATAACTTTCCGGCACGGCGGCGATCTGTTCCGGCGTGCCGGTCGCAATCACGGTGCCGCCCGCGTCTCCGCCCTCCGGGCCGAGGTCGATGATATAGTCCGCGCATTTGATCACGTCGAGGTTGTGCTCGATCACGAGCACCGTGCTGCCGCCCTCGCAGAGCCGCTGCAGAATCTCGAGCAGGCGTTTCACGTCGTCCACATGCAGCCCCGTGGTGGGCTCGTCCAGCACGTAGAGCGTGCGGCCCGTGTCGCGGCGCGACAGTTCGGTGGCCAGCTTGACGCGCTGCGCCTCGCCGCCGGAGAGCTGCGTGCTCGGCTGCCCGAGCTTGACGTAGCCGAGGCCCACATCGTAGAGCGTCTGAAGTTTTCTTGCAAGCTTCGGAAGCGGCGCAAAAAAGCGCAGCGCCTCCTCGACGGTCATTTCGAGCACGTCGTAGATGCTCTTTCCCTTGTATCTGACCTCGAGCGTTTCGCGATTGTACCGCTTGCCGCCGCAGACCTCGCAGGGCACGTAGATATCCGGCAGGAAGTGCATCTCGATCTTGATGATGCCGCCGCCGCCGCAGGCCTCGCACCGCCCGCCCTTGACGTTGAAGCTGAAGCGCCCGTTTCTGTATCCGCGCATCTTTGCGTCCGGCGTTCCGGCGAACACCGCGCGGATGAGGTCGAACAGCCCGCAGTAGGTGGCCGGGTTCGAACGCGGCGTGCGCCCGATCGGGCTCTGGTCGATGTCGATGATCTTGTCGAGCGCGTCGATCCCTTCGATGCGGTCGTGATCGCCCGGGCGGGTGCGCGCGCGGTTCAGCTCCCGCAGCAGCGTTTTCTGCACGATCTCCTTGACGAGACTCGATTTGCCGCTTCCGGAAACGCCGGTCACGCATACGAACATGCCGAGCGGGATCTCCACGTCGATGTTTTTGAGGTTGTTGGCGCGCGCGCCGCGGACGACGAGCCGCTTCCCGCTGCCGGGCCTGCGCGACTCCGGCACGGGAATGGACATCCTGCCGGCAAGATACGCGCCCGTGATCGACCGTTCGCACGCGGCGATCTCCTCCGGCGTGCCGACCGCGACCACCTCGCCTCCGTGTTCGCCCGCGCCGGGGCCGATGTCCACCACGCAGTCCGCACTGCGGATGGTCTCCTCGTCGTGCTCGACGACGATGAGCGTGTTGCCGAGATCGCGCATGGCCTTGAGCGTGGTCAGAAGCCGCGCGTTGTCGCGCTGGTGCAGGCCGATGCTCGGTTCGTCGAGGATGTACAGCACGCCCATGAGCCCGCTGCCGATCTGCGTGGCGAGCCGGATGCGCTGCGACTCGCCGCCCGAAAGCGAAACGGCGGAGCGCGAAAGCGTGAGATAGTCCAGCCCGACGTTGACGAGGAACCCGAGCCGCGCGTCGATCTCCCGGAGGATCTGCGCGGCGATCATCGCCTGCGTCTTTCCAAGCTGCAGCGACTGCAGAAACGCCCGGACCGTACGCACCGGCATATCCGAAAGCTCGGCGATGTTTTTCTCCCCCACCGTGACCGCGAGGCTTTCGCGCTTGAGCCGTCTGCCCCGGCAGTCCGGACAGAGCATGTGCGTCATGTACGCCTCGATCTCCTGCTTGCTGTAATCCGACGTCGATTCGCGATACCGGCGCTCCATGTTGACCGCAATTCCCTCGAACGGCGCGTCGAACGAACCGCTGCCGTATTCCTTCTGGTACTTGATATGCAGTTTTTCCTTCCCCGTTCCGTAGAGCACGGCGTTCTGCACGCGCTCCGGCAGTTCCTCGAACGGGGTGTCCATCGAAACGCCGTAATGCGCGGTCAGCGCCTCGAAGTACATACTCGCGATCGTCCCCTTCGATCCGCTGTTCCAGCCCATCACGTTCACGCAGCCCTGGGCGAGCGAAAGTTTCTTATTCGGGATTACCAGTTCCGGGTCGATCTTGAGCAGCACGCCGAGCCCCGAGCAGGTCGGACAGGCGCCGAATGGATTATTGAACGAAAACATGCGGGGCGTGAGTTCCTCGATGCTCACGCCGCAGTCCGGGCAGGCGTAGTTCTGCGAGAAGAGCAGTTCTTCGCCGTCCACGACCGCCACGACCGCGAGCCCTTTGCCGAGGCGGAACGCGGTTTCGAGCGAGTCGCTGAGCCGTCCGCCGCTGCCGGGCCGGATCACCACGCGGTCGATCACCGCGTCGATCGAGTGCTTGTATTTCTTGTCCAGCGCCGGCGCGTCCGCAATGTCGTACACCGTGCCGTCCACGCGCACGCGCGCATAGCCCTCGCGTCTGAGCTCGTCGAAGAGCTTCTGGAATTCGCCCTTTCTGCCGCGCACGCACGGCGCGATGATCTGCGCCTTCGTCCCCTCGGGGAGCTGCAGCACGCGGTCGACGACCTGGTCGATCGTCTGCCGTTCGATCGTCTTTCCGCATTCCGGACAGTGCGGCACGCCGCAGCGCGCGTACAGAAGCCGCAGATAGTCGTGGATCTCCGTCACCGTGCCGACGGTGCTGCGCGGGTTGTGGCTCGTGCTCTTCTGGTCGATCGAAATGGCGGGGGAAAGCCCGTCGATGCTGTCGAGGTCCGGCTTTTCCATCTGGCCGAGAAACTGGCGCGCATACGACGAGAGGCTCTCGATGTACCGCCGCTGTCCCTCGGCGAAGATCGTGTCGAACGCAAGGCTGGATTTGCCGCTGCCCGACAGGCCCGTAAAGACCACGAGCTTGTCGCGCGGGACCACGAGATCGATGTTCTTGAGGTTATGTTCGCGCGCGCCCTTGATGACGATGTCCTTCATGCGGGGATTCCTTTCTTCTCCTCCGCCCTGGCGGAGAACGCCGGCACAGGCGGGGATTCCCATTTGCTTGTCCGCGGCGCTTTCGAGATTATACCAGAAAATCCGACGGCGCGCGCGGCGGCGGGAACGAAATCAAAAAGGTTTCACATTTTCGTGATATCCGAACACTTGTTCGTTCCCACGCACACGATTATGGCAGATATTTTTTATATATGCAAGGGTTTTTTCACTTTTCTCCCTCGCAGTTTCCCGCCGCCCGCAAACCGGCGGGCAAAGAAAAAGCCCGCGGCAACTTGTTGATAAAGGGGTTTCGTTGGAGGCTTCGCCTCCAAACCACCGCTTCGGGCCGCAACGGCCCTAAGAACCCACTTCCGCAAGCGCCCTATTCCAGGGCGCTTGCGGAGTCGGGGATTTCCAAGGGACGTGTCGCTTGGGTGGAGCGCAAGGGTGAAGCCCCTGCAAAAGAACTTTTTTGACAGACTGCCACGGGCAAATGAAACGCCCGCGGCGTTTGTTCCGCGGGCAAAAAAGGAACTCGGGCATGCTATGGGCTTAATCTTTGTCGTCGTCTTCGTCGTCCTCGTCTTCATCGTCCTCTTCGTCATCAAACTCTTCTTCGTCGTACGCCTCGTCGTCCTCGTCGTCCTCGTCCTCATCGTCCTCTTCGTCGAAAGCGGCGAAGCGTTGCTCGACGATCGCGGTCAGTTCGGCCAGCTTGTCGTCGTCCGCGGGAAGGAGTTCCTCGAATTCCCCGCTGACGACGACCTTCATGATGCAAACCTCCGCCTGGTGCTCGCACGGCGCGTCCCCGCAGCCGTATTCGTACGCCTCGGGGTCCGCCAGAACCACGTATTCCTGGCCCTCGTAATCGAAATAGTCGATTGCCTCCAGCTCGAATTCGTTGCCTTCATCGTCGGAAAAAACCACCATATCGCGCTCTTCTTCCATTCGATCCACCGCCTTTGCTTTCTGCTTTTTCAGCTTGGAAGTATTGTATCCCATTTCCCTGCATGCATCAACAGCCGTTTGCGGAATCGACGTTTTTCATCCTTCTTTGCGCCGTTTGGCAACGCAAACGGATTTGTTTGTATTCGGCAAACCGTTTATGATACAATAACACTGTTATTTTGTCAGCCGGGAAACAAAAAATGTTTCAGGCGGCATAAATATTTACTTGCGTTTTTTCTGCATTCTGCTTATTCTATTGAGAGAAGAGGTTTCGCGGCATGGATTTTGAATTCCTGAAACGGCTGGCCGTAGCCATCACGACGGAGTTTGGCGAAAACAGCGAGGTGGTCGTGCACGATATTTCGGGAGACGACACCGAGCACACGATCGCGGTGATTGAGAACGGACACGTTTCCCATCGTCAGGCGGGCGGCGGCGCCTCGCGCGTGGTGCTCGAGGCGATCCAGCGCAAGGACGATCCGACGCTGACCGACGAGCTGGGGTACCTGACCAAGACACGCGACGGCAGGATCCTCAAATCCAGCACCGTGTACCTCAGAAACGGCGAGGGCGTCGTCGAGGGCGTGCTGTCGGTTAACTACGACATTACCGAGCTTCTGATGGCGGAACGCGCGGTCGCTTCGATCCTGCATCACAACAACGAACCATCCGTGCCGGAGCGGATCCCGCAGAATGTCAACGACCTGCTGGACGATCTCATCGAGCAGAGCGTGGCGATCGTCGGGAAGCCCGTCGCCATGATGACCAAGGAGGACAAGATCGCGGCGATCCAGTTCCTCTATAAGGCGGGCGCGTTCCTCGTGACCAAGAGCGGCGACAAGGTGTCGAAGTATTTCGGCATCAGCAAGTACACCCTCTACTCCTATATCGACGCGAAAAAGGACTGACCCGCGCGGCGGACGGCATGCGCGGCGCAAGAAAGGAAACGATCAGCATGGATACCGAACGGATCCGGAAAGCGGCTCAGGATTATCTTCCCCAGATGACGAGGTTCCTGCGCGACCTCATCGCCATTCCGAGCGAAAGCTGCGAGGAGAAAGGCGTGATCCGGCGTACGATCCGCGAGATGGAGGCGCTCGGCTTCGACAGGACCGAGATCGACCCCGAGGGCAACGCGCTCGGCTGGATGGGCAGGGGCGAAAAGATCATCGCATTCGACGGGCATATCGATACCGTCGGCATCGGCAATCTCGCAAACTGGGAGAAGGACCCGTATAAGGGATACGAAACCGACGAGTTGATCTACGGGCGCGGCGGCTCCGATCAGGAGGGCGGCGTGGTCTCCGCGGTTTACGGCGCGAAGATCATGAAGGACCTCGGGCTGATCCCCGCAGGATACCGAATCCTCGTGACCGCCACCGTGCAGGAGGAGGACTGCGACGGCCTCTGCTGGCAGTACATCCACAACGAGGACGGCGTCACGCCGGAATTCGTGGTTTCCACCGAACCGACCGACGGCGGCATCTATCGCGGCCACCGCGGACGCATGGAGATCCGCGTGGACGTAAGCGGCGTTTCCTGCCACGGCAGCGCGCCGGAGCGCGGCGACAACGCCATCTACAAAATGGCCGATATCCTCAAGGACGTCGAAGCGCTCAATGAAAACGGCTGCGGGGAAACGGACGAGATCAAGGGCCTCGTCAAGATGCTCGACCCGAAGTTCAATCCCGAGCATTGCGAGGACGCGCGCTTTCTTGGCCGCGGCACGGTGACCGTGTCCCAGATCTTCTTCACCTCGCCGTCGCGCTGCGCGGTGGCGGACTCCTGCTCGATCTCCCTCGACCGGCGCATGACCGCCGGCGAAACCTGGGATTCGTGCATCCGGGAGATCGAAGCCCTTCCCGCCTGCAGAAAGCACGGCGCGAAGGTGAGCATGTACCTCTACGACCGTCCCGCATGGACGGGCCTCACCTACAAAACGGAGTGCTACTTCCCCACCTGGATCAACAAGGAAACCGCGCCGCACGTGCAGGCGCTGGCGGACGCGCATAAGGCGCTCTACGGCGAAAGCCGCATCGGCCGGCCGGACGCCATGCGCTTACGGAACCGTCCGCTCATCGACAAATGGACGTTTTCGACCAACGGCGTTTCCATTCAGGGCCGCTACGGCATCCCCTGCGTCGGCTTCGGCCCCGGCGCGGAGAGTCAGGCGCACGCGCCCAACGAGATCAC
>CAZIQO010000076.1:0-13433 GCA_964541465.1 uncultured Oscillospiraceae bacterium
CTTGACAAACAGCGGGATTCGTATCGCGGCCCTGATCGCCGCGACGATCCGGGACGACTCGTCCGTATACTGTCCCATGCTCGCGCCCGTCTGTCTTTCGGCGTGCCTGCTGCCGCCGCTGGTCGTTTCGAGGTTGTAACTCATGTTTGGGCAGCACATGTTCAGTTCGATGATATCCGCGCCCGCTTCCTCAAACCTCCGGGCCATATCGATCCAACCCTGAACGCCGGCGTCCCCGGCGTAGGTGATGTTCGCCATCAGGATCAGACCGCCGAGCACTTTTTTCGCGTCGCGCACGAGCTTGAGTCCCTGCTCGGCCGTCAGCCGCTTTTCCGCGGTGAACGCAAGGGCGTTTCGGTCCTGAAACAGGCTGTAACGCGGACGGCGGTTGATATAGGGCGCCGGGTCGATGCTGAGCTTGATGCTCGCGGCCGCCCAGCCGGTCTCCTCGATTCGCTTCAGTTGCCTTACCGACTTTGCGGTCGGGCCAGACGCAACGTAAAACGGATTTTTGAACCGTACGCCGCCCACCACGACGGGGATCTGAATTTCCGGATTTCCCTGTTCCATCGTCGTTCCCCTCAGACCGCGTGCGGTTCGTTTTCCATCCGCATTCCTTCGCGGGCGGACTTGTAGGCAAGGTGGATAAATTTCAGCGTTTCCAGTCCGTCCGCGCCGCGCAGCCCCACGTCCGCATCCCTGCCGCCGAGCGCGCATTCAACAAAATGACGGATCTCGCCGCAGTAGCCGAGGCTGTATTTTTCGTCCACGGCGGGCGTCGACCAGCCGGTCGTAATCTCCGCCTTTTCCACGGTATAATCGAGCCCCGGGATGCTGAACACCTTCACCGGGCCGGAAAACGAAAGGTCGACATGGATGCAGCCCTGCTCGCAGTAGATGTCCATCACATCCTCCATGCCGCCGACGGTGACATAGTTGGCCTCCAGCGTGGCGTATGTGCCGTCGCGGAAGCGCACGAACACCCCCGCCCAGTCCTCGCCCTCCATCTGGGTATGGACGAGGTTCTGTTCCTTCCCGCCGGACGTCATGGCGATCAGTTCCGTCCATTCGTTGTTCTTCAAAGAGAGCATAAAGCCCACGGGATGCACCCCAAGATGGACCATGCAGCCGCCGCCGCAGTATTTGAGCAACTGCGCAAACGGGCTGTGCGAGCCGCAGTGGCTCTCCCGCGCGCGAATGTAGAGCGGCCTGCCCACCTTGCCGCTTGCCAGAATCTCCTTTGCCTTGCGAAACGCGGGCGCAAACAGCCAGTCCTCCGCATAATAGATATGCCTGCCGAGCCGAGACGCGGTGTCCACCATGTCCTGCGCGTCCGCCACGCTCGTTGCCAGCGGCTTCTCGCAGATGATGTCGTGCCCGCGCCGAAGCGCGCGGACCGCCACGTCGTGATGGAGAAAATTCGGCATGCAGACGTCGACCAGGTCGCATTCGCAGCGTTCGATCGCGTCCGCGAAATCGTCGTAAGCCGTATATCCGGCAAATCCGTACCGCTCGGCCAGGGAACGCACGCGGGAAAGGTCCTTGTCGCAGATGCCGACGATCTCCGCCTTGTCCAGGATTCTGCTGTATGCGTCGGCATGCAGGTCCGCCGAAAACGCGGCGCCGACCAGCAGCACTTTCAGTTTCTTCATTGCACTCTCCCCTTAAAAGTCGCTGTAGTTGAGCCGGCCTTTTTTCGACATGAATGCAAACGCCCGTTCCATCTCTTCGACGGCGAGCACGGCCGTGCGCTCCAGCATCTTTTCGCCCTTTTCCGCAGTCCCGAGCGTGGCCCTGCCCCAGACGCCCGCCGGACAATACCGGAGCAGGCAGCCGTAGCTGAGGTAGCTTCTCGGAACGTCCGGCACAAAGTCCACCGCTTTTTCCATATGCACCGTCTCCGGCGCGATGGCCAGCATCATGGAGGTTTCTCCCTCGCCGGCGTGCAGTTCGGTATTATCCTCCAGAATGCCCTCCTCGTAGAGCTGCCGCCAGACAGTGATCGGGTCGAAGTTGAACACCATCAGATCGGGATTGTATTTTGCATTCAGGTCGCGCACGACGTGCGTCATGATGAAGATGCCGCCATGGCACTGCAGAATCATTACCTTTTGAAAGCCCTGCAGCTTGAGTGAAAGAATGATATCGTTCATCATGCTGTAAAACGTCGGCGGTTCCATCCAGACGCTTCCCTTTTTGCCCATCTGCTCGCGGCAGGTGCTGATCGGCAGCGCCGGCAGCAGAAATCCGCCCGTGCGCTTCTGCACGCGCTTGCCAAGCTCCGCCGCGACCGCCCAGTCGGTCATCACCGGCAGGTGCGGGCCGTGCTGTTCCAGCGAGCCGACCGGGATGATTGCGAGTTCCGGCCCGGCGGCCATGATTTCATCGGCAGTATTCCGATACATTCTTCTTTCCTCCTTCTTCCAGGCTGTCAGAGTTCGGGAAACGCTTTGGACGCGCTGTCCCGGTCCAGATAGAGCGCCGCGTGGTCCAGCCGCCGCAGGATGCTGGCCGGGCAGACGGTCGAAATTTCGCCGTGCAGCGCCTGTTCGACCGCGTCCGCCTTTCGCACGGTCGGCACCACGCAGATGATCTCGGGCACGGAACGGATGAACGACATCGTCAGCGACATCGCCTGCCTCGGCACATCCGCAAGCGTCGCAAAACAGCCGTCGTTCACCTGCTGCTGGCGGCAGGCCTCGTCCAGATCCACGACCTTGATCACCTTCGGGTCCTCAAAGTCCGCTGCCGCAGGGTCGTTGAAGGCAAGGTGCCCGTTTTCGCCTACGCCCAGGAAGATCAGATCCGCCGGGTATTCGGCCAGCAGCTTCGTATACGCCTCGCACTTTGCGGCCGCCTCTTCGGGCTTGCAGAGCAGAAAATGCAGTTCCTTGAACGGGACCTTATCAAAAATCGCACGGCGCAGAAAATTGCCGAATCCGGCGGGTTCCTCCGCGCCGATGCCGATGTATTCGTCCTGATGGAAACCTCTCACCTTCGTCCAGTCTACGTCGTATTCGAGCAGCCCTTCCAGCAGTTCATTCTGGGACGGCGCGGCTGCGAACACAACGTTTGCCACGCCTTTTTCCTGGATGATCCTGTTGATCCGCTCCGCCCCGTCCTTTGCGGCGGCGGCCCCCATTTCCCCGCGTGTTTCATACACGTGCACGGGCAGTTTCCCGATTTTGCAGCTTTTCAATTCCATTCTTAATGCCTTCCCCACCATGCTTCAACACACACGGTGTTTCTAATTAGCACTCCCGGGCAGCGCCAAGATATGCGCTCTTGACCTTTTCGTTGCTGAGCAGTTCCGCGCCCTTTCCCTCGAGAACCTTCCTTCCGTTCTCGATTACGTACCCGTAATCGCAGATGCCGAGGGACTTCTTCGCGTTTTGTTCCACCAGCACGACCGTGATGCCCTCGTTGCGGATCCGCACGATATTTTCAAACACGTCCGTCACGATGACCGGAGCGAGGCCAAGGGACGGCTCGTCGAGCATCAGCACCTTCGGCTTGCCCATCAGCCCCCGCCCGATGGCCAGCATCTGCTGTTCGCCGCCGGAGAGCGTGCCCGCGTCCTGCTTTTTCCGTTCCTCAAGCCGCGGGAAAATGCGGTACTGTTCCCTGAGCAGCCGGTCGATCTCCCGGTTTTCCGGGACGGTATACGCGCCGAGCCTGAGGTTTTCCTCCACGGTCAGCCCGGGAAATATCTTTCTGCCCTCCGGAATCTGAACGATGCCCAGCTTGACAACGCGGTTTGCCCTGGACGTCAGCGGCGAGCCCAGGTAGCGGATTTCGCCCTGCCGTTTCACCGCGCCGGAAATGGCGTTGATAATCGTGGTTTTGCCCGCGCCGTTGGAGCCGATGATCGCCGTAATCTGTCCTTCCTGAATATCCATATCGATGCCGCAGACCGCCTCGTGCACGCCGTAATAAACCCTGAGGTCACGAATTTCCAGTATATTCGCCATTCGGTTATTCCTCCTCGCCGAGATAGGCTTTGAGCACCAGAGGATTGTTCTGGATTTCGCACGGCGCTCCCTGGGCGATCGTTTCGCCGAAGTCCTGCACATAGATATATTCGCTCATGTTCATCACAAGGTCCATGCGGTGTTCGATGATCAGAATGGCGATCTTCGGATATTTCGCCTTAATCTCCCGCAGGAAGTCCATCAGCTGAAAAACCTCCTCCGGGTTCAGGCCGGCGGCAGGCTCGTCCAGCATCAGAACCTTTGGGTTGGATACCAGAGCGCGCGCAATTTCAACGCGCCGCTGGATGCCGTAGGGCAGATTTGACGAATGCTGCGTCGCATACTGGTCCAGATTCAGCAATTTCAGGCACTCCATCGCGCGGCGCGTCGTTTCCTTTTCCATTTTCCAGCGGCGCGGCAGCAGGAGCATCGCTTCGATCAAATTGTACTTTCCGTTGAAATCGATCGCGACCTTGACATTATCGATCACGTTCAGGCCGGTGAACAGCCGCGCGTTCTGAAACGTTCTGGAAACGCCCATCCGCGCCACTTCGATCTGGGATTTTTTTGTTATGTCGACACCGTCGAATTCGATGGAACCCCTGTCTGTTGCGTAAATCTTAGAAATCAGGTTGAAAATCGTGGTTTTCCCCGCGCCGTTCGGTCCGATGATGGCGATGATCTGGCCTTCGCCGATTTCAAAGGAGAAGTCCTTCACCGCGACAACGCCGCCGAAGTTCTTATGGATTCCCGTCGTTTTTAAGACGCATCTGCCCATCACTTGGACTCCTTCCTGCGCGAAGCCCTCTCGCCGGCTTTTTTCGCTAATTTTCTGATCGGTTCCAGCGTGAACTCATATTCGCCCATAATCCCCTTGGTGCGGAAATTGATGATGATGATGATCAGCGCGCAGTAAATGATGGTTTTGCAGTCCTGCAGGTCCACGCCGAAGAGCGAGATCCCCTTCAGGAATTCCGGCAGGATCTTCAGTGCGGCCGCCGAAATGACGGAGCCGGTCAGCGAGTTCGTGCCGCCGAAGAAAAGCAGAATCTGCATTTCGGAGGACAGCGACCAGTCGAACGCGTCCGGCGAAATCACGCGGTTGCGCAGGCCGTAGCAAATGCCGCCGACGGCCGCGATCATGGACGCGATGATATAGATCTTGATCTTGAGCCTGTACACGTCGATGCCAAAGCTCTTGGCGGCGATCTCATCGGTTTTCAGCGCGATGCACATCCGGCCAAAACGCGAATATTTCAGGTTCCGGACCATGAATACGATCAGCGCCGTGATGCCGAGAACCAGCCAGATGAGGTGGTTGACCTTCGGAATTTTGGAAAAGCCGATCGAAGCGTTGGTCCACTTGCCGAGCAGGATGACAATGGAGGATATCATCTCCCCAAAGCCGACGGACAGCAGCGCGAAGTAGTCCCGCCGCAGCTTGAGCGCGGGCAGGCTGATGATCAGCGCGACAAGGCCGCTCGCAATCAGTCCGATCACCGCCGTCAGCAGCACCGGCAGGTCGAGATACTTGGCAAGGCAGAACGTTAAATATGCGCAGATGGACATATACGCCGCCTGGCCGAGCGAAAACATGCCGGCCAGGCTTGTCATCGCAAAAACGCCGCTGACCGTGATCACGGAGATGCAGGCCAGCATGATGAGGGAGAGTTGATAATTGCTCATCGCCCGCCTCCTTTAAACCTTGTCCTTGGCAAATCTGCCTGCAATGCCTTCCGGCCGGATCGCAAGGAAGACCAGCATGATGCCGAAGAGGATGATCGGCGTGGAAAGCGAACCGAGGTAATACGTCAGGAAGATCTCGATGATCCCGAGAAAGATCGCCGCGATGATCGCGCCGCTGAGCGAACCGAGTCCGCCGACGACGGAGGCGATAAAGCCCTTGAGCATCATCTGCGAGCCAAGCGTGGGATATACGGAATACTTCAGTCCGAGCAGAACGCCGGATACGCCCGCCAGCACGCCGGCGATTGCAAAAACCGCAACGATAATGAAGCTTGAGTTGATCCCCATGAGCTTGCTGGTCTGGGAGTTGATCGCAACGGCGCGGATGGCCAGTCCGACGCGCGTCTTGTCGATCAGGTAGATCAGGACGGCCAGTATCACAAGCGAAACAATCAGAATCAGCGTATCGATGGATGAAAACCGGATGCTGCCGATATAAAAGGTGGTGCTTTCAAATATAGCGGGATACGCGTAAAGGTTCTTTCCGTAAAAAACCGACAGAATCTGTACGATCATGATCGAGAGTGTGATGGACGCCAGAAAGTAATAGATATTCGGCGCATGCTTTTTGCGCAGGTTTCGGTATGCGATCACATCGATCAAAAACGCCAGCAGCATGCCGCACAGCGCCGTAAATAAAATAGTAACGTAGATCGGCGGGGCTTTTTGGAACGAGCGCTGAAAATAGTAGCCCATATAAGCGCAGGCGCTGATCATCCCGCCGTGCGCAAAATTGCTGAATTTTAAAACGCTGAATACGATTGCGAACCCGACTGCAATCAGCGCGTAAACGGCGCCCAGCGAAATCCCGCTGATCAATAACTGAAAACTCATACAAAGACTCCTTGCAGAAGAATGGGGGCGAGCCAAGAGCGCTCGCCCTCCATCCTGAAATGATCTCCTTGTTCCCGGGTTATTGCGCGTAGTCGGTCGTTCTGTAGACGAGACATTCAATTTCGTTGTTCTCGTCGTAGGTCGCGATGTACATGCCGAGATCGCGTGTCGGACGGTGCGTCGCCGGGTCGATGGTAATGGTCTTGCCGCCGCAGGACTGCACGTCGATCGTATTGTTTTCCAGCAGATTGCGGACTTCTTCGCCGTTGGTCGGATCGCTCGCCTGCAGCATCGCATTGTAGAGAATCATGGTGGCATCCCAGCCGAAGCCGACATTGGAAGTCGGGTAATCGGTGCCGGTATCGGCCATCTGCGTGGCAACGAGCTCGGCGACGGTTCCGGTCGAAGTATCCTTCAGGTCGTAATTCTGAACGAAGAAGCAGTCGTAAACAGTGTTCTTCACCAGCGTGTTGAACGGCGGATACATCGTATTCGCGCCGAGAACCTTGCCGGTATAGCCCGCATCGCGCAGGTTATCGTATGCGGTAACCATCTGGTTGCAGTAGTCGCAGAGCAGGACGGCGTCCGGATTGAGTTCGGCGATCTTCTGTGCCTGCGCGGTATAGTCCGTATCGGACCAGGTGAACGTCTCCTGCGCAAGAACGGTGCCGTTATGGGCGGTGATGTAATCTACGAACGGACCTTCGTGCGCAACGGCATATGCGTTGGAGGTGTTATACAGCGTGGCGACCGAGGTTACGCCCAGATCCTCCATCGCGTACTGCGCGAGGATGTAACTCTGCACGGAGCAGGACGGTTCGGCAAGGAACATATAGGGATACGGTTCGCCGGTTTCGGGATCGGTCGTGCACAGCTCGTCCATGAAGTGACCGACGATGGGGACCTCGTCTTCCGTTGCCAGATCCACCCACGCAGACGCCGGGTTGGACAGCGGAGGACCGATGATCGCGCATACGCCGATCTCATCGACCAGCTCGCGGTAGCAGGTTACGCCAACTTCCGCGTCGTTCTGACAGTCGCGGCAATACAGCTCGATCATACGGCCGTTCACGCCGCCGTTTTCATTGATCCAGTTCACCGCATACTGCACGCCCCACTCGTTGGGCTGGCCCGCGATGGAAGCGCCGCCGCTGGTATCCTGAATGCAGCCGATTTTGATTGGATCGAGAGTTGCAGGTTCCGCCGTCGCGGTATCCGCGCTTTCTGCGCTTTCAGCGACCTCCGTCCCGCTCGTATCGCTCGTGTCGCTCGACGTTGCTTCCTGGGTGGAAGTACTGCAGCCTGCCAACGCGAAAACGAAGATGACGGTGAGCAGAATTGCCAGATATTTCTTCATTTTTCTCCTCCTATCGTTTTTGTCAGGTTTATATAATTGCACCGAAGTGCATAAACCTCGCTTGTGACGTCGCAGATAGCATTAAAAAAACGTTTTCTGTTGTTTCTTCCTTCTCAACGGATAATAGTCGTCTGAGTGATTTGCTTTGCCTCTTGTGGCTCCATATTATCAGCAATTTATAGGCTTCGCAACAGGAAAATCAAGAATTTTCCTGGTAAACGTTTTCTATTTTTGTGCTTGAAATTTGTTTTTTTTGTGTTATAATTGCGTCAGTATTCCATGCTGTTCAGGGGTTCCGCCTTTTTCAGCAGTTTTATGCATTCAGATTCGAGGTTTTATGCAGTTAGAGGAGCTCGTTTTCTTCATAGCGGCGATTGCCGCCGGGTATTTCGCGGCGCGTTTTCGATTTGTTTCTGAAGATACGGAAAACATTCTGCCGCAGGTCCTGATTCATGTCTGTTATCCTGCCATGATCCTTACCTCCTTTTCGCAGATCGACCTGCATACCCTCCTTGCCACCGGAGCGACGGTGCTGATCGCAACGCTCGCCATCACGCTTGCGCTGTATCTGCTCAGCGGCGTGTTGTTTCGCAAAGCGCCCGCGGACCGCCGGCCGCTCCAGCGGTTTCAGGCGGGCATCGGGAACGTAGCGTACGTTGCAATCCCGCTGCTGAGCGTTTTTCTGAACCCGTCGGCCATTCCGATCGCGATGATTCACGGGTCGGCGCAGGACCTGCTGATCTGGAGCCTGTACTATCCCCTCTTTGTCGGTGCAGGACGCAGTTCGGCCAAAGACGTCTTAAAAAAGCTTTTCACGGCCCCCTGCATCATCGCGCTGCTTCTTGGCATCCTGCTGAAGGTGCTGAACGTTTCGATCCCCGAATTGCTGTTGCCGACGATCGAAAAAATCGGAGCGGCGGCCGCGCCGCTTGCGCTGATCTATCTCGGCCTTATGATTCACCGGTTCGGGCTGTTCCGCTGGGTCAGAAATGCCGCGGCCATTCGCTATTCGGTCTATAAGGTCCTGCTGCTTCCGCTGGCGGTCGCGCTGCTCCTGCTTCCGTTCTGCGACCGGCAGACCGCGATTCTGCTTGCGATCCTGTTCGGAAGCCCGGCGCCGATCATGTCGATCATCTGGTCGGGCAATTACGGCGGCGATGTGCCGTATGCGATCGATTGCTGCATCGGGTCCACGCTTTTGTATCTGGTGCTGATGAGCCTTGCGTGTTTTCTGCTGACCGGCTTCGGCGTCGTATCATAAAAAATATTTCTGCGGGGTAGGTAACAATGGCGAAAGACTTGAAACGACCAACCATTCGAGATGTGGCGCGCGCGGCGCATGTTTCCATCGCAACGGTTTCGCGCGCGCTGGGCGATTCCAATTACCCCATAAACGAAGCGCTCCGGGAACGCGTGCGGGACGTCGCAACCGAGCTCGGCTATCATCCGAACATCGCCGCGCAGCTTCTGCGCAGGGACGGGAGCCGGGATGTCGGGCTGATCATCCCGAATATCTCCAACCCGTTTTACCTGCAGGCGCTCTGCGGCATCAATGCGGTCGTAACGGAAAAGGACTATATGTTCGTTCTTTGCAATACCGAGCGGGACGCGCTCAAGGAGCAGGCATATCTGCAGCAGCTTTATCAGAGGAGATCGCTCGGCGCGATCATTTCCTCCGTGGACACTTCGCCCGATACGATCAACCAGTACGTTGAAAAAGGGATGAAGATCGTTCTGCTGGACCAGCAGATACACGGCGCGAAATGCCCGATGATCAGCTTCGATTCGCGCGGAAGCGGAACGCTTGCGGCCAACTACCTGCTCAATCTCGGGCATACGCAGATAGCCTTTGCCACAACGCCGTTGAGCCGCTGGACACGGCAGGAAATCTATCTTGGCTATCAGGAGGCGCTGGAAAGCGCCGGCATCGCGCCGGATGCGAATTATCTCTTCGTCGCCGATCCTTCCAACGATTCCTACGGCAACGATATCGAACTCAACGCGGGCATCATGGTTGCCAGCAAATTCATGGAAAGCCGCTGCGATGCGACGGCCATTCTCTGCATCAACGACATGGTCGCGTTCGGCGTGATTCAGACGCTGCTTCAGGGCGGCGTCCGCGTCCCGGACGACGTTTCCGTCATCGGGTTCGACGATATTCCGTTCGCGGCCGTCTATTCGCCGTCCCTGACCACCGTCCGCTACCCATCCGAGCAGACCGGCCGGCTCGCCGCCATGATGCTGATGGACAGTATTTCCAGCAACAAGGGACTGGACACGCTGGAAATGCAGCTCACGCCGCAGCTGATCGTCCGTCAGACCACGATGGCGCGCTGACCGCGATCCCGGATTTGCCGGCAGGATCACTCTTCTTTGCGTTTGCGCTTTTCTGTCGGTCTTTTCCGCAATTTCGCCTTCCCGGACGCAAAGCCACCGCCGGTTTCTTCCGTTTCCTGTTCCTGATTCTCCGAATGCAGAAAGCGAAGCGGAATTCCGTGCGGTGGTTTCAGCAATTTTGGCAATTTTTTTATTTTATCATCCGTTCGGCCAGCAATCGGGACGTATCCCGCAGAATTTCGCACATGCCCCCGATACGTTCATCGGATATTCCGGCAAGAAGCGCAAACGCGGCGTTTCCGGAATCCTCCGGCGGCAGCGCGAGCCCTTGACAGAGAAACCGGAAGATAACGTCATAATACCCGGCATAGCGCACAGCCAGTTCCCCGCCCTCCTTCGTGAGGAATACCATGCCGTATTTTGCCTTCCGAACCAACGCTTTGCCGCTGAGCGTTTCCATCATCCTGTGCACGCTGGGCTTTGTGACATGAAGCGCTTGGGCAATGACTACGCATCGTATTCCGCCTTCGCTGCCGAGGGAATACATCGCGAGCAAATACCGAATGGCCGATGCGGACAGTGTCTGCATTCCCACACATCCTTTTCTGCTTAGACCGTCTGAGGAAAGGGCGCGCGCTTCCCTCAGACCTGTTTCCCGTGATGACAGATGCCGCTCATGGGGCAGTTGCCGCAGTTGCAGCCGCAGGCGGACCCGCCTTTCCTTTTTCTTCTTGCCATGCCGACGATAATCAGCGCGACCACAGCGGCCAGTATAACGCAGATGATCATGGTCGCAAGGTTTTCTGTAAGCCACATAAGCATTTTGTTGTCCTCCTGTCCTCGCTGTTTTTTATACTCCGGACTTTACTGCCGCTTTGACATTGGTTTTCAGCGTCTCGGATTCTTTGCAGGGCCTGAACAGCATGTAAACGATGAAGGCGACCGTAACGAAAGCAACGATGGAACCGATCACATTTCCGTTTCCGCCAAACAGCATGCCGAGCTGATAGACGACAAGCGCAACCGCATAGGCAAACACGCATTGATATCCGACGGCAAACCAGGTCCATTTTGCGTTGTTCATCTCCCGCTTGATGGCGCCGATGGCCGCAAAGCAGGGGGCGCAGAGCAGGTTGAACACCAGGAAGGAGTAGGCTGAAAGCGGCGTGAAGACGGCGCGCATATTGTTCCATACCTGCCAGCCGTTTTCCGCCACCTCGTGAAACCCTCCGAACAGGACGCCAAAGGTCCCGACGACGTTTTCCTTTGCGATCAGGCCGGTGATGGAAGCGACCGCGCCCTGCCAGTGACCCCAGCCGAGCGGGATGAAGATCCAGGCGATCGCGGAGCCGACGACGGCCAGGATGCTGTTTTCCATATCGCCGACCATCCCGAAGGAACCTTCTTCAACGCCGAAGCTCGACAGGAACCAGATGAGGATCGCCGCCAGCAGGATGACCGTGCCGGCCTTCCGGATAAACGAGGAAGCGCGCTCCCACATGGAGCGGAGCAGATTGCCGACCGTCGGCCAGTGGTAGGCGGGGAGTTCCATGACGAACGGGGCGGGGTCCCCCGCAAACATCTTCGTTTTTTTCAGCATGATGCCGGAAATAACAACGGCGCAGATGCCGAGGAAATAAGCGCTGGGCGCGACCCACCACGAGCCGCCGAACAGCGCGCCGGCAATCAGGGCGATGATGGGGAGCTTTGCGCCGCAGGGGATAAAGGAAGTCGTCATGATGGTCATCTTCCTGTCCCGGTCGTTTTCGATGGTACGCGACGCCATGATGCCGGGAACGCTGCAGCCCGTGCCGATCAGCATCGGGATAAACGACTTTCCGGAAAGTCCGAATTTCCGGAAGATACGGTCCATCACAAAGGCGACGCGCGCCATATAGCCGCAGGATTCAAGGAACGCCAGAAACAGGAATAAAACAAGCAGTTGGGGAACAAAGCCAAGCACCGCGCCCACGCCGGCCACGATGCCGTCAAGGATAAGGCCCTCGAGCCAGTCGGCGCAGTTGATGCCGTCGAGCCCGTTCTGTATCAGGGCGGGGATGCCCGGCACCCAAACGCCGTAGTCGGCGGGATCGGGTTCTTCCGTATCGGCAACCGCCATATAGCTGCCGTATGTCGCGGGGATTTCTTCCTCCACATTCCCGTCGTCGTCATAGAGATAAGCGGTCGCAGTAAGCGTGGTTGCCTCGGCGGGGTCGAGTCCCGCTTCTTCGGCGGCGGATTCAAAAGCGTCCTTGATCGCGCCGGGTTCGGTATACGCGTCAGCCGCCTCCGCGTAAGCGGAGGAACCGATGCCGAAGAGGTACCATCCATCCCCGAACACGCCGTCGTTCGCCCAGTCCGTCGCCCAAGTGCCGACCGTCGAGACGGAAACAAAGTATACGACAAACATGACTGCCGCGAAAAGAAACAGCGCGGCCCAGCGGTTTGTCACCACCCGGTCGATTTTATCGGACGCCGAAAGCTTCCCGGCTTTTTTCTTCCTGTAGCAGCCCTGAAGGATAGAAGCGATGTAGACATACCGCTCGTTTGTGATAATGCTTTCCGCGTCGTCGTCCAGTTCCTTTTCGGCGGCTTTGATATCCTCCTCGATGTGCTCGCGCACCGATTGGCTCAGCATCAGCGGAGTCAGGACTTTTTCGTCGCGCTCGAAGATCTTGATGGCGTACCAGCGCTGGCGTTCCTGCGGCATGTTGTGCACGGCGGCTTCTTCAATATGGGCGATGGCATGTTCCACGGCGCCGCTGAAGGTGTGCATCGGGATCGTCTTTGTAGATTTGGCGGCTTCCATCGCGGCCTCCGCCGCTTCCATAATCCCCGTGCCCTTCAGCGCCGAGATCTCAATGATTTTGCAGCCGAGCGCGCGGGAGAGTTCGCCGATGTTGATCCTGTCCCCGTTTTTTTGCACCACGTCCATCATATTGACGGCGATGACCACGGGGATGCCGAGCTCCGTGAGCTGCGTGGTGAGGTAAAGATTCCTTTCGAGGTTCGTGCCGTCCACGATGTTGAGGATGGCATCCGGCCTTTCGTTTATCAGGTAGTTTCTCGCCACCACTTCCTCCAGGGTATATGGAGAAAGCGAATAGATGCCAGGCAGATCCATGATGACGACATCCTTATGATTTTTGAGTCGGCCCTCCTTTTTCTCCACCGTGACGCCCGGCCAG
>CAZIQO010000077.1:0-13329 GCA_964541465.1 uncultured Oscillospiraceae bacterium
AATCGGAATATTTCCTGCCTAATGGCAAGAAACTGGTTCAGATAGATTTCCAACTCTGAATTCCCGTTTGTCTGTACAAAACAAGGCACCCTACGTCATAATTCTCGTAGAGTGCCTTGCTTATTTTATCCCTTATTCTTCTACGCCTACTGTCACACCGGATTTGAATTCCACGGTGAATTTTTTCTTGCAGACGCCCCCGTCCTGCCGCCTGGTTTCCCTCGCGGTCCCGCGCGTTCCGCCCGCCCCCTTTCTCCTACCACGCGTTCACATGCGTAACGTGCAGGAAGCGCGCGCGCTTGTAGGGGTAGGTGTTCAGCGGCCGGTTGTCCGTGTCGAACGTGTGCGCGGCGACAAGCACGTTTTCCGGCGACGGGCGCTCCCCCACGGACACGATCACCGGCGAATGTCCGAACGCAGCCCCGTCGAACGAGAGTTGCACGATATCCCCCGGCATCACCCGGGAAATGTCCGTCTCCTCCGCGGCCGGGCCCGGCCCGGCGTTGCCGGTAAGGAAGCGGCAGAGAAACTCCACGCCCGTCCACGCCGGCGCGTGGTCGTTCGCGCTCCGGTAATACCAGCCGTATACGGGCTCCGGATTCATCACGCCGCCGCCGGCAAACAGCACCTGCGAAGCGAAGTTGGTGCAGTCTCCGCCAAGGCTGTCGTAATCGTAATACGCCGGATTCCGCCCGAACGCCCACCGGTGCGCATACGCCACGGCCCGCTCCCGGTCGTACGGTTTCTCCTTCAGCCGCGAGCCCCCCTTTGCGCCGTTTCCCGTCGTTTCATACTATGATGGCGGAATCAAGCATACGCCGCATCGCGGAAACCGCCGGAAGAGAGCGAACGATCTGCCGGCGGAGCAATTCCCCCGCGTTCATGGGCACAAAACATCGGAGGTTCAGCGCGGCGGGGTAGTTCCGGGCGTCTCCGATCCGCAGCGGCGGTCGGACCCGCGCTCCGGCAAAGGCGTTCGGCGAGCGGTTCCGCGCGGATACATCGAGGTAAAACCGTCCTGTCGATCCGGCCGGTAAAAAGAAAGCGCGCCTTTCCTTCGAGATGGAACGGCGCATGGAACACCTATGCCTATTTGCGATACATGCAAAAACGCACCCTGCGGATGCGCAAACGGCAGGCCCGCCCGGCAAAGCGGCGTTTGCCGCCAGGGCGTATTTCTCAAATGAGGTGCGGTCAGGCCGAACGGATCTTTTACCGGTTTGAGGAACAAAACCGCAGGAACAGCAGCGCTGTTTCAGAGTGTCAGCGACAAAAAACGGGAAAAACACGCCCAGCCTGCCCCATCGTGCTTTTCGAAACACACCTTAATCGGAGATCCGGATATAAGCGGTCCCCCAGGTCAGTTCCAGCGTTTCATACGCCGGATCGTCCGCGTAGATCGAAGCGCCCTGCTCCGCCGCCGCGTTGTACGATTCGGTACTGTACAGCGCGAACACATACGTCGGGATTCGCTCCGGATGTTCCGCATAATACGACGAAAGCCACTGCGAATCCATGGTCATGAAGAATGCCGAAGGCGTCGCCGGCTTCAGACCGGTCACGAGATATCCGTCCGGAAACAGGCTGGTAATGAGAATCGTTCCCTGCTGCGGCGCATTTTCGCGGATCTCCGTCACCAGTTCCCCGTACCGGTCCGCGCTTTCCGCCGTGGTTCGGATTCCCTGCGCCGGACCCGTTTCAACGACGGCGTTCAGTTCGGAGATCGGTTCGTCGCGGTACATGGCCGTCATGCGCAGCAAAAGAAGCGACGCCGCGCCCGCCGCGCATACGACCGCCGCACATACGACCGCCGCGCGCCGGATGCGTCCCGCACGCGCCCTGCCCTGCGTTCCGTCCGCTTTCAGGCCGAACCGGAAAAGCTCGTCCCGGTGATCGAAGAGATACAGTACGGTCGCTACCGACGCCGGCAGCAGCATCCCGGAGGATGCGCGGATACGCGTATTGCTGCCGATCTGCACGCAGACGGACAGCGCGCAGCCCAGAAAATATAAAAGCAGATTCCGATCCGCCTTCCGCCCGGCAAAGAGGAACAGCCCCGGCGCGGTCAGCGCAAACCCCATCGCCAGAAGATTGATGCGGTAGATGCCGTCCCAGTCGTAGGTGACCGCGCGCAGCACGGCGCCCGCCAGCAGAAGGAGCGCCAAAGCCGCGCCGATTGTCCGCAGCATACGCCGCGCCGTTTCCCGCCGAATCAGCAAATAAGCGCCGCCCAGCAGGCAGAGCGCGGCCGCGCCGTAGCTGACCGGCCCGTACAGCACGCGAATGGCGTTGAGATAGCTGCCCATCAAGCGCAAAGGATTGACGGCCTGGTGATCGGGATCGGAAAACAGATTGGAAACGCCGTGCAGCACTTCGCGCGGCGACAGGCGCGTCAGCAGAACGGTGGCCAGCGCCGCGGCAACGAGCAGCACGCCGCCCGCAAAGCAGACCGCGCCGCGCTTGATGCGCGCGTCCTTCCCGCGCCGCTTCACAAGCACCAGCCAGAAAACGACGTATACGGGCAGAGACAGGATGAAATACGGGTACGCCTGCACGGCAAACGCGTACGCCGCCCCGGCAAGCAATGCCTTCGGCCACGCCGTCCGGCCGCCCTCTAAAAAGTCAAACACCAGCAGCGCCGACAGCACGCAGAAAAGAAGCGCCATCGTGTCGTAGTAATACCCGTTGATGGCAAAATGCGTAAAGCACAGCAGCATCGCGGCCGCGATGCACGCGGGAACCGCCCCGCTTCTTTTTTTCAGTACATGGAACGCGTAGAGGCCGATCAGATACTGTATGGAAACATAAACGTAGCGAAAATACAGCAGGACGCCGTCCGTGCCGGAAGGGTGAAACAGCAGATACGCCCGCAGGAAAGGCAGCGCCAGCAGGCCGGAGAACTGGTGCACTTCCCAGGTGTCCAGAAGCGGCCTGTCCCCCAAGAGGAATCGATAGGCGACGACGGAATAATACCCTTCGTCCGTCCAGTCGTATCCGAACGGCACGCGCCACAGCAGCAGAAGAAACAGCAGGGTCAGGATCAGAACGCAGCCAAGCGCCGGAAGGTGTTTCTTCCATTTTTCGTGCTTTTTCAGTTCCATGCGCCTATCTTACCATGACCGGCCGTTTGTTTCAACGGAGGCATTGCGTCGTCCCCGCCGCGGTATCCGCCCGGATTACGGGCGCGCCGTCTGATCAAACAGAATCAGCATGATCATCTCCAGGTCCGTTTTTCCCGCGTTCCGCAGCGCGTGACGGTGCCCGCTTTGGCACATGTGCATATCCCCCGCGCCGAGCCGCACGGGCGTTCCGTCGTCGAGAACCTCCGCCTCGCCCGAAAGGACATAGTACACCTCGAACTCGCCTTCGTGCGCATGCTCGCCGACGGACGCGCCCACGGGCAGCACGCCATGGGCAAACAGCCGGCCGGCGCCGCACGCCTCCTCTTTTTTCAGAAAATCCCGGAACACGATCGTTCCCTCGCCGCCGCGCAGGCGCTCCGCTTTGCGCGGTTCTATCTGTTTTGCCGTCCGGTACATATGCGTTTCTCCTCTTTCCTAATTTCATTTTGCCGCCCGGTTTCCGCCCGCTCGCCGTCCGCTTCTGTGCGGACGCGCTCAGCAGTTGCCGGTGTATACGTTTTTCAGCCGTTCCCGCGCGATTTCGGCGAGCCGTACGACCGTTTTCACGGGCGTCGCCGCGCAATCGCGCATCCGGTACCGCGGGAAAAACCGCGTAACGTGCAGGCAGATCTCTTCCGAGATCCCCGCAAGCCACGCAGCCTCGCGCCGCATCATCTCCTCATCGTCGTTCAGCCCCGGCACGACAAGCGTCGTCACCTCCACGTGGATTTGCTTTGCGGCGAGCGCGATAGCCGCCTTGACCGTTTCAAAATCGCCGCCGACCGCGCGATAGCACGCCTCCGAGAAGCCCTTGAGGTCGATATTCGCCGCGTCGACGGCCGGGAGCAGCGCTTCCCACGGCTCCCGGCAGATCATACCGTTCGTCACCAGCACGACCGCAAGGCCCTTTTCCTTTGCAAGGCGCGCGCAGTCGGATACATACTCGTACCCGACGAGCGGCTCGTTGTACGTAAACGCCACGCCGATGTTGCCGGCCCGTCTGAGCGATTCCGCGCGCCCGATCAGGTCCTCCGGCGGAATCGTCTCATAGGCGGCCTCGTCCGCGCCGGCGGTGGAGATCTCGTAATTCTGGCAGAAGGGGCATTTGAGGTTGCAGCCGTAGCTGCCCGCGGAAAGGATCATCGAGCCCGGGTGAAAGCGTTTCAGCGGCTTTTTCTCGATCGGGTCGAGCGCGAGCGACGTGACGCGCGCATAGTTTTCACACACGACGCTTCCGCCGCGGTTGACGCGCGCACGGCACAGCCCCGTCTGCCCCTCCTCGAGCGCGCAGTGGTGCGGGCAGATGGCGCAGGTCCGCTTCATGTGTGGCGCACCACCTCGAAGCGCTCCATGCGGCAGCGCTCATCCTCCGGGATGCCGGCCTTTCGTTTGGCGATGCGGAGCTGTTCCGCTACGGTGTCCACGCCCTCGAGATTCGGCAGCAGCAGCCCTTTGCGGTAGCCGGAGGTTACGATCACGCCGTAGCGTTTGACGTCCAGCGCGTCCGCGGAGTCGATGCGCTCCGTCGGGCCGAGCACGTCCACGCTGTAGGTAAGCCGCTCCAGCTCGTCCGCCGTCACGGGATCGAAGCGCGGATCGTCGCTGCAGGAGGAGACGGCGTTACGCAGAATCTCCTCCGCAACGCACTTTGTCACGGCCGAAATCGTGCCGATACAGCCGCGCAGCTTTCCGCGTTCCTTGAGGGTTACGAACACGCCCGCGCGCGTGTTCGTCAGTTCCTCCGGCAGTTCGTCCGGCACCGGCGGCGTCTCCCCCGTCCGTACGAACGATTCCACGGTATGGCGCGCAAGCCGGACGAACGCGTCCTCCTCGCTTCTTGCGATGGACACCCGCTCGCGCTCGGTCTGCTGGTACCTCACATCGAACGCGCGCACTTCGTCTTCGTCCCCCGGCTCGAACGCGGCGACCGCGTAACCCACGCCGAACGGGCCCTCGTAGGAGAGCAGTTCGCTCTTCACACCCCTGCTGTCAAACGCGCCAGCCATGATCTGGAACGAGCCGAGCCCGCATTCCGCCGCGGCCTCGCACATCCCGGGATCGAACGTCAGCATCGAATAGAAATCGCCTTCCCGCATGGCGCGGGTCACCGCCTCGTCGAACACGGGCCCTTCCGGCGCGAAGCCGTACGGCCCCTTTTCAAGCAGCTTATGGGAAAGGTCGCCGCTTGCGACAATCACCGTGTCCCGGTCGAGCTGCTCCGCGGTCTTTCGTATACATTTGCCGAGCCGGTAATGCGTCACCCCGTCCAGCCCGGACAGGCCGATGCGGACGATCTCGCAGGGCAGCTCCTTTTCGGCCAGGAACACCAGCGGGATCATCGTCCCGTGATCCAGCGCAGCGTCGCGTTCGCCCATCGTTCCCGCCGGAATCCCGGCGCGCTTCGCCAGGTCGGAGAGCGTTTCCACAAACTCTTCGTCGTACCGCGCGGTCACCTTCACGTCCGGCGCGCCGAAGCGGCGGAAATCCCCGCGCGCCTTCGAGCCGGGCGAAATGTGAAAGTAGTCCGCATAGCACGTTGCGTGCGGGGAAACGATCACGATCGTTTCCGGTTTGCGTTCCCGGATACGCTTCGCAATTTCACGGTACGCGTTGATCGTGCGCCGTATCGCCCGCTCGTCGCCCCGCCCGATCTCCGGCAAAATGATCGGCGGATGCGGGACGATCGCGGCCATGAGAACAGACATTGCATCATCCCTCCATGCGTTCCTTCCGCCGGCCGGAACGCCGCCAGGCGCGGCCTTGCGCGGCAGGCGGGAACGCGTTGTACGGCAAACCTGTGTTTACCGCAACGCAATTTTACCATTCGCCGCGCGCGCTGTCAAAATCCGGGAATCCGTTCGGCAGGATTCGCCGGTTCGCGTGCGTCCGCGGCGGTTTTCCCTCCCGGCAGCCCTGCCGCAAACCGCCTGCGTTTGGCGGCGCGGCTTCACTTTTTCCTGCAAACTTCTGCAAAATTCCCCACGATATGGTAAGATGGTTTCGAAAATCCATTGCGGATCGGAGGCGAGGGACATGGCGCGTCGCCGCAGAAAGAAGCGCAGAACCGTCGGCACGCCCGGCGCGGCAATCCTCGCGCTCTGTTTCGTATGCGCGTGCTGCGTGCTGTTTCTTCTGATCGCGCTGCCGCTTCGCCGGAACAGCCGGACCACGCTGGAGATCGTTGCGGCGGAAACGCCCACGCCCGTTCCGGCCGCCGCGCCCACCCCGACGCCCACGCCGCTCCCGCCTTCCGTCCTCACGTTCGACGAAAGCGCGGACGATCCGATGCCGGTCATCACGGACCGCCTTGCGCTGGGGCACTCTTATAAGCTAAGCGGCACGGTCCAGTCGAACTATCCGCTTCTCTCCGTCACGGTGTCGATCGACTGCCTCTACAGCGAGGATCTGTTCTATCCCTACGAAAAGACGGTCACGTTCAATCCAAACCTTCGGATCTATTCCTATCCGCTCGGCGACGATCAAACTCAGGAGGGCGTTTCGCTCGATTCGCTCGTGCAGTTCTCCGAACTGCACACGGGCATCCATACGCTCCGCGTCCTTGCAAGCAGCACGGGCCAGCCCACGCAGACCGAACTGTTCACCACGCGCTTCTACGTGCTCGCCGACCAGTGGAATCAGATTAAAAAGTCCGATTTCAGCAACAGCAGCTACGCGACCGCGCTGGATTTCTTTCAGGACACGGACGCGTTCCTGTACCGTTACCAATGGGTGGACGCGCGGTATATCGTCGCCGACCCGGACTGGGAAAACCAGTATATCGTATCCTTCGACTGCATTCCGGGCGGCGAGTCCTGGCGCATCCATAAAAGCGCCCTGCCGTACTACGAGCTCGTCTCGGAGTATCTCAACGCCGTGCACGTCCGCGTATCCGGCACGAACGGGGATTCCGGCGTGCTGCCGCTCTACCAGCTGATCGACACCTACAACGGCAGCTACTGCTCGCGCTTTACGTCCAGCGAAAAGTACATCAGCCACCATGCGTTCGGCACGGCCACCGACCTCAACGGCGGCATGAGCGCGAACGACAATACGAAGGACAACATTTCGCTCATCAACGACGAGGTGAGAAACAAGCTGACCTACAACGGCATCAAGACCGAAGACGGCGTGTCGTACTACGATTATACCTACTCCGGCGACTACCTGCTCTGGGTATACCGGCAGATCCCCGAAACGGTGATCAACTACCTGCTCTACGAGCTCGCGTTTTACCGCGCGGGATTCCAGTGGGGGCACTACTATGTGTCCACAAGCGACGGCATGCACTTTACGCTCACTGACAACATCCGCATCAGCCACGACGGAAACGACGGCCTGCGCAAGGTATACGAATACGCGGAGACTTTTGAACGAAACGACGGGTGAATCGATATGGTGATCGTACTGTTCGGGGAAAACTGCACCGGAAAGTCCGCGATCGCGGCGGCGCTGCAGCGCCGCCTTGACGCGGCCGTCTACAGCGGCAGGGACTATCTGCGCTTCGGCAAAAACGAGGACGGTGCGAAGGCGGCGTTCTCCGCGCTGCTTTCGGAAGGCGGAACCGGGCGGAACATCATATATGTAGCCGCCGAGCCGGAGCAGCTCGCGCTGCCGCCGAAGGACTGCTTTAGCGTGCTCGTCACGGCGGAGCTGGACACCATCAAGCGGCGCTTTGCCGCGCGGACGGGCGGCCGTCTGCCCGCGCCGGTCGCGGCCATACTGGAAAGAAAGCACGGCATGTTCGACACGCTGCCGCACGATCTGCATCTCCGCGACGGCGCGCAGAGCGCGGCGGAGGCCGCGGAAACGATCGAAAAGGCCGCGCGGGCAAAACGGAACGCCTGACCGACGCGCGCCGCATTGCCCGCAAACAACAGCGCGCCGCCATTCTGTGGCCGTATCGAAAGCGCAACACCAAAGCGCCGGCCGCCCGTTTGGGGCGGCCGGCGCTTATTCTGTCGCTGAACGTTCAGCCGGAAGTTACTTTTCCCCGGATACGGTGATCTTTGCCTGCGCCGCGGCAAGGCGCGCGATCGGCACGCGGTACGGCGAGCAGGACACGTAGTTGAGGCCGACCCTCTGGCAGAACTCGATGCTCGACGGATCGCCGCCGTGTTCGCCGCAGATGCCGAGCTTGATGTCCTTGCGCACGCTGCGGCCCAGCTCCGCCGCCATTTTGACGAGCTTGCCGACGCCTTCCTGATCGAGCCGCGCAAACGGATCGGACTCGAAGATCTTCTTCTTGTAATACTCGTCGAGGAATTTGCCCGCGTCGTCGCGGCTGAAGCCGAACGTCATCTGGCTTAAATCGTTCGTGCCGAAGCTGAAGAACTGCGCGTATTCGGCGATCTTGTCCGCCGTGAGCGCCGCGCGCGGCACCTCGATCATCGTGCCGACGAGATACGGGATCTCCTCGCCGCGTTCCGTCATCACCTGCTTGGCGGTCCTGTCGACGATGTCCTTGACGAACGCGAGTTCCTTCGCCTCCCCGACGAGCGGGATCATAATCTCCGGCAGGATCTGCACGCCCGTCTCCTGACGGGTTTCGATCGCTGCCTCAATCACCGCGCGGGTCTGCATCTCGGCGATTTCCGGATACGTCACCGCAAGGCGGCAGCCGCGGTGTCCGAGCATCGGGTTAAACTCGTGCAGGTTCTCGACCGTCTGCTTGAGTTCCTCGAACGTAAGCCCCATTTCCTTGGCCAGCGCGCGGATGTCCGCTTCCTCGTTGGGCAGAAACTCGTGCAGCGGCGGATCGAGGAACCGGATCGTCACCGGCCGGCCCGCCATGGCCTTGTAGATGCCCTTGAAGTCGGCCCGCTGCATGGGCAGGAGCTTATTTAGCGCGCGGCGGCGACTCTTTTCATCCTTGCTCACGATCATCTCGCGCATCGCCGGGATGCGCGCCTCGTCGAAGAACATGTGCTCGGTGCGGCACAGGCCGATGCCCTCCGCGCCGAACCGGACGGCGACCTCCGCGTCGTGCGGCGTATCGGCGTTCGTGCGGACCTTCATCGTGCGAATCTCGTCGGCCCACTGCATGATGGTCGCAAAATTGCCGGAAACCTGCGCCTCAGTTGTCGGGAGCGCCTCACCGTAGACGCTGCCCGTCGTGCCGTCGAGCGAGAGCCAGTCGCCCTCGTGGATCGTCGTGCCGGACGCGGTGGTGAACAGGCGGTTCTTTTCCTGAACCGTAATTCCGGGGCAGCCGGCCACGCAGCAGGTGCCCATGCCGCGCGCCACGACGGCCGCGTGCGAAGTCATGCCGCCGCGGGCGGTCAGCACGCCCTCCGCGGCGTACATGCCCTCGATATCCTCCGGGGAGGTCTCAAGGCGGACCAGTATGACCTTCTCGCCTCGCTTGGACGCTTCCGTCGCGTCGAACGCCGTGAAGTACGCGCGCCCGCTGGCCGCACCGGGCGAGGCGGGCAGGCCCGTCGTGATCGGGGACGCCTTTTTCAGCGCGCCCGGTTCAAACGTGGGATGCAGCAGCGCGTCGAGCGACTTGGGGTCGATCTTCATGATGGCTTCCTCTTTGGAGATCATCCCTTCGCTCACAAGATCGACCGCAATCTGCAGCGCTGCGGCGGCGGTGCGCTTGCCGTTCCTTGTCTGCAGCATGAACAGCCGCCCGCGTTCGATCGTAAACTCCATGTCCTGCATGTCGCGGTAATGATTTTCGAGCTTTTCGGCGGTCTCCACAAACTGACGGTAGACGGCCGGCTGCGACTGGCGCAGATCCTCGATGGGCGACGGCGTGCGGATGCCCGCCACGACGTCCTCGCCCTGCGCGTTCATGAGGAATTCGCCGTAGAGCCTGCGCGCTCCGGTGGAGGGATCGCGCGTAAACGCCACGCCGGTGCCGCTGTCGTTGCCCATATTGCCGAACACCATGCTCTGCACGTTGACCGCCGTGCCCCAGTCGGAGGGGATATCGTTCATGCGGCGGTAAACGATTGCGCGCGGATTGTCCCAGCTGCGGAACACCGCCTTGACGGCCTCCATGAGCTGCACGTTCGGATCCTGCGGGAACTCGAATCCCTTTTCCTTGAGAAACACCTCTTTATAACGCTCGACGATCTCCTGGAGATCCGCTGCGGTGAGCTCCGTATCGAGCGAATACTTGTTCTTCTGCTTGGCGTCCTCGAGGATGGCTTCAAACTTTTTCTTGGGGATCTCCATCACAACGTCGGAGAACATCTGAATGAACCGGCGGTAGCTGTCGAACGCGAACCGTTCGTTCTGGGTGAGTTTTGCAAGTCCCTGAACGGTCTGATCGTTCAGACCAAGATTCAGGATCGTATCCATCATGCCAGGCATCGACGCGCGCGCGCCGCTCCGGACCGACACCAGATACGGATTCCCCGGATTGCCGAACACCTTGCCGGCCTTTTTTTCCGTCGTTCTCAGCGCCGCTACGATCTGCTCCTCGATCTCGGGCGCGATTGTTTTCCTGTCCTCATAATAGCGCGTACAGGCTTCCGTCGTCACAGTAAAACCAAACGGCACTGGCAGTCCCAGTACCGTCATTTCCGCAAGGTTCGCCCCCTTGCCGCCGAGCAGCGCTCGCATTTCGGCACTGCCCTCGTTGAACAGGTACACATATTTATGTGTCAAAACCTCTTCCTCCTTCGCATATTTCTCTTTTCTTCTATCGACAAATAGATATTATATCTTCTTGCTATAGCAGAAGCAAGAAAAAATAACATTTTCACAAGAAAATTCTGCGAATTTTGCAAGATAACCTGCAATGACTGAAATTTTCGCAAGCGTTTGCGTTTCGTTTCCTGCACAAATGTTCAAAGATTTTCAGCGTGTATCGATCCTCCGCGCAGGTTCTGCGTCCTCATTTCGCCGGTCATGCAGGATGGCCTGCAAAACATAACATGCCCAAAACGCCGTATCCCATGCGCCGCGGCGTATCCCTGGCCGGCGCTGAAGAGAACAAAAAAGCGGAGCCGAACCGATCGGCTCCGCCGCTATGCGCAAACGTCAGAAAAGCGGGGAAAACAGCGCCAGCACCGTGCCAAGCACCATCATGGCGGCAACAACGATGCAGAAGATACGCAGGCCCTTGCTCATGGTATTCGCCTCCTCAGGAACCGACGGAAGCATAGTTGTCGGGGTACTTCGTAACGAGCGTTTCGTCCGCGACCCAGGCGGCGACGATGTCGCTGTAATACTCGCTCTGGTACTCCGTCTGCATGTAGGAGTCGAACGAATCCTTCACGTCCTCATACGGAATCTCATGCGCGGGCTCGGTACTTACGCGCTTGATGATATGGTACCCGTAGTCCGACTGCACAACATCGGAGATGTCGCCGTCGTTCTCAAGCGCAAGCGCCGCGTCGAGAAACTCCGTCACATAGCTCGCGCCATCCCCGACCAGATATCCCTCGGCGTACTCGTCGCTGTCCATGCCCGGATCGGTGTTGTATTCCTCGAGCAGCGTTTCAAAATCCTCGCCCTCGTCCAGGAGCTGTTTGATCATGACGGCGGTCGTCTCGTCGTCCACCAGGATCTGGCGCACCCGGATAAACCCGGCCGGAACATAGACGGGAACGATGCTGTAGCCGTACGAAGCATACGATTCATACGTAAAATACTCCGAAGGATCGGCATCGAACGCTTCCTTCTGCGAGGCGAGCTCCTCGTCGTACTTCTCGAGCAGTTCGTCGTCCGTCAGGGATACGTCCGCGAGCAGCTGTTCCTTGTGATCGGAAATCAGGAGATCGTCTTCCGCGTCTTCGAGGAACTGCGCCTTCAGTTTGCGGACGGTGGTTTTGTTCTCGATCAGCGCGTCGGTGAAGAGCGAATTCGCATACGCGGTGACGCTCGAAGCGCCCGCTTCCTCCGCCTTGTCGACAAACGTCTGATAGGTTTCGTCGTAGTTGCTCTGCGCGGTCTCCTCGGCGGACGCTTCCTCTTCGTCGGTCAGGGTAATCCCCGCCAGCTTCGCCTGATAGATCTTCATTTCCTTGGAGATCAGGCTGTCGAGCAGATAGTCGCGGAAACTCTCGATACCTTCCTCGGTGTCGATGGAATATCCGTAATACGACGCGTAGCTGGAGCTGTTGTTGTAGGAATTCTCAAGCTCCTGAACCGTTATTTCGCGATCGCCGACCGTTGCGGCAAGCGGTTCGCTGCTGTTGCTGCTGCAGCCGAAAAGCGCCGTGGCCGCCGCCATCATGCAGGTCAGCAGCACCGCGATGATCTGTTTCCGTCTCATTGGTTCCGTCTCCCTTATCTTAGGTGTTGAAACGAGTGCATTATACTCTTGCCGCCCCGGCTTGTCAATCGAAGAAGGCCAGTATGGATTATTTCCGATAAAGCATATACGTTCTGTTGCTCTTATGTGCGTATACCAAAATACAATCTCTGGAAACCACTGTCATTGTAAACAGTTTCCTTGTATTCGCATAATTGTTTTCCGGATATATAAGAAACACTCCGTCTTCTATACGATAGTAATCGCCATAGCTGATGTAGGGTAAGTTATATTGAATGTGGCCGCTTGAATTCATCGTAAAATAGTAGCCGTCCCCATTCCAGGTTCCAAGCAAAAACAATTTTGCGATTTCCGTGTTTTCAAGAAGTATCTCAGCAGAATCCTCAAAGCCTTGCATTTCTAATAAAGTATCAACATCTGTTTCCGTATATGTATAACCGGATCCTAAATGCATGCTGCATAGGTATATATACTCTTGTGTTTCTAAATAATCCTCAAGATAATTAAACTCACGCCTTGCTCTCACGTACTTTCCTTGATGATACAACGCTACGCCATGCTGATAAGCATCTTCACGATAGCCTAGCAGTAACTCTGCTGCATCACCCAATTCCTTAACGTCAAAAATTATTTTGTATGCTCTTCCATACAGCTCGTCCAGCGCGTAATCCGCCGCCTGCTGGCAGCATATTGTGAAAATCTTATCGCTCGCCTGACTGTAATTTTCTTTTTGCAGTTGTTTTAAGATCAGCAGTGCGCCTTCGTAATCGCCCTTCTCAGCATAAGCGCAAGCTTTCAAGTATCGGGTATACATCTCCATGTCGGACGCATCTTTGTAAGTGCAAATATCGCTAAATGCTATTTGTGCGGAAACAAATTCATTATCTGCTAACAAGGACTCAGCCTTACGGTACTTCGTTTCCAGCACAGCAGTCGGTGCGTTTCGATAATCGCCCAGCGAACCGAATGCATCGATTG
>CAZIQO010000078.1:0-13060 GCA_964541465.1 uncultured Oscillospiraceae bacterium
GTTTGTCTCCGGGAGCGGCTGACAGGCGGTGTACTGGTGCCCCGCCTGTCAGCCGCTCCCGGAGACAAACTGAGGAGCCGAAGCGCGGCGGCGCAGAACGACATTTTATTTTGAGAGAACCGCCCGCCGCCCCACGCTCTCCGAAACTCTGCGGGCCGTCCTGACAGGACGGCCCGCAGAGTCTGAAAGACGTCGCAGCCGGAAGCCACGGACGGTGGAACGCGGTCCTTACAATCCCAAAAGCTTTATCCCTACCGTCGGCGGAGCGGGGTCAACGCTCGGCCGGTTTTTTCGTTGCGCCTGCGCGGCGTCAAAACCGCGCAGGGCTCAGTCCGCCGCCGTTTCGTCCGCGTGGTTCGGCTCGGCCGCCGCGGCAGCCGCTGCCTCGGGACCCGCGAGCAGCAGAGCGGCCGCCTGCTCCATCGCCCGGCAGAGTTCGAACGCTTCCGCCAGGTCGCGCCCGCAGCAGACGGCTCCGTGATGGGCCAGCAGGCAGGCGTTCCGTTCCCGCAGCGCCGGAAGCGCGGCGCGCGAAAGCCGCTTTGTGGACGGCAGGGCGTGCGGCGCGCAGCGGACCTCCCCGCCGGCCAGACGCCGCATCGGTTCCGTCACGGCGGGCAGCGGCCGATTGCAGGCCGCGAACACGCCGCAGTATCTCGCGTGCGTATGGATCACGGCGCCTGCTTCGCTTTTGGCCCGATAGAGATCCCGGTGCAGGCGGCGTTCGCTGGTCGGTTTCCGCGGGCCGTCGTAGGCGAGCGTTTCCATTTCGACCCGGACGATATCGCCCGGCGTCAGCAGGCGGTAATCGAGTCCGGACGGCGTTGCGAGCAAATGCGTTTCGTCGAGCCGGACCGACAGGTTGCCCCAGGTGCCCTGCACGAGCCCCGTTTCCACGAGCTTCCGCCCGTAGGCGACGATTTCCTCCCGCAGCGCGCGCTCCCGCGCGGAGTACGCGGTTTCGGCGCATGTTGCCGCGCCGCGCCCGGCCTCCTCGGCCAGATTGATCGCCGCATACTTCTTCTGATAGACCACGTGCATCAGCGCCGCCGAAAGCAGCGGCACGCGCTTCGCCCCGCCGAGCTGGGCGGAGAGCAGGCGCGTCATCGCCGCTTTTTCGAGCAGCACGGCGGCCGTGACCGCCTCCGTTACGGAGCGGCCGGTCGTCAGCATGCCCTGCGCGCGGATCAGGCAGGCGTTCCGGCCTTTCAGGCACCGCAGAAGCTCGCGTTCGGATGCGTCCATCGCCGTGCGCGCCGTCAGGCCGACGATCTGCGCCATGTCGTCCAGCTCCGCCGGCAGCGACCGGACCGTTTCCGACGCGCGCAAAGCGTATTGCCCCGGCAGCAGCAGCGCCGCCGTCGCGTCCGGCTTTGCCGAAAAGGCGACGGCAAACGGATCGCCGCGGTCGGAGATGTCCCGTTCCCCGGAAATACCGCCGTCCTTCAGAACAAGGTACCGCCCCTCGTCCGTGCGGAGCGCGGCCAGCGCGCGCTCGTCCGCAAATCCCGCCTCCCTGAGCAGGCTCCATACCCGCGCGGATGCCGCGGTTGCTTCTTCCTTCGTCATGCCGGCGCCCCGCCTTCCGTGAAGCGTTTCCCGTTCGCCTTCCGGTACAGGCCGGAAAGCGAGCGGTAGAGCTGCTGGTATTGTAAAAACAGTTCGTCGTAGACCGCGCGGTTCGCCGGGTCCGGCCGGTACGCCGCGCACGTACGCACGAAGCGCTTCGCCTCCGCAAAGTCCTTCAGTTCCTTCAGACCGATCAGCGCAACGACCGCCGCACCCACCGCGCCCGCGTTTCTGGGGTTCTCCACCACGTGGATCGTGCTGCCCGTCACGTCGGAAAGGATCTGCATCCAGCCCTTGTCGAGCGCGCCGCCGCCGATGACGCGGAGTTCGTCGCAGGCAAAGCCGTAATCCGCGCGGTAATTCTGCAGAATCCAGCGGATGTTGTAGGCGATGCCCTCGTACACCGCGCGCATGAGGTGCTCCCTGGTGTGCACCATGGAGATGTTGAACAGCGTCGCGCGCGTGGTCGTGCTTGAAACGGGGCAGCGTTCGCCGAGCATCCACGGCGTGCACAGGAGCCCGTCGCTGCCCGGCGGCACGGAGGCGATCACCTCGTCCATAAACGCGAACACGCCCGCGCCGTAGCGCTCCTTTTCATGCCGGAAGAACTGGTCGCGGATCCACTCGATGTTCGCGCCGGCGGACTCCGTGATGCCCGCGATCAGGTTCATCTCAGGGTCGGCGCTCTGAATCGCCGCCGCACCGTGCCGGAACGTGTCCTTCGTCCTTGTGGATGCGGCGACCCACGCGGAGGTGCCGAGGTAGACGTGCACGTCCCCGTCGCCCTGCTGGCCCGAACCAACCGCCGCGGCCTGCACGTCGTCGCAGCCGCCGAACACGGGCGTCCCGGCAGGCAGGCCGGTCTCTTCCGCCGCCCGCTCGGTCAGGCCGCCCACGTTGTCGGTGCTGCGCACCAGCGGCGGGAGTTTGTCCATATCCACGCCGGCCAGCGGCAGAACGCTCATCCATGTCTTCTTCTTCAGGTCGAGCCCATAGCTGGACGCGCCGGAGAGCTCCGTCACCATCCTGCCCGTGCAGCGGAATTTCAGGTAACCGTTCACGTCGAGGATGCGGTGCGTTTTTTCGTAGATCTCCGGCCGTTCCTCCTTGAGCCACGCGATCTTTGCGATGCAGTCCTTGCCCATGATGGGCGTGCCGGCGACGAGCGTGAAGAGCCGCTTGCCGCCGAGTTTTTTCATGATGCGCTGCGCCTGTTTCTCCGCGCGGCCGTCCACCCAGGTGATGTTCGGGTAGAGCGGGGTCCCGCTTTCGTCCACGGCGATCACGCCCTGCGCCTGCGTGGAGAACACGACGCCCGCCACGCTCCCGGGCGCGATCCCGTTTTCCGAAAGCACGCGCCGGCTCGTGTCGCATACGGCGTTCCAGTAATCCGCCGGGTCCTGTTCCACCCACGCGGGGTTCGGGTAATGCGTCGGATACGGCGCGGACGCCGTCGCGCGGATGCTGCCGTCGAAACGGACGAGCACCGCCTTATCGGAGCTGGTGCCGATGTCGTGCGCAAGGATATACCGTTCCATCTGCCGTCCTCCCTCTTTTTATGTCTGTTTCAGACCGCCCCGCCCGTGCTCCGCACGTGCCGGAACACCGTCTCGAAGCGGTCCAGCGCGTCGGCGATCACCGCGTCCGTATCGGCCAGCGACGTATACAGCCGGCTGCCCGCCAGCGTTACGATGCCGTTCGCCATATAGGCCGCGCCCATGCGTTCCATGGATTCCTTGCGGCGCGTCATCATGTCCTTGTTGCGCAGCAGCCCTGCCGCGGATTTCAGAAAGCTCATCGAGGAGAAATCGAAGCTCATCGCGCCCGTGCATTCGAGGTGCACGATCGAACCCTGGTTGTAGGCCACGAACGGCAGGTCGTAGCGTTCGACGAGGCGCTTGAGCCCGTCGGCGAGCTTGTCGCCCTGCCTGCCCGCGATCTCGCAGGCATTCGTGCGCTCGATCTCACGGATCGCGGTGTAGCCGGCGAGCGACGAAAGCGGATTGGCCGCCAGCGTGCCGCCGACGTACGCGCGGTGCTTGCCGGTCGCCACGCCCGCCGCCATGAGCTCGGCGTATTCACGCTTCCCTCCGACGCCCCCCGCCGACGGGTATCCGCCCGCGACGATCTTGCCGAACACCGTAAGATCCGGAACCACGCCGAAATACCCCTGCGCGCCGGAGAGCGCCACCCGGAACCCCGTGACCACCTCGTCGAAGATCATCAGCGCGCCGTACCGGTCGCACAGCGCGCGCACACCGGCGTTATAGTCCCGCCCGATCGGCCGCGTGCCGCTTTCCGGCCCCACCGGCTCGACGATGACCGCCGCCGTGCCGCCTTTGAGACGGTTCCTTTGGAGCATGCGTTCGAGCATGCCGAGGTCGTTCGGCCGCACCTCGTCGGTGAGCGCGTAGCACGAACGCGGGATGCCGTGCGATTCGAGCAGCGCCCGGCTGCCGGGGATCTTGAGTCCGTATACCATCTGATCCGACCAGCCGTGGTACGCGCCGCCGATCTTGATCACGCGCTTCTTTCCCGTGGCGATGCGCGCGATGCGGAGCGCCGCCATCACGCTCTCGGTGCCGCTGCCGAGCATGCGGAACATCTCGACCGCCGGCATATGCCGGTGGATCTCCTTTGCGATCAGCAATTCGGCCTCGTGCAGAAGCCCGGTCACCGGCCCGCACTCGTTGAGCAGCTTCACGATCGTCTGCCGCACCGCCTCGTTGTTGCTGCCGAGTATCGTCGGCCCGCCCGCCTGCAGAAAGTCGATGTAGCGGTTGCCGTCCTGGTCATAGAGATACGCGCCCTCCGCCTTTTTTACGCAGATCGGGAAGGGTTTGTTGAATGCGAGGTTATGCTGTACGCCGCCGGGGATGTACGCCTTCGCCTCCTCGTAGACCGCGCGCGAGCGCGGGCACTTCTCCGAAAAGTACCGCAGTACCTCGTCCTGATAATACGCGTCCGTCACCTCATGGATCGGCTGAGACGTCAGGCGCTTCAGCCGCCCGTTGATCTCGTTTGGATCGTCCCAGCGGCTGATCCCGCAGTTTTCCATCGTCCGGTTCCTCCTGTATTACATTGTTTTTTTCATATGAATAATCCGGCTGTCCGGATTGTCGATTCAAATATGGATTGTTTTTCTCGCCGTTTCAGTCCGTTTTGAGCAGGCAGCGCAGCATGGCGCGCATATCGCACCGCATGCTCTCCGCTTCAAACGGCAGGCCGTGCGCGAGAAGATGGTTGACCTGCCCGAAATACAGCCCGAGCGTCATCTGCGAAAGCAGCTCCGCCGTCGGTTCCGCGTCCGGCGGAAACGGGCCGTACTCCGCCTCGTATTGATCGGCGATCAGCCGTTCGATCTCGGCAACGCGCACGCCGACGCGCCCGAGCACGGCCTCGTTTGTCAGCCGCGCCATCACGCGCGGATAGCGGACCGTATCGTCGATGAGTTTTTCAAGCAGCGTTTCCACAAGCGCCAGCCCGCTCCTGCCCGATTCTCTGCAGTGTGCAAGCAGGTCGTCGACCTCCGCCGACGCGAGGGCGGACTGCAGATCGTCCGCGCTGGCGTAATGGTTGAACACCGTCGTACGGCATACGTCCGCGGCCTTTGCGATCTCGTCGAACGTCACGCCGTCGACGCCCTGCTTTTCGTAGAGAACCTTCGCCGCATGCAGGATGGCGCGCTCGGTCTTTGCACGTTTCCTTTCGCTCATGGTCGTTCCCTTCCTTTCTGCTTTCATAGGTTTTCCCGCCGCGCCTGTGTTTTCGCCGCAGAGCCGCGCGCATATCGGTTTGATGAAAAACGGCGGCTTCGACAGCAGTAAATTGTACTTCAGTACAGTTTCATGCTAGCATCCGCCGCCGCGGCTGTCAAGAAAAAACGCGCGGTTTCGCCCGGCGTGACTGCATTCCGAGCTTTTTGGTGCGCCGCGATCGAAACTTGTCAATTCTGCGGGTTTCTGGTAGTATCCCTTTGTTATAGAACTTTATGAGAAGCGGATTATTCTAGGCGGGGGGAGCAGCATGGACGGCGGATTTGATCTGGACCAGTATCTGACGCGGGGCGTGGAGCGCATCCTGGCGGACGCGGGGAAAGCCGCGCTGAAGAATCCAAAGGAGACGGCGTTTCTGCTTCGGTACGCCGCGGCGGCGAACCGCGCGGCCGCGCTGCGGGCGCGACATGCGCGCGAGGGCAGGCATGCGCCGTCCTTCCTGATCGCCAGCATCACCAGCCGGTGCAACCTGCGCTGCGCAGGATGCTACGCGCGTGCAAACCGTCTCTGCCACGACGGCGCCGACGACGCGCTGCTTCGCGACGAAGAGTGGGACCGCGTCTTTACCCAGGCGCGGGACATCGGCGTTTCGTTCATCCTGCTCGCCGGCGGCGAACCGCTGCTGCGGCGCGGCGTGCTCGAGCTCGCGGCAAGACACGCGGACGTTCTCTTCCCGGTCTTTACAAACGGAACGCTGCTCAGCGGGGACATGATCGGTCTGTTTGACCGGAACCGCAACCTCGTTCCCATCCTCAGCATCGAGGGTGACGAAGTGCGGACCGACGCGCGGCGCGGCGCCGGCGTGTACGCGGCGCTCCAAAGGGGCATGCGTGGGCTGTCCGGTCGCGGTGTGTTCTTCGGCGCGTCCATTACGGTGACGACGGAAAATCTGATTCAGGTAACAAGCGACGCGTTTCTCGGCGCGCTGCGCGGCGGCGGCTGCCGGATCGCGTTCTACATCGAGTACGAGCCTACCGACTCCGCCGCCGCGGGACTCGCCCCGGGAGATGCGGAACGGGCGTATCTTGCCGCGCGGCTGGACGCGCTGCGCGCGCAGGAGGATGGAATGCTGTACGTTTCCTTCCCGGGCGACGAACGGCTCGCCGGAGGCTGTCTTGCCGCGGGGCGCGGGTTTTTCCACATCAATCCGCGCGGCGGCGCGGAACCGTGCCCGTTTTCGCCCGTTTCGGACACGAACGTGCGGGATGTTTCCCTGCTCGAAGCGCTCGATTCGCCGCTGTTCCGGCGGCTTCGGGCGGCGGATCTGCTGACGCAGCCGCACGACGGTGCGTGCGCGCTGTTCGGGCACGAGGACGAGGTGCGCGCCCTGTGCGGGCCGACCGACGCATGAGCGGCGCCGGGAGGCGACCGCTTGCGGGGCGCCGCCCCGCAGCCCCGCCCAAGGGGATGCCCGCTTGGGAATCCCCACAGAATTTTTCTGCCGTCGGCTTTTAATGAAAAACTGCCGGCTTTCGCGGGGCGCCGCCCCGCAACCCCGCCCAAGGGGATGCCCCCTTGGGAATCCCCACAGAATTTTTCTGCCGTCGGCTTTTAATGAAAAACTGTCGGCTTTCGCGGGGCGCCGCCCCGCAGCCCCGCCCAAAGGGGATGCCCCCTTGGGAATCCCCGCAGTGTGTTTATCAGCCACTGACTTTCGGTGAAACATTGTCTGTGCCCGGCAGCGCGGGCCCGGCTCGCTCTGCCTTGTGTTTTCATCTTACCATTCCGGATACGGGAAGGTGCCGATATTGTCGGCGGTGACAACGTCGAACGGGATGAAGTTGACCGCGTCGAAGGGCTGGCCCTCGAGTGCGGCCTGCGCGCACATAAGGCTTTGAATCGCCATGTTCGTGAAGTTCTCCCCGATGCAGACGGCCTGCGTGCCCGCCTTGACCTGATCGTAGCCGGCGCGGCAGCCGTCGGCGGCTACGACGTATACGCCGGTCATGTTGGCCTCCATAAGCGCTTCGATAACGCCCGTCGCGCCGTTATCCCAGTGGCAGAAAACGCCCTGGATCTGATCGCCGTACCTGTCGATAAGATCCTCCATGATGTCCGCCGCGTCCGAGGTGACCCAGCCGCTGCAGTTCCGGGAGTCAAGCAGCGTGATGTTTGAGCCTTCGATCTTCTCCACAAAACCGTCGTGACGTTTGATCTGCGTGTCGTCGCCCTCCGGGCCTCCGATTTCAACGATCGCCCCGCCGTCCGGGAAATGGTCGAGGAACGCCTGGCCGGCCGCCTGACCCGCCATCGTATCGTCGACGCCGCAGAAGAAGTCGCGGTACTGCTGATACTCCGTTGCGAGATCGGAGGCGAACATGCCGATAATCACGCCTGCTTCCTTGGCCGCCATCAGACTCGGGACGATCGCCTCGGTGTCGCTCGGGTTGATGAAGATGACGTCGTAATCCTGCGCGATGCAGATGCTGACGGCTTTCTCCTCGTTCTGAACGTCGTTCTGGCCTTCAAATACGTCCATCGTGAAGCCGTAATCGCCGCAGTACTGCTGGAACTGTTTCCAGGCATACGCCTGCTGCTCGCTGAAGAGCTTCCGGGTGATGAACGCGGTTTTATACGTGGTTGCGGCGACCGGCGTTTCGGTCGCGGCGATTTCCTCCGCCGCAGTTGGCGTTGCGGTCGCGGCGGCTTCCTCCGATGCTGTGGGCGCTTCGGCCGTTATCGCGGTGCACCCGAGCATACCGACGGCCAATGCGGCAGCGAACACTGCACTGAGAATCTTCCTGGTCATTTTCTTTTCTTCCTTCGTTCCGCGCTCAGGGGAACGCCTCGCGAAGCGTCCTGAGCATCAAATTCCCGTTTGGTTATCCCGTCCGCAGTTTGCTGTCGATCGCCGCCCGGTCGATCGGCATGTCGACGCCGGTATTCCGGCGCGCCCCGCGGGTCTTTTCCACGCGGAGGAACGGCGTCGCCGCCGGGTTCGGGGCCACGTTCTGCACGAGCATCGGCGGCAGGATCGTTTCGGGCACGGCGTCCGGCATCCTGCCCGCGTTCGGGTACCGGACGGTATGGCGTTCGCAAGGAGATCGGCGTCCGCCGTCAGAGCACGGACGCCGCGAAGTACGCCGCGCCGACCGCCTGCCCGAACTGGGCGATTGTGTGCGCCTTGTCCGCCTTCAGGTCCAGCATCAGCGGCGTATAGGCAAGGTTGCCGTCCCCGGCGATCAGAGTCAGCGGCAGCCGTTCCGCCGCGCCTTCCTGCATCAGCTCGAAGCAGCGCCGGATCTTGACGAACCGGCCGAAGAGCACGCGCGCCTTCGTCCTGGGGCAGAGCATTCGCTCCGTTTCCTCGAACGTGACGGCAAGGTACGCCCCGATCTCGCGGAACACCCGCTCCGCCGCGGGTTCGCCGGCCTCCGCCAGACGCATGATGTGCTCGAGAAGCGGCTTACGCATATCCGTTGGTGACGTAACGACGGTGATGCCGCCGCCGCGCCGCTCAAGGAAGCCCTTTTCAAACAGCTCGCCGTACCGCGCCGGCGCGTCCTGCTTGAAATACCGCAGCGCCAGCCGGTATGCGCCGCTCTGACTGCAGTACTTCTGCAGCGTGCCGGGAAGACCGGTGTTCAGGTTGTTTACGCTCCGCGCGTCAAGCGCCCCGAAGGCGCGCGCGGGGTAATTGCCAAGATCGATCACGCAGTTGTAGACCTCGAGCGGAATCTGCGGGATCGCGCCGGTCTCGTCGATCCAGCCGGTGCCGAGCTCGGTGCCGAGGGTATGCGCAAACACCCCGTCCGCCACCGTCTCCGCCCGTTCGGAATGCGCCAGCTCCACCGCCGCCGTATACGCGGCCAGCGAGCCGTCGTTGGCCAGGTGTACGGCTCCGCCGGCCCGGCAGTTTGTCATGAGCAACCGTTTCAGATCGGCAAAGTGCGCAAACTCCGCTTCATAGTCCGGCGAATGCGCGCGGATGCCGCGCGTCTTATGCGTTTCACCGCCGACGATCCGGTCGCCGATCACCACGTCCGGAAAGCACACGCCGATGCCGTCGAGCAGCGCCGGTTCGCCGTACGCCGCCTTCGCGGCCTCCACGGCGCGCCGCATGTCCTCGTCCGTCGCGCCCTTGTCCAGCAGACCGGCGCGCAGGCGCCCGGCCTCCGGCGTTTCCGGCAGCGAAAGCGCGGCGCGCATCACGGCGGCCATGAGCAGGACCGACCCCGTCAGCTGATCGGCCGCGGTCATCTCGGCCGGGTTCCAGTCGTACTCCTTCACGGCCCTGATGCGCCCGTCCCGGATTCCGACGACCTTGATGTCGGTCCCGCCGATGTCGATGCCGCAGAGCGCCGCGCCGCGCGCGTTCCGCACCGCCGCGCGGAACGCGGAGACCGCGTCGGCCCGCGTCTTTTCCCGCACGGGTTCCGCCGCGCAGGCGGATTCGGCGATCCGGAAGGAGAACGGCCCGCCGCCCATGGCGGCGTTGATCCGGTCGGTCACGTTCAGGCATTTTCCGTAACCCGTGCGCTCCCGTTTGGGAATCCCGACCTGGAACGTTTCGTCCAGCGAGGCGCAGAGCGAACGGGCGAACGCGTTCCCCGGTTCAACGGCCAGCGTCATCCGCCTGCCGCCGAACGTGGAAAGAAGGTTGTAGATCCGTGCGTAAAAGTACTCATTAACGAACGCGCGCTCGTGCGGGTCGTCCGTTTCCGGCACGTAGATTTCGTATCGTTCCGCGCCGCCGGCCGCAAGCTCCAGCTCGCATACAACGCGCGCGCCCGTCCCTTCGAACGCTTTGCACACGTCGGGGAGAAACACGCTTTCGCCGTCTTGGGCTCTTGCAAGAAACGTTTGAATCATGCGTTTGTCCATCCTTATTTACAGCGCTCGCACAACGTAGTCGGAATCCGTTTCAGCGATCTGCCCCCGGCCGGGTGTCCGCCTGCGCCGGGCTCGGCGGCGCGTCTTGCGATGCGCTTCTTGGCCTCGTAGTCGAACGTCATGCGACAGCCGACGTCGTTCGGCGAAACGCGGATCACAAAGCCGTGCTGTCTTCCGGGCAGGCCCTGCGGCTCCGGCCCGGCGAGGTCATGGCGCACCGTGACGGCCGAGACATCGGGGCGCTTCGCAAGATCGTTGACGGCCAGGGTTCCCTCGCGGTTAAGTAGTTCCAGAATTCTTAACAGCGTTCATTCATATCACAGCAGCTTCTTCCGCCGGAAGAACAGGAAGCACACGACGACGACCGCCACACTCAGCAGGATCACACCCGGATAGCCGAACTTCCAGGTCAGCTCCGGCATGGCTTTGAAGTTCATGCCGTACCAGCCCACGATGAGCGTCAGCGGCAGAAAAACCGTCGTTACCACGGTGAACACCTTCATGATCCGGTTCGCGCCGTAGTCCAGCGCGGCCTGATACGCCTCGCGCGCCTGCGCAAGACTGTCGCGCAGCAGTTGCGTGTTGGCCGAAAGGCGGAGGATGCGATCCTGCAGACTCCGGAAATACCGCAACCGCTTCTGACAAAACAGCTCGGCTTCGTTCTCCGCGAACGTTTCGGCGATTTCGTAGAGCTGCTCGTAATAGTTGTGTGCGATCAGCAGCTTTCTCCTCAGCGAAAGGATCTCGCCGTTGAATCCCCTGCCCGTCGTCCCCTTTTCGATCTGTTCCTCCAAATGGACGATCCTTTCCTCATACGCTTCCAGCGCGCCGCCGTCCTTTGAAAGGAGTTGCTCGAAGAAAAAGCAGACGATCTGCTCGATCGAAACGGCTTTCGCGCCGACGCGGCGGACCGTCTCGTCGAACGTCCGTCCGACGCTGCCGTTTTCGTCCACAATCGTGACCAGCAGAAACAGATTCTTTGCAACGAACAGCCCGACGCGGTCGTGGTCGCGGTATATGTCGGAGATGTTGCGGATCGAAAGGACGCTGAAGATATGGTCCTCCGCGATTTCGACGCTGGAACGGAACCGCGCGTCCGGTTTTGCGCATTCCTCCATGCAGGAATCGCCGAAGCCGAACCGCCCCGCATCCGGGCCGGTCAGATCGGAAAGCGGGAGCACGCCCGCCGTAAGCGTGTTTTTGTCGAACGCGTCCGGTTCGATCTGCCGGACGGTTTCCCCGAATTCGTATAGCATGATTTCCTCCGTGCGCGGCGCGTCTTTCCTGCGCGCGCCGTCTAGATGAACTATATTCGATCCGTCGCGAACGGTCAAGCCGGCCTTGCAGGGCGCTCCGCATTTGCCGTTGTCCCTGCGCGCCGCGGCATGATATAATCGATACGGAAGCCAAAGTATACCGTTCGGGAGGTTTTTATGCGTCAGGAAAACCGTTTTGTCAAAATTTACTCCAAGGGCATCGGCAACGTCAGCGAAATCTGGGTGGACCGGGAAACCGGCGTGAACTATTTCTTTCATGCGGCCGGTTATTCGGGCGGCCTGTGCGTGCTTATGGACAAGGACGGCAACCCCGTCGTAACCGACTCGTACACACTCGAGCACGGCGGATACTGATCCGCTCTGCCGCAGCATCAGTCAGCATCGGAGGAAACGACATGATCTATTACTTTTCCGGAACCGGGAATTCCCGCTGGGCCGCCGAACGGCTCGCCCGGCTCACAGACGACCAGGCGGCCGACCTCGCGCCGCTGGTGCGCAGCGGCACCGCCGCCGTACCGGTTGGTCCCGACGGCCGTATCGGACTGGTCTTTCCGATCCATGCGTGGGGGCCGCCGTCCATCGTACTGCGGTTTGTCCGCGGCGCTTCGATCCCGGACGGCGCGTACGCCTACGCCGTCTGCACCTGCGGAGACGATGCGGGCCGCGCCATGCAGCGGCTGAAAAGGAGCTTCCCGTTCGCCGCCGCATGGTCCGTCGCCATGCCGAACAACTATCTGCCCGCGTTCGACGCGGACAATCCCGCGCTCGCCGGTGCAAAGATCGCCGCCGCGCGGGAACGGCTCGCTCAGATCGCCGAAGCCGTCGCCGGCCGCAAATCCGCGTTCGACGTGCGCGAGGGCAACGCCGCTCTTGCCAAGACCGCGCTGATCAACCCGCTGTTTCGGGCGTTCGTCATGCGCACGCGCCCGTTTTCCGTGGACGAAACCTGCACGGGCTGCGGCCTCTGCCAGACGATCTGCCCGGTCGGCGCCATCCGGCTCGAAAACGGCAGACCGGTCTGGATCCGGAAGCGCTGCACGCAGTGCATGGGCTGCATCAACCGCTGCCCCGTCCACGCGATCCAGTACGGAGACGGCACAAGGAACAAGGGCCGCTATTCCTTTCCGGAGACCGACTGAACGGGCTCCGCGCTGTGCGCGGCGCCGGCGGATCATCCGACCGGGCCGATCCATTTTCACCGCCGGGCCGGCGAAACGATCCGGCGGACGTTACCGCGCGGGTTTTCCGTTCCGTTCGCGGTCCGAGAGCAGCATATCCAGGCTGCGGTCGTACGTCTTTTCGGCCTCCCTGCTGAAAAAACAGGCGGGAAATTCGCCGTACCGGTTGTGATATGCGACGCATTCGCAGCATTTTCCGTGATTGGCGCACTCGTAGGTGCAGGGGCATTCGCGGCGATTCGTACAGGAAGCCATGGGAGATCCTCCGTCCTTTCGTATCTCTGATTTTACCAATTGATACCTGAACCCGATGAAGGTGCGGCCGGAACAGGCCGCGCCTTTCAGGCCATCGAAAAACCTTGGTTTTTCGATGGAAGCCGCTGTGGCGGGAATTTGCATGCAGCATCGGCCTCGGTCGGCTGCGCCG
>CAZIQO010000079.1:0-12884 GCA_964541465.1 uncultured Oscillospiraceae bacterium
ATCCGCACGGATGCGGAACGCGAGAACCGCGACCGCAGGGCGGAAGTACAGCGCAATGAACGGCGGATCTTCCAGCGCGAGGAGATGCTGGATAAGAAAACCGACGCGCTCGAACAGCGGGAAACGGCGCTCGCCGGCCGGGAAGCGGATATCGAACAGGCGGAAACGTCCGTCAAGGCTCTCTATGATCAGCAGCTTAAAGAACTTGAAAAGATTTCGGGAATGTCCATGGACGCGGCGCGGGAAATGCTCCTGGCAAACGTGGAGCGCGACGCGCGGCACGACGCGGCGATCCTGCTTCGCGACATCGAAGCGAAAACGAAGGAGGAAGCCGACAAGCGCGCGCGGAACATCATCACGCTCGCCATTCAGCGCTGCGCGGCGGACCATGTGGCGGAGGCGACCGTATCTGTCGTCCCGCTGCCGAACGACGACATGAAGGGCCGCATCATCGGCCGCGAGGGACGCAACATCCGCGCGCTTGAAACCGCGACCGGCGTCGACCTGATTATCGACGACACGCCGGAGGCGGTCATTCTTTCCGGCTTCGACCCGGTGCGCCGCGAGATCGCGCGCATCGCGCTTGAAAAGCTGATTCTCGACGGGCGCATCCACCCGGCGCGGATCGAGGAGATGGTGGAGAAGGCCAAAAAAGAGGTCGACACCGCCATACGCGAGGCGGGCGAGGCCGCCGTGCTCGAGGTCGGCGTAAACGGACTGCATCACGAGCTTGTGCGGTATCTCGGCCGCATGCGCTACCGCACCAGTTACGGTCAGAACGTACTCAAGCATTCGATCGAGGTGGCGCATCTTGCCGGCATCATGGCCGCGGAGCTCGGCGCGAACGTCGCGCTTGCGAAGCGGGCCGGCCTGCTGCACGATATCGGCAAATCCATCGACCACGAGGTCGAGGGATCGCACGCGCAGATCGGCGCGGACCTTGCCAAGAAATACCGCGAGAACAACGCCATCGTGCACGCGATCATCGCGCATCACGGCGATGTGGAGCCGCAAACCATCGAGGCCGTGCTGGTTCAGGCGGCGGACGCCATTTCCGCCGCGCGTCCCGGCGCGCGCCGCGAGACGCTGGAAACGTACATTAAGCGGCTGGAGAAGCTTGAGGAAATCGCAAACTCCTTCGACGGCGTCGATACGTCCTACGCGATTCAGGCGGGCCGCGAGATCCGCATCATCGTCAAGCCGGACCGCGTGAACGACAGCGACGCGGTCGTGCTTGCGCGGGATATCGCCAAGCGCATCGAAACCGAACTGGAGTATCCCGGCCAGATCAAGGTCAGCGTCATCCGCGAGACGCGCACCGTCGATTACGCGAAATAGTCGGGATACGATTGAGCGGCGAAGCCGGGCATGATGATTCGTCATGCCCGTTTCCATTGGATGTTATCTTGTGATTATTTTCTGAAATCAGCAGTCCGCGACTGCATGCCGCGCCGGTTTGCGCCGTGTGCGCGGCAGATGGGGGAGGAAGACGCATATGATTCCGGTTGCCGACGGGCATTGCGATTATCTGTACGGAATGGTTCAGTCCGCGTTTGATCACGCGCATCCGAAACGGGAGCAGTCGATCTCGCTCGGCAATCTGATCGCGGGCGGCGTTGCGCTGCAGTTTTTCGCCTGCTGGGTCGATATGTCGCTGCACACGCCGCCGATACACCAGTGCCTTGCAATGATCGACGCGTACGAGCGCATGCTCACAAACTACCCGCAGTTTACGCCCTTGACGCGCGAATTCCGCCCGGGGAACGGAACGATCGCGACCGTGCTCGCCGTGGAGGGCGGGGAAGCCGTGGACGGCAGCATGGCCGTGCTGCGCGTGCTGCACCGGCTCGGCGTGCGCGCCATGACACTGACGTGGAACGAGAACAACGAGCTTTCCGGCGCGGCCATGGGCAAGGGCAACAAGGGCCTCAGCGCGATCGGGCGCGATATCGTGGATGAAATGTGCCGCCTCGGCGTGGCGATCGACGTTTCTCATCTCAGCGACAGAGGGATCGAACAGATCCTCTCCCGCGCCACGCGGCCGATCTTCGCGTCGCACTCCAACGCAAGGAGCGTCTGCGACCATCCGCGCGCGCTCAGCGACGGGCTGATCCGGGATATCGCAGGGCAGGGCGGCGTGATCGGCGTCAATTTCTTCTATCAGCAGCTGACACAAAACGCGGAGGCCTGCATCGACGATATCGTGCGCCACATCGCCCGCATCGCAGAGATCGGCGGAGTCGGCTGCTGCGCGATCGGCTCGGATTTCGACGGCATGACGCAGTACCCGCGCGACCTCAGAAACAGCCGGGATTTCCCGGCGCTTCTGGACGCGCTTTCCCGTGCGGGCTTCAGCGAGGCGGAGATAAGGCGGATCGCCTATGGGAATCTGCACGATTACATCGTGCAATTCATCTAGCTGGAATGTCTGCGATTTCATAAATTGCAAGACGAATCCCGCCGGGATTTTCGGACCGTGCGGAAGGATCAGTCGTCTTCCAGTCTGTAGTCGCACAGATTATTGCCGTACTCGTCCCAGAAGCGGACAGTTTCCGAATACGTTTCCATAGACGCAATGACGGTTCTGCCGGAACCCGCCGCATCCTTGAATACGCAAATGTCAACCAGAAGCCAACCATCGTTGTCGACGTTGGTAATATCTTCGTTCAGCAAAGCGAAGTCCTCATCGCCGCTCGCGCTGCGTTTGTATAACGCGCCGCCGTGCGAAAGGTAAAGGCTCCCGTCAAAATAATGGAGATTGTATCCTTCCGCAAGGTACTCGGCCGTATTTTGCTTCATACGGAAAAGCTGCCAGTCGGCACCTGCAGCCTTCGCGAAGTAGCAATAATCGTTCACATCGAATATGGTGCCAAAAAAGGTAAACCACGTATTATCAGTATCGTCGGGAGCTTTTACGGAAGTGATAAGGGTACCGGTATCTCTCCCGATATCCTTGAATGCAAGGCGCCAAAGATTAACAGCCGTATCGTCCAATGTGCAGTAATAGATACCCTGCGTTGTGACGGAGCAGCCTCCGTTAAACAGATAAGTGGTCTGTCCGGTTCCGATATCGTAGGAAAACGTCTTGTAATTCAAAACGGAAACGAACGAGCTGTTGTCATCCACGCCCGCAACATAATAATATATAATATTGTCGTATACGTTAAAAATGTTAATAACCTGTAATTCTTCATAAGAAGAAAGGAGGATTTCTTCATTCCCGGTTTCTTTGTCGATCAATGTGATATGCCAGATGAAGTTATCGCGTGTCTCAAGCACCAGCGCGTCGTCCGTTTCAAATATGGAAACAACCGGATACATGCTTTGGTAGGCGACGCGAACGGTTCCGTCTTCGTATGACATGATTTCTTTCGAAAGATCCGGGAAACAAAAATACGCCGGTTCGTCTCCGCGCTGGCAGCAGAATGCAAATGCGTTGCCATAGGTCTGCGAGTTTCCAAGTTCCGGCGTGTCGACCGCCTCGTCTTTAAGTCGGTCGAAGAATGTGGATACGCTTTCATTCTCCTGCGAGTTTTCCAGTTCCTCCGTATTACTGGACGTGGTTACAAAAATAAAAACGCATACGGCCGCGATCACAGCCAGCGCCGGGATTGTGATCCAGAAAGCCGCTTTCCAGCCATTACGCTTTTTGTTTGATCCGGGAGAACCGCCGCCGCGATTGCTGCCGAGCGGGCTGCCGCAGACGCCACAGAACCGTTCGCCTTCACCGCATTGTTTTCCGCAATTTGAGCAATACATACACCCCTCCAAAGACTTTCATTTATGAATAAAAGAAATGAACCTTAACAGCAGTATAAGACAGGATCCCCTGGATCGCAACAGTCCTGCATAACAGAAAAGATCCGGAATATGAAAATACAGAAAAATTATGGCCGCTGGCGGCCGCCGAAATTGCTTGCATTTTGCCTGCCCGTGCGTTAAAATACAATTCGTGAGTCTTTGCGCTGCGGCGCAAACGGACGCACCCTCCGCAGGGGCATGATGTAATGGCAACATAGCGGTCTCCAAAACCGTTCTTCTAGGTTCGAGTCCTAGTGCCCCTGCCAAAAAAACAGGCCGTACGGCCTGTTTTTTCTATAACAAAATTGTCGTGCAGCGCGGATATGGGAATATAAATCAGCCGGCACTCCCGCATGCATGCGGGGCGCCGGCTGCAATCGCAAAACGAGATTCGATCAGAACTTTTCGCCGCATTCCGGGCAGAACTTCGGCTTTTCGCCGTCCCTGGGCGTATAACCGCACTTGGGGCAGCGGAAGCCCTCGGGTTTCGGCTTGCCGCACTCCGAGCAGAACCTGCCGGTGTTGACCGCGCCGCAGGAGCAGGTCCAGCCGCCTTCGGCGGGCTTTGTCGCGCCGCAGTTGCTGCAGAACTTGCCGGTGTTGCCGGGGTGGCCGCACTTGGGGCAGGTCCAGCCCTCGGCGCGCTGCTGCTGCTGACCCATGTTGTAGAGAGAAGATGCGCTGGTGCCGCCCGCGTTCGCCGCGGCGTTCATGCCCGCGAACGCAACGAACGCGCCCGCGCCCTCGTTTTTCGCCGCATCCTGCATGGCCTGCGCCTGCGCGCTGGTGAGCACGGCGGCCGCCATGGTCGGGTCCTTGAGCGCGGCCGCCTGCTGCAGCTGCTTGATGCGGTTCTCGTCCTCGTCGGAGGCGGTCACGGAACTGACGCCGAACGACGCGACCGCGATGCCGCGCAGGTCCTTCCATTTTTCGGTGAGCACATCGTTGAGCGCGTCCGCGATCTCCTGCGTATGCCCGGGCAGCGCGCTGTAACGGATGCCCATATCGGAAATCTTGGAAAACGCGGGCTGCAGAGCGGTCATCAGCTCGCTTTTGAGCTGAGAGTCGATCTGATCACGGCGGTAGACGCTCTCCACGTTGCCGCAGACGTTCGCGTAAAACAGCAGCGGGTCGACGAACTTGTAGGAGTATTCGCCGAAGCAGCGGATCGCGATATCGATGTCGAGGCCGATGTTTTTATCGACCACGCGGAAGGGAACGGGATTCGCCGTGCCGTACTTGTTGCCCACGATCTCCTTCTTGTTGAAGTAGTAGACGCGCTGATCCTTGGCCGTATCGCCGCCGAAGGTGAAACGCTTGCCGATCGTCCTGAACGAATCGAGCAGACCCTTTCCGAAACCGCCGTAAAACAGAGTGGGTTCGGTGGACGTGTCGTAGACGAATTCGCCGGGCTGATCGGTAAATTCGACGATGTTGCCCTGTTCCACGATCATCATGAACTGCCCTTCGTTGATGGAAACGATCGAACCGTTGCTGATGATGTTTTCGGATGCCTTGGTGTTCGAACTGCGTTTTGCGTTGACGCGCTTGGATCCCTTGCTTACGAGGATATCCGTGCTTAACGACTCGCAGTAGAAGTATTCTCTCCACTGGTCGGCCAATACGCCGCCGACCGCGCCGCCTAAGGCAGAAATCAAACCCATCGTTCTAACCTCCGTATTTAATATCTACATTATAACAACGCGGAATATGTTTGTCGAGGAAAACGGACCGGGACGGAGGGCTGTCCGTTTCGGCCGGCATGGAATCTGCATCGGAAAGGGGACGGTTTTTTGGAAACCATTCGATACGGGGATATCGGCCCGATGGTCGAATACCTGCAGCTCGCGCTCCGCCGGGCCGGGTACGATCCGGGCCCGCAGGACGGGCGGTTCGGCACGCGCACGCTCGATGCGCTGGTGCGCTTTCAGCGGGATCACGGGCTGGAGCCGGACGGCGTCGCGGGAAGGCTGACGTGGGCGAAGCTGTATCCGTTTCTGGCCGGATACGACGTACGCGTCGCCCGGCAGGGGGACACGTTTTTTAACATTGCAAAACGGTATCAGACGAGCGCGGACGCCATGATGACGGCGAATCCAAACGTCGACCCGGCGAACATCCAACTCGGCACGAAACTCGTCGTGCCGCTCGCGTTTGAGGTCGTGCCGACGAACGTATCCTGGTCGTACGCGATCAACACGGTCGTGCTCGACGGCCTGACGGCGCGATACCCGTTCCTACGGCGCGAAACGGCCGGCGCGAGCGTGATGGGGAAGGCGATCGAGGCCGTATCCATCGGAACCGGCGAGAAAGAGGTGTTTTATAACGCCTCGCATCACGCCAACGAATGGATTACATCGCCGCTCGTGCTCGCGTATCTGGAGCGGTACGCGGCGGCGTACGCCGGCGGCGGGTCGATCGGCGGGTACGACGCAAAGACGCTCTATGCGGATACGACGCTGTTCGTCATGCCGCTGGTCAACCCTGACGGCGTCGATCTCGTCACGGGCGCGCTGCCGTCCACCGACAGCTACTACCGGCAGGCGGCCGTGATGGCGGATTTCTACCCGGACATCCCGTTTCCGAGCGGCTGGAAGGCGAACATCGCGGGCGTCGATCTCAACCTCGGCTATCCCGCCGGCTGGGAGATGGCGCGAACGATCAAATACGCGCAGGGCTATACGCGTCCCGGCCCGCGCGATTTCGTCGGCAGCGCGCCGCTGGCCGAACCGGAGAATCAGGCCGCGTATCAGTTTACGAAGGCGCATAACTTCCTGCTTTCGATCTCCTACCATACCCAGGGAAAGGAGATCTACTGGAAATATCTCGACTACGACGTGCCCCGCGCGGAGGAGATCGCGGACGCGTTCGCCGCGGCGAGCGGCTACGTGCCGTCGGAAACGCCTTACGGCAGCGGATTTGCCGGATACAAGGACTGGTTTATCCAGACGTACGTCCGGCCGGGTTATACGATCGAGGCCGGCGAGGGGGAAAACCCGCTGCCGCTTTCGCAGTTCCCGGCGATCTACCGCGACAACGAGGGGATCATGACGCTCGGCATGGCGCTTTCGTAAGGCCGGAAATCGGCCGGCCGGCGTCGCGGAGAACGCAGGCATGAAAAACGGGGGAAAACGAAGCGCCGCTTGTTGTTTTGCGCCGCGGAAAGCAGGAAAGAATAGCGTTGAAAACAAAAAAATGGTATACTAAGCGCCATGGGAAGAAGCGATAAAAAATCGTTTGTAAAGGGCGCGGTCATCCTCGGGATCGCCGGGCTGATCTGCAAGGTGATCGGCGCCTTTTTCCGCATACCGCTTTACAATATGCTCGGCGACGGCATGCAGTATTACGAGGCGGTCTATCCATACTATTCCACGCTGCTCGTCATCAGCTCTGCGGGGCTTCCCACGGCGATCTCGCGCATGGTCGCGGAGCGGACGGCGATGGGCGACATGGCGGGCGCAAAACGCGTGTTCCGAAAATCGCAGGTTCTGCTTGTGGGCATCGGCGCCGTCACAACCGCGCTGATGTATTTCGGCGCGGACTATCTGGCGCAAACCACCGTCGGCATGAACGCCGCGCCGTCGTTCCGCGCGATGGCGCCCGCGCTTCTCATCGTGTCCGTCATGTGCTCCTACCGCGGGTACCTGCAGGGCCTGCAGCAGATGACGGGCACCGCAATGTCGCAGCTGGCCGAGCAGACCGGCAAGCTCGGCATTGGATTATACTTGGCCGCGAAATGGATGCCGCGCGGGCTGGAATACGGCGCGATGGGCGCGGTCGCGGGCGTAACGCTCTCGGAACTGCTTGCGCTGATCGTCATCGGCGCGTTCTACCTGTTCCGCAAGCGCGATTTTGCGCCGCGTGTGGCTGAAGCGCCGCGGCCCGGCGAAAAGGGAATCGTCCGCGGGCTGCTGGCCATCGCGATTCCCGTAACGATCGGCGCGTCGATCATGCCGATCATGGGCATTGCGGACGCCACGCTGATCAAGGGCACGCTCATCAGCATCGGCTTTACCGAGGCGGAGGCCTCCATGCGGTACGTCGCCCTTCGCAGCAACGTAACCAACATCATCAACATGCCGGCCGTGTTGACCATCGCGCTGGCGATGAGCCTTGTTCCGGCGATCTCCGCGGCGCGCACGGCCGGGGATCAGAAAACGATCCACACCGTGTCCGCAATGGGCATCAAGCTGGCGATGTTTATCGGCATCCCCTGCGCGGTCGGCCTGTTCGCGCTCGCCGGGCCGGTCATCGACCTGCTCTACAACATCGACGCGCAGCGGCTCGAGATCGCAAGTAAGCTGATGCGAACCATGGCGGTCGCCATCCTCTTCCTTTCGCTCGTGCAGACGCTCACGGGAATCCTGCAGGGCATCGGGAAGCAGCATATTCCGGTGATCAACCTGTTTATCGGCGGGGCCGTCAAGGTCGGCCTGATGCTGATTCTGGTGCGTAACCCGAACATCGAAATCCAGGGCGCCGCGATCTCGACGGCCGCATGCTATACGGTCACCGGCACGCTGGATGCGATCTTTCTGATCCGCTACACGAAACTGAAACTGCCCGTGCTGGATACGTTTGTCAAGCCGCTCGTCTCCGCTCTGATCATGGGCGCGGGGGCGTACTTTTCGTATTCGTTCGTCTATGCGCGCATTCCGCACAACGCCGTTGCAACCGCCGCGGCAATCCTGGTCGGGGTTGTGCTGTATCTTGCCTGCGCGCTGTGGATGCGCATGTTCTCCGAGGAGGAATTAATGCTGATCCCGGGCGGACGGAAAATCGCGGGATATCTCTTCCGCGAACGGTCGGACGGTTAGAACGAAAGACAGAGGAAACAAATGAAGGGAAGCAACATGCAGGAAACGATCGTCGTTCCGCTCTATTCGCCGCTGGCGCTGACCGAACAGGGCAGGCAGGTAATCGAGCGGGCGGACAAGCTGTTTTTGCAGACGGAGCGCCATCCGTCCGCAGTCGTCGTCCGGCGGACGGGCAAACCGTATGAAACGATGGACGACCTTTACGATGCGGCGGAGGATTTCGACCGGCTCAACGAATCGATCGCCGAGCGTATTTCGAATGCGGAGGGCTGCGTATACGTCGCAACGGGCAGCATCTTAAAAAGCCAGCTTCCTTCGATACGGCGCGCCGTGGAGGCAAAGGGCGGCACGGTGCGCGTGCTGCCGTATGCGGACGCCTGTGCCTGCGCGTTCCCGGAGTTAACGCGCGGCAGGATCGCCGCAGCGGGCGATCTGCCGGAATCGTTCGACCCGGACGCGCCCTGGACCGTGGAGGAGATCGATTCGGGAATCATCGCCGGCGAGGTGAAACGCAGGCTGTCGGAATATTTTCCCAGCGAATGGGGCATTCTCTTTGCAAGTATGGAGCAGGACGGCGCGTACAGAACGCGCAGCATCCCGCTCTTCGAACTGGACCGGCAGAAGGCGTACGGCGCGACGAGCGTCGTATATGTGCCGCCCGTTCCGTTCGAGCGGCGCGAGCGGTACGGTTTTGCGGACGTGATGCGCGTGGTGCGCAGGCTGCGCGCGCCGGGCGGCTGCCCGTGGGACCGGGAGCAGACGCATGCGTCGCTCAAAAACGCGCTGCTTGAGGAATGCTATGAGCTCCTCGACGCGATCGACGAGGGCGACGACGCGCACATCTGCGAGGAACTCGGGGACGTGCTGCTGCAGTACGCGCTGCACGCGGTCATCGCGGAGGAGCGGTCGGCGTTCACCGAGCGGGACGCGGCGACGGGGCTCGTTGAAAAGCTGATCTACCGGCACCCGCACGTATTCGGGTCGGTACAGGTGGACGGCACGGACGAGGTGCTGCGCAACTGGGACGCGCTCAAGAAGAAGCAGCGCAACGAACAGACGCAGACCGAGGCGCTCAGAAGCGTGCCCAAGTGCTTCCCGGCGCTGATCCGAAGCAGAAAGGTCCAGAAAAAGGCCGCCGAGGTCGGGTTCGACTGGGAAAGCGCGGCGGACGCGTTTGAAAAGATAGGCGAGGAAACGCAGGAACTCAAGGAGGCGATGGAGCGCGGAGGAGACGAAGTCGGCGATGAAACGGGCGATCTGCTCTTCGCGGTCGTCAACGTGGCGAGGCTGATGCACCTGGACCCGGAGTTTCTGCTGGCGGCGGCGACGGACAAATTTATCGACCGTTTCGAAGCGATGGAATCGCTTGCGCTCGAGCAGGGAAGCCCGCTTTTCTCGTTAAACTTTGAAAAACAGAACGAGCTGTGGGAACAGGTGAAAAAGTCCCGTAAACGGGAATAAATTCACAAATTAAGACTTGCCAAGAACCCGGAACATTGATACAATGTTCGAGCAAACTTAAATAGACGGAGGATTACGAAATGAATAAAACCGATCTGATTGCGGCCGTTGCGGCCAGGAGCGAGCTTTCCAAAAAGGATGCTGAGAAAGCGGTCTGCGCGTTTACCGGCGCGATCGAGGATGCACTCAAGGCCGGCGAAAAGGTATCCATCGTTGGCTTCGGCACGTTTGAGGCAAAGGTTCGTCCCGCCCGCAAAGGCCATAATCCGCAGACCCGCAAGGAAATCGATATTCCGGCTTCCACGCTGCCGACGTTCAAGGCTGGCAAAGCGCTCAAGGATTCGCTCAACTGAGCAGAATCGTTTGATATCGGCGCCGCGTACCAATGTATGCGGCGCTTTGCTATGCCGTGCGGCAGATGGAAGAACGAAACGGCAGACGGCAATGAATGAGCCGCTTACGCGTTTGTAAGCGACGGCACGCGGCGGGAGAAGCAGGCGTATGGATCGGCGGAAACAGTATCATTCCACAGCGATCGAGCGTATATCTGCAAATTCGGGTAAAATCGCCGCAGGGGCTTGATTCGACCGCCGAAAAGAGAGATAATGGACGCAATATTGAACGGCGGGGGAGATGATGCGGCATGAAATGCTTACAGGATCGGATCCGTGCGGAGGGGCGCGTGCTTCCGGGGAACATCATAAAAGTAGACGGCTTTCTGAATCATCGCGTGGATATGGCGCTGATGCGCGAAATTGCGAAGGAATTCAGGAGCCGTTTTGATTTGTCGGGGCTGACCGCCGTGCTGACCGTGGAGGCGTCCGGCATCGCGCTCGCGGCAATCTGCGCCGACGAGTTCGGCGTGCCGATGATCTTTGCCAAAAAGGCCAAGTCGGACAACATTGAGGGCGGCCTGTACAAGAGCGACATCTATTCCTACACCTACAAAAAGCACGTCACGCTGATCGTATCCAGCCAGTGGCTCGGGCCGGACGACAAGGTGATCATCATCGACGACTTTCTGGCAAACGGCGAGGCGCTACGCGGCCTTGTGGAAATCGTGCAGGAGGCGGGCGCGGAGCTGAGGGGCATCGGCGTGGCGATCGAAAAGGGCTTCCAGCCCGGCGGAAAGAAGCTCAGGGACGCGGGCGTCAACCTCGTTTCGCTCGCGATCATCGAAAAGGCGGACGAAAACGGAATTATTTTCCGGGAGGAGTAAAAGATGCGCGAACGCGTCGTCGTTCTCGACTTCGGAGGGCAGTACAACCAGCTCATAGCGCGGCGCGTCCGAGAAGCGGGCGTCTACAGCGAGCTGATCCCGCACGACGCGCCGCTTGCGCGCATTCGGGGCGAGTGCCTCTCCGCGGTCATTCTCACCGGCGGACCGGACAGCGTGTACGAAGCAAACGCGCAATCCTGCGACAGCGGCGTCTTTTCGCTCGGCGTGCCGGTGCTTGGCGTGTGCTACGGCATGCACTACCTTGCAAAGGAGTTCGGCGGCCGGATCGAAGCGGCCGGCGTGCGGGAGTACGGCCGCACGAAGATCCGCTGCTCCGGCCATCCGCTGCTGCGGAACCTGGGCGGGATCGTCTGGATGAACCATAACGACTGCGTCACCCGCCTGCCGGACGGGTTCGTTTCGATCGCGGAAACGGACGACTGTCCCGTCGCCGCGTTCGCGGACGATACGCGCCGATTTTACGGCGTTCAGTTCCACGCGGAGGTAACGCATACTGAGAACGGGCGGATGCTGTTTCGGAATTTCCTGACGGATATCTGCGGCCTTCGCTGCGATTACAGCGCCGCGAATCTGCGCGAGGAGCTGGTGGAGAGCGTCCGCCGGCAGGTCGGAACCGGCCGCGTGATCGGCGCGCTCTCGGGCGGCGTGGACTCGTCTGTCGCCGCGACGCTCGTGCACGAGGCGGTCGGCGATCAGCTCACCTGCATCTTTGTCGACCACGGTCTGCTCCGGGAGAACGAAGCGGAGCAGGTCATGCGCGTATACCGCGAAACGCTCAGTCTGAACATCGTCGCCGTGGACGCGAAAAAACGGTTTCTGGACAGGCTAAGGGGCGTGACGGAGCCGGAGCGCAAGCGCAAGATCATCGGCGAGGAGTTCATCCGCGTGTTCGAGGAGGAGTCCAAAAAGCTCGGCGGCGCGGAATACCTGCTGCAGGGCACGATCTACCCGGACGTGATCGAAAGCGGCGCGGGCAGCGCGTCCACGATCAAGAGCCACCACAACGTCGGCGGACTGCCGAAGGATATCGGCTTTGTGGGGCTGGTCGAGCCGCTTCGGATGCTCTTCAAGGACGAAGTGCGCGCGCTCGGCGAATCACTCGGCATCCCGCATGCGCTGGTGTGGCGGCAGCCGTTCCCCGGCCCGGGGCTCGCCATCCGCGTGCTCGGCGACGTGACGGAGGAAAAGCTCGCCATCCTGCGCCGAAGCGACGCGATCTTCCGCGAGGAGGTCGCCAAAGCGGGCCTTTCGGAGAAGATCTGGCAGTACTTTACGGTGTTCACGGGCATGCGCAGCGTCGGCGTGATGGGGGATCTGCGCACCTACGATTATGTGATCGGCGTGCGCGCGGTGACGTCGACCGACGCGATGACCGTAGAATGGGCGGAACTCCCGTATCCGGTGCTGCGGCGCGTGAGCGAGCGCATCATCGGCGAGGTGCCGCACGTCAACCGCGTGGTCTATGACATCACGTCCAAGCCCCCGGGAACGATCGAGTGGGAATAAAATATGTACGACTAGCAGTCTTGTCTAACATCAAGGAATCAAGTAAACTGATGTTGGAG
>CAZIQO010000080.1:0-12687 GCA_964541465.1 uncultured Oscillospiraceae bacterium
GGAAGGGACAGATCGATGTTGACATACATACGGTTGACGTAACCCGTGCGGCCGCTCGCCTCTACGCGGTCCCACTCCGAATTCACGTTCGTTTCCAGAATCTTCACAACCGTTCCTTCAGAGAGCCGCGTGAGCAGCCTGCCGCTGGAGGACGCCGTTTTCCGCAAGGCGACCTTGTCGCCCACGATCGTGCCCGTCGTGGCCGAAATCGTGTCCGCCTGCGCCCGCCTTGCCGGCGCGGCCGCGGCAACCGCCAGAATCAGGATCAGCAGCAGGCACAAGAATCGTCTTTTCATACCGTTTCCTTCCCATCGGCCCCATAAGCCCTATGGTTTGAGTGTAGGCGAAACAGTCCGCAATGGCAAGCCGCATTCCGCCCTTTTCACGAAAACGTTACAACATGTCATTCCCTTCCAGTCACCCGGTAGAGGTTCGCCTCGTAGGGCCGCAACGCGCGTTCGATCGTTCCGAAGCTGGAAAAGACGGGTTTCGCTCCCTTCGGACGCTTCGGCGGCCGGATCGTGCGGTCGCAAAGATTCGCCTCCACGTAGAAGCATTCCGTATCGTCCTGCCGGAAATAGCAGAACACGTCCGCGCGCTTCGGCGCGTATGGAACGAACGCGCCGTACACGAGCGCCGGATGCGCCTTGCGAAGCGCGATGAGCATGCGGTAGGCGCTCCACACGGAGGACTCGTCGTCCGTCTGCGTCTCGGCGTTGCAGACGTCCTTGTCCCCGAGCCGGATCCACGGCTCGCACGCGGAGAACCCGCCGTACGGTCCGTTCGTCCACTGCATCGGCGTGCGCGCATGATCGCGCGTTCCGCCGATCACGCGTTTCCAGGCCTCCTTGGCGGAAACGCCCTGTTCGCGGAGCGTGCGGAAGCGGTTCAGGCTCTCGATATCGCGCAGTTCGTCGATGTTCCGGAACGCCACGTTGACCGCGCCGAGTTCCTGCCCCTGATAGAGGAACACCGTACCGCGCGCGGTGAGCAGCAGCGCCGCAAGCAGTTTTGCGACCGCGCCGCGATGCTCCGGCCGTTTGTCGATCTTGGACACCATGCGCGGGTTGTCGTGGTTCTCGACGAATATGCTCGGCCACGCCACGTCCGCATAATCCGATTCGTATTTGATGAAGCACCGTTTGAGGTGGTTCAGATCGTACGGCTCGTCGGCGAACCGGTCCGTGCCGGGGTTGTTCAGATGGTCGAAGCAGAACGCCGTATCGAGCTCTCCGCGTTCGCCGGCGGTGAGGAGTTTGTTCATCTCCGCGCCGGTCCCCGCCGTCTCGCCGACGGTGAACGCGTCGCCGAACGCGCGCGTGCGCACCTCCCGCAGAAATTCGTGCAGTCTGCGGCCGTAGAAATAGTGCTCCATGCCGGTGACGCCGAACAGGCTTCCGAGCGTTTCGCTGCCGTTCTCAAGAGAGGACTTGCTGATGAAGTTGATCACGTCGAGCCGGAAGCCGTCCGCCCCCTTCTTCCGCCAGAAATCGACGACGCCGCACACCTCGTCCCGCACGGCGGGATTCTCCCAGTTCAGATCCGGCTGCTTTCTGGAAAATAGATGCAGGTACCACTGTTTGCGTTCCTCGGACCATTCCCACGCGCGGCCGGAAAAGAGCGAAGTCCAGTTGTTCGGCGGCGCGTCGCCATCCGAATCGCGCCAGTAATAGAAATTCCCGTGCGCGCCGTCCGGGTTTCGGGCCGAGTCGGCGAACCACGCGTGCTCGTCGGAGGTATGGTTGAACACAAGATCGAGAATGATGCGCATACCGCGCGCGTGCAGCCCTTCGATGAGCTCTTCCACGTCCGCCATCGAACCGAATTCGCGCATGATCGCGCGGTAATCGCGCACGTCGTAACCGTTGTCGTCGTTCGGCGAATCGAAGATCGGAGAAAGCCACAGCGCGTCCACGCCGAGGGACTGCAGGTAGTCGAGCTTTTCGATGATCCCGCGGATATCCCCCACGCCGTCGCCGTTCCCGTCCCTGAACGAGCGCGGATAGATCTGGTAGATCACCGCTTCCTTCCACCAGGCCGCGTCGTTCGAGGGGGCCGGCTCCTTCGTGCCGTCCTCCTGGTTGAACAGGCCGATCATCGCGTCCGCGATCCGGTCCGCGTCCCCGACCTTCCGGCGGGCGAAAGAAAGCAGCGTGGAGAGCCGGATTTGCCCGACGAGCGGGTTCTTCACGATCCCCGCGTGTACGCCCCCGTACAGTTCCATTCGATCGACCACATCCCTTGCGATCGCGTTTTTCAACAGGTCTTTGATGCGGCTGCCGCGCGTGATCATGCTTGCTTCCTCCTACCGAACAATTCTTTCATTCGTCCATCCATTTTACTCCGGCCGCGCCGAATCTGTCCATGCCCGCCCGCGCGATCCGTTTCCGGTCCCGCGCGCCGACGCGGCGAACCGGCGTGCAGCAGAGCCGTCTGCCCGCCGCTTTCCACACCGCGCAGACCGTCCCGTTCAGCAGCACGGCCGGAAACACGATACCCGCATTGTTATAGACGGCCTTGACGCATTCGGGCGGCAGGACCGGGTTCCCGGTCTTCCGGTACCCCATCAGCAGCGGGTCGAACCCGGCCAGAAACAGCACGTCCGGCACGGACGCGTCCGGCGGTAACGTATTTCCCGCGCAATAATAAACCGTCCCGTCAAGTTCGGCCGTTTCCGACGCCTCCCGTTCGAACAGAGGCGCGAGCATCCTCTGCGGCTTCCCGAAGAACGTCTGCGCGTCGCGCAGGGACACGGGCCCGTAGTGCGCGATGTACCGCCGCGCCATACTTTCGAGCGCCGCCGCTTCGTCCAGCGGAGCAAACGGCGCCAGCCGCGTAATCATGCGGTTGCCCTCGGCCGCATACGCGATTTCGCCGCGTTCGGCCATTGAGCGGATCAGCCCGCCCCACGGCTCGAAGAGAACGTCCGCCTCCCGCTTCGTCATACCGTCTTCCTCGCAGATACGCTTCAGCTCCGCGCGCGGCAGATCGCCCGCGCCGAGCGCGCATAGAATCCGGTTTCGAAACCTGTCGCACCGCGCCGGTTCGACCTCGCCGCTCGTGTACGCGCGCTGTCCGTAATCCGTCCGACAGCCGCTGTGGAGCACCGTCGGCAGATCGTCCGCCGCATGCAGATGCAGCGTGCCGCGCAGCGTCCAGGTCTTGACGAGAACGCCGCGTTCCGGCGCGCCGGACGACCGGATGTTCAGCGCGTGCCGTGCGTTTCCCGCGTACTGCGCCTGTATGCCGATCAGATCGGTCACGGCTTCGTGCGGGTCCACGGGCGCGAGCAGGTGCTGCGCATGCAGGCGCATAAGGATGAGTTGCTCCGTATCCATGCTTCGCCTTTCGCTTTTCTGGTTTTATTGTTCCCGGTACGAAAAAAGCGGACGAAAACCGTCCGCTTTCAAATCCTGCCGCTTACTCGCCTGCGGCGGCCTCGTAAACGCTGACCTGCTTTTTGCCGAGATGCTTTGTCTCGAAGCGGACAACGCCGTCGATCTTCGCAAAGAGCGTATCGTCCTTGCCGATGCCGACATTGACGCCGGGATGGAAGTGCGTTCCGCGCTGGCGAACCAGGATGTTGCCCGCGAGCACGAACTGACCGTCCGCGCGCTTCAGGCCGAGGCGCTTGGACTCGCTGTCGCGGCCGTTGCGGGACGAACCGACGCCCTTCTTATGCGCGAACAGCTGGAGATTCATCTTGAACATATCGTCTACACCTCCCTGTGTCTGATTTTGATGGCTTTGCGGTACGACTCCCGTATGGAGCTGAGGCCCGCTTCCATCGTTAAAAACAGAAGCTCCGCCTTTTCCTGCCGCTCCCCGTCCGTACCGCGCGCGAGGACGCAGGTGATTCCGCCCGTCCGGTCGATCAGTTCGGCGAAATCCACGCCGGTTTTCAGGCCGACGACTTCGGTCAGTCCGAGAAGGCAGGTCTGCGTGAGCGCGGAAACCGCGCTGCAGACGATATCCTCCCCCGCTTCGCCGCAGTCCGCGTGCCCGCTGCACTCGAACCCGACCGTACGGCCGTCCTGGCAAAGCATCGTGACCCTGACCATGGTCCCTTACCCGATCGAGAGAATCTCGACCTTGGTATACGGCTGACGATGGCCGTTCTTCTTGCGGCTGTTCTTCTTTGGCTTGTACTTGAAGACAATGACCTTCTTGCCCTTGCCGTGCTCAAGCACCTTGCCGCGTACGGTCACGCCTTCCAGAACGGGCTTGCCGATCTTTACGCCGCCGTCGTCCGAAACCAGCAGCGTTTCAAACGTTACTTCCGAGTTTGCCTCGGCGTCCAGCTTTTCAACCTGGATCTGATCGCCCACCGCGACCTTGTACTGCTTCCCACCGGTTTGAATGATTGCATACACGATAACTGCACCTCCTCATACCAGACTCGCCCGACCGCGGCGGCGCTTGAAAACGCGCGCTTAGGCACCGCTCCGGAGCGGCTCACCGCAAGATTGTACCACATCGAAAAATGCGTGTCAATGCAGGATTTTGCAGTCTTTCTGCGCTTCCGAGACGCGTTTTTCCGCCAGCGGTCGCACGGTGAACTTCTCCATGTGCAGCGCGGGATTGGCGCGCACATAGTACGTTCCGCCCGCTTCCGGCGGAAAGATGGCGCCGTGCTTCCTGGCCGCGTGCTCCATGGCCGCGAGCACGTCCGGATGCGTTTCGATGATCATGCGCTTGTTATTCGAGCCCTTGAGCACCTGCAGCGTCTGCTTTCGGATGCGCGAGATCATCGTTTCCGGCGCGAGCACGCGCGCGTCGCCGTTGCAGTAGGGGCAGATCTGCTGGAGCGTGTCCGCGATGCTGCGGCCGGTCTTCTTCCGTGTCATCTCCACAAGGCCGAGGTGCGTAAACCCGAACACGTGCGAACGCGTGTGATCGTCCCGCAGGGCGCTCTTGAGCGTGCCGAGCACGAGCGAACGGTTCGCTTCCTTCTCCATATCGATAAAGTCGATGACGATAATGCCGCCGATGTCGCGCAGCCGGAGCTGCTTTGCGATTTCCTTCGCCGCCTCGCAGTTGACCGCGGTGATCGTTTTTTCAAGGTTGTCCTTGCCGACGAACTTGCCGGAGTTGACGTCGATGCAGGTGAGCGCCTCGGTCTTGTCGATGATGACGTATCCGCCGCTCCTGAGCCAGACCTTTCGCGCGAGCGCCTTTTCGATCTTCCCCTCGGTTTCGTAGCGGTCGAAGAGCGCCTCGCTCTCCTTGAGCAGGATGCGCGCCTTGAGCTTGGGCGCCATGACGTCCGCGATCTCCCGGAGCTGGTCGTAGGCCGCCTTGTCGTTGACGAACACACGGTCCACGTCCTTCATGAGAAGATCGCGCACCGTACGGAACAGAAGCGACTGTTCCGCATGCAGCAGCGCGGGCGCCTTCTTGCCCTTTGCCTTTTTTTCGATTTCGCCGTAGAGGTTTTTTATGCCTTCGAGATCCTCGGCAAACGTCTCCTTCGACTTGCCCGCCGAAGCGGTCCGCACGATCACACCCATGCCCTTCGGCTTGATCTCGATGAGGATCTTGCGCAGGCGCTGCCGCTCGTCGTCCTTGTCGATGCGGCGCGAAACGCCCACATAGTCCATCGTCGGCATCAGAACCAGCGAGCGGCCCGCGAGCGTGATGTGCGTGGTCACGCGCGCGCCTTTCGTGCCGACCGGGTCCTTTGCCACCTGCACCATGATCGTCTGTCCGGGCTTGAGCAGATCGCGGATGTTCCGCGAATCGGGCGGCTGCTCGATCTCGTCGTCGGGATCGTCGGAAACGACGATGTCGCCGGCGTAGAGGAACGCGTTGCGCTCGAGTCCGATGTCTACGAACGCGGCCTGCATGCCGGGCAGCACGTTCTGCACTTTGCCGTTGTAGATGTTGCCGACGAGCCGTTCTGTGCCCTCCTGCTCGACGTAGAGTTCGACGGGAGAGCCGTCTTCCACCACCGCAACGCGGGTGCTGGGTCCGCTTGCATCCACCAGAATTTCCTTATTCATTTTCCCTTCTCTTTCCTATTCCACCGGCAAACGCGGCAGAGGGCCATCGTCGGCAAAATACATGCGCATACGATGAATCTCGTATGCCGCACGCGCATCCAAACGTTCGAGCAGCGCGTCGAGAAAACCGTCGACCCGCAGCCCGCCATCGGCTTGCAGTCTGCCGAGAACCAGGAGGACAATCCGATCGTCCTCGACCTTCTCCACGGAGACCCGCAGAATATACGGACGGATATCCGCGGGGCGGACCCCGCTTTTCGTCCGCTTTTGTACCATAATTTCGCCCGCGAGCAGCTCGTCGAGCGCTCTTTGGAGCCTTTCGCCGCCGACCGGAGTCTCCGGCGTCAGCTCCGCCTCGTAGAGCGCGGCGCGAAGCTTCGACGAGAGCGAACCGAACCCCTCCGGCGCCTCGAACGCATCGGAAACGGACATACCCGCCGGCAGCGCCGCGCTGACGCGCCCGCAGAACGCCGCGGGCTCCATCGGTTCGCTCAGCTGCACCTCGAACCATTCGCACTCGCTCGACATGCCGGTCGCCGCCGCGGTCGCGAACGAGAGCAGCGGGTGCGGGTTGAATCCGTTCGAATACGCGAGCGGCACCCCGGCGCGCCGGAACGCCCGCTGGAGCGTACGCTGCACGTCGAGGTGCGAGATCATCCGGAGCGTCCGCTCCTTATGATAAACCGCAATCAGTTTCATAACGCGCTCCGAAGCATCCGTTGCAGCCGCCGCGGCAGTCGGGCGTGGTCTCGCCCCGCATCGCTCGGCCGTACTCCTTTTTCAGGTACGCCTTCGTCACCAGCATATCCACAAAATCCCAGGGCAATTCCGCGTCGAGCCCCGGTTCGCGCTGCGCGTACGCCTCCGCGGAGAGCCCCTGCGCCTCAAACGCGTCCTTCCACGCACCGGGCCGGAAATGCTCCGTCCACGCGTCGAACCGGCAGCCGTTCTCATACGCCCCGACGAGCACGTCCGAAAGCTTCCGGTCCCCGCGCGAAAACGCCGCCTCGAGCACCGAGAGCATCGAAAAATGACAGTGAAGCTCCGCGCCGCGCACGCCCTTCATCGCCGCGCGCAGCAGTTCCTGCCGGCGCCGGATCTCCTCCTCGGGAAGCTGACCGCACCACTGAAACGCCGTGAACGGCTTTGGCACGAACGTCGCCACGCTGACCGTCATGCGAAGGCCCCTGCCGCGCTTCTCCTTCGGCAGCGCATAAAACTGCGCGCTGATCCTGCGCGTCAGCTCCGCGATGCCCGCCACGTCCTCGTCCGTTTCGGTCGGCAGTCCGATCATGAAATACAGCTTCACGCCGTTCCAGCCCGCCGAAAACGCGTCCGCCGTGGCGCGGAAAATATCCTCCTCGGTGACGTTCTTGTTGATCACGTCCCTTAGCCGCTGCGTGCCGGCCTCCGGCGCGAACGTAAGCCCCGCCTTCCGCACGGACCGCATCACTGCAAGATCGGCCGCCAGCTCCGAATCGACCCGCAGCGACGGCAGCGCGACGGAAACCCGGTTCTGCTCCATTTCGCGGATGATTGCGGGCACGAGCGTGTGCACCTCGGAATAGTCGCCCGTGCTGAGGCTTAAAAGCGACACCTCGTCGTAGCCCGTGCAGGCGACCTGCTCGCGCGCAAGGCCGAGCAGCGTTTCGCTCTTCCGTTCCCGCACGGGGCGGTAGATATACCCCGCCTGACAGAAGCGGCAGCCGCGCGTGCAGCCGCGCATCACCTCGAGCGCGACGCGGTCGTGCACGATGCTAAGATACGGCACGACCGGCTTACCGGTAAACGCGGCTCCGTCAAGGTCGCGCACGATGCGCCGCACGACGACGTCTCCTCTTTGATGCACGGACGGCACGTATACGCCGCGGATCCCGGCAAGCTCCTTTAACAGTTCGGCTTTGCTCCTGCCCGCCGCCTTCGCCCGCCGGTACGCGCGCACCAAATCCAGAATCATCTCTTCGCCGTCGCCGATCATCACCGCGTCCATGAACGGCGCGACCGGCTCCGGGTTGCAGGCGCACGGCCCGCCGCAGACGACGAGCGGGTCCTGCTCCCCGCGATCGGCCGCGCGGAACGGAACGCCGGAGAGATCGAGCATCTGCAGAACGTTCGTATAGCACATTTCATAGAGCAGCGAAAAGCCGAGGATATCGAACGTTCCGAGCGGGCGCTTCGTCTCCAGCGAAAAAAGAGGCTCGCCCTCGTCCCGAAGCGCGCGCTCCATGTCCGGCCAGGGCGCGTAGGCGCGTTCACACGCGATCCCGTCCTCCCCGTTGAGCACATGATACAGAATGCGCGAGCCGAGGTGCGACATGCCGATTTCGTATACGTCCGGAAACAGCAACGCAAAGCGGACGTCCGCTTTTTCCTTCACGACGCTGTTCCATTCCCCGCCGATATAGCGCGCGGGTTTCTCCACGCGCGTCAGAATCCGGTCCATCACCGTCTGATTCAAATCCGTATCCGGTCCGTTCGCACATTCGGGCGGTCCACCGCCCGACTTTGTATTTTAGCATACTCCGCCGTTTCGGTCAAATCGCAGCAGCGTTCCTACGTTCGTGCGCGACCCGTGCCGCGCCATGCCGCACAGCAGCGCCGTTTCGTCCAGTTCGCCGAGCGTATGCATCTCGTCGTCCACGATCCGGAGCACGCCGAACCGGTTCTCCCGCATGAGCGCCAGCGCGTCCGCCGCGCGCATCGAGGCGTGCGCCGCGAACATCTGCACGCGCACCCCCTCTCCGCGCAGAAGCTCGCCGCCCTGCCTGCCGAGCGCGTAGAGCCGCTGCTCCGGCAGGCCGCGCAGTTCGCGCACCGCCGCAAGCAGCAGGAATAAGCCCATGACCGGCAGCGTCAGATTATAGACCTTCAAAAATACGGCGGCCGCCGAGCCGAGCAGCATGAGTCCGCCGGCGGCGACGCCGACCAACGCGGTGATCCGGACCGAAAGCGAAAGCCCCGCGCGCTCCTGCAGCAGGCACTTGACCACGCGCCCGCCGTCCAGCGGCAGCGCGGGCAGCAGGTTGATCACCCCGAGGGTCAGGTTGAAGCGCAGAAACGGCTCCAGCCGCGCCGCCGCGTAGGGCGACTCGTTGCAGAAGATCGCAACGAGCCCGGCCAGCACGAAGCTCGCGACCGGGCCCGCGGCGGCGACACTCCACTCCGCCTTGAGCGTCAGCTCCCGACGGTCCAGCCGCGCGGCACCGCCGAACGGAAGCAGGTCGATCGATTGGATGCGGCAGCCGAACGCGCGCGCGGTAACCGCGTGGCCGACTTCGTGCAGCGTGAGCGCCGCGAACGCCTGCATCAGCTCGTCCAGCCTGCCGAGAACGCAGGCGCCCGCCGCCACCACAAGCAGCAGCGGATGCACGCGAATCTCCGCGCCGCGCACCCGGCACAGGGCGACGCTATCCGTCCAGTTCCACATCGAGGTAGGTCTCCGGATTGACCGGCGCGCCGTCGCTGAGAATGCACAGATACAGCGTCCCGTCCGCATTGACCTTGCCGAGCGCGTCCTTTGCCGACAGCGGCTGTCCCTCCTCGACGCAGATGTCCGCGAGATGGTAGTAAACGCTTTCCAGATCGCCCCCGTGACTGATGCGCACGTAATCGCCGAGCACCTCGTCCGTGCCGATCGCGGTTACCTCGCCCGCCGCCGACAGCCGCACCGTATCCCCGGCCTTTGCGCGCAGAAAGAGCGTCGTTTCGTCCTCGATGTTCTTCGCTTCACTGTACGAAACGGGCATATCCCACCGCTGCGAAACGGCGAACACGCTCTTTACGCCGCCCGCTTCCACAAACCGGAGGCGCCCGAGCACGTCCTCCTCGGAATCGCCCTGCTCCTGCTGATCGGTTTCGGTCGAGACGGTCTCCACCACGCGGCCGTCGCTGTTCTGAAGCAGGAACGCTTCCGCCAGGATGACCGCCGCAAGGATTGCCATGCAGATGGTGATTTTCGCAATCATGCTGCCCGCGCGCGTCTCCACCCGCTTTCTCCGCCGGGTCCACGCGGCCATCCGCTCGCGCTCCCGCACCGCCGAAAGGTCCTTCTGCGGTTCGCGCGCGGTGAACGGCTCCATGTCGATCCCGTAATGCTGCATGTCGTTCGCCTCCCGATGCAGTCTATGCGGCGCGGCCGGGCGATATCCATTTGAAAAACGCGCCAAAAACGCGTATGATAGGTTCGGAATCACGAAAAAGCATCAGAATAAGAAAAAACGGGAGCAATCATACATGCTGTTATTACAAAACGGAACGATCCACCCGATGTCGGGCGAACCGTTTACGGGCGATATCCTGGTCGAAAACGGACGCATCCGCGCGGCGGGTCCGTCCCTGGACGCGCCCGGCGCGGAAACGATCGACCTTTCCGGTCTTTCCGCATACCCGGGATTCGTCGACGCGCACTGCCACATCGGCATGTTCAACGACGGTACGGGCAAGGTCGGCGAGGACGGAAACGAACTGACCGACCCGATCACGCCGCAGCTGCGCGCGATCGACGGCCTCAACCCGTTCGACCCGTGCTTTCAGGAGGCGCGCGAAGCGGGGATCACGACGGTCGTGACCGGCCCCGGCAGCGGCAACGTGCTCGGCGGGCAGTTTGCCGCGCTGAAGACGGCCGGCCGTTCCGTCGAGGACATGATCCTGAAAGATCCGGTCGCCATGAAGGCCGCCACCGGCGAAAACCCGAAGTCCGTATACTCCGAGCGCAAGGCCGCGCCCATGACGCGCATGGCCATCGCCGCGCTGTTTCGCAAGACCATGACCGCCGCGCTGGAGTATCAGAAGGCGCTGTCAAGCGATAAAAAGCCCGACCGGGACATCGCCATGGAGGCGCTGCTTCCCGTGATCAACCGCGAGCTTCCCGTCAAGATTCACGCCCACCGCGCGGACGACATCCTCACCGCCCTGCGCCTTGCCCGCGAGTTCAACCTTCGCGTCACGATCGAGCACTGCACGGAGGGGTACCTCATTGCCGACGTGCTCCGCGAGCGGCTCGAGGAGCTCGGCGCGGGCGTCATCATCGGTCCGCTGCTTTCGGAACGCAGCAAGGTGGAGCTCAAAAACCAGTCGTTCGACGCGCCGCGCATCCTGCACGAGGCGGGCATCCCGTTTGCGATGATGACCGACCACCCCGTGATCCCGATCCAGTTTCTGCCCGTCGAGGCGGGACTCGCCGTCCGCGCCGGTCTGGACGAAACGACCGCGTTCCTCTCCATCACGAAAACCGCCGCGGAGATCGTCGGCGTCGCCGACCGCGTCGGCAGCATCGAGGCGGGCAAGGATGCGGATCTCGCCGTGTTCGACGGCCATCCGTTCGACTGCCGCGCGCACTGCGTCCTCACGCTCATCAACGGCCGCGTCGTGCACGACGCGCGGCGGAAGGAGGCGTAAGTTCATGGAGCGGCGCATGATAAAAAGCACCGGGGTGAACCCGCGCCGGCAGAACCATACGGTCGGCATGCGCTCGACCTGCGCATTCGTTTCGCTGGATAATATCCATCACAATATCGAACTCATCCGCTCCCGGCTGAAGCCGGAGACGAAATACCTCGCCGTCGTCAAGGCGAACGCCTACGGCCACGGCATGGAGGCCGTGGCGCGCTGCGCGCTGGAAAGCGGCGCGTCGTATCTCGCGGTGGCGTTTTCGGAGGAGGGCATGCGTCTGCGCAGGGAGGGCTTCTCCGCGCCGATCCTGCTGCTCGGCGCGACCGACGAGGCGCACATGGACCAGGCGATCCGCTACGATCTCATCCCGGCGATCTTCACCGCGGAATCGCTGCTCGCGCTCCAGAAGCACGCGGCGAAACGGAACGCCGTCTGCCGTTTCCATTTTAAAATCGACACGGGCATGCGCCGCATCGGCTTCACCGACGAATCCGCGTTTGTCGAGGCGCTCGATCTGCTCGGTCACTGCCCGAATCTCCGCTTTGAAGGGATGTTCACACACTTCGCCGTGTCCGAGCGGCCGGACCCCTCGTTTACGCTGCTGCAGGCGGAGCGTTTCCGCCGCTACGTCGACCTCGCGCATGCGCGCGGCTATTCGCCGCTCCTGCACGCGGCCAACAGCGCGGCCGCGCTGCATCTGCCGGAAACGCAGTTTGATATGGTGCGCGGCGGCATCGCCATGTACGGCTGCCCGCCTTCCGGGCATGCGGTCGAGGGCGACGATCTCCGCCCCGCGCTGAGCTGGCACACGCGCCTGACGCACACGAAGACGATCGGCCCGAACGAGGGCGTCAGCTATGGGCTCCGGTTTGTCTCCGCGGGGGAGACACGCGTCGGCACGCTTCCCGTCGGCTACGGCGACGGGTATAAACGGTGCCTTTCCGGCAGGGCGGACGTGCTGGTCCGCGGCAGGCGCGCGCGGCAGATCGGCACGATCTGCATGGACCAGATGATGGTTGACCTGACGGATATCCCCGAGGCGCAGGTTGGAGACGAGGTCGTCCTCATCGGCTCGCAGGGCGCGGAAACCATCACGGCGGACGAGCTCGCCGATCTTGCCGGAACCATCAGCTACGAGATCCTTCTGAGCATTTCGGACCGCGTCCCGCGCGTTTACCGTTGAAGCCCATTTGACCGTTTTCGACGGCGGTCGTTCATCCGTTTAATTTCTCGGTATAAAAGGCTCACCGTCAATAGTTGGGGTAGAGCAGCAGACTAAGAGAAACAAAGGGAG
>CAZIQO010000081.1:0-12632 GCA_964541465.1 uncultured Oscillospiraceae bacterium
TATGATGAGCATGTGGGAGAACGCGTTCGACATCGTGACGCCCGCAAGGCTGCACGAATTGGCGAACACGAACCATCCGCTGCTCAAAAAGATGCTGACCGCCGCTCCGGGCACGTATCATCACAGCATGATGACCGCCGCACTGGCGGAGGGGGCTGCCGAGGCGATCGGCGCAAACGCGCTGCTCGCGCGCACGGGCGCAATGTATCACGACGTGGGCAAGCTGCGGCGGCCGCTGTATTTCAGGGAGAATCAGACGGACCGGAACATACACGATACGCTGTCCCCCGAGGAGAGCGCGGGTTACATCCTCGCGCATCAGAAGGACGCGGAAACGTATCTGGCCAAATACCATATGCCATCCGAGATCCGGAAGATCGCCAGCGAGCACCACGGCACGACGCTCGTGGCGTACTTCTACTTCAAGGCAAAGAAGCAGCAGGAGGAGGACGGGCAGCCCGTGGTTGAGCGGCTGTTCCGCTATCCGGGCGGTCTGCCGAGCACGAAGGAAAGTGCGATCGTCATGCTGGCGGACAGCTGCGAGGCGGCGGTGCGTTCCTTAAACGACCCCTCGCGCGAGCAGGTGGCGGAGATGGTGCACCGCATCATTCAGGGCAAGATGGACGACGGACAGCTGACGGCGTGCCCGCTCACGCTCGGCGAACTGTATCGGGTGGAGAAGAGCTTCCTCATCACGTTCGGCGGGCTCATGCACGAGCGGATCCGGTATCCCGGGACGGAGCTGCCCGCATGATCGAGATTCGGTCCGAGTTGCCGGAGGTGACCAAGGCGCACCGCGAGCTGATCGTATGCGCGGTGGAAACCGCGCTCAGGGACGCGGGCGCGCACGGCGGCGTCTGTGTGCTCGTCACCGACGAGCACGAGATCCGCGCGCTGAACAGCGCCTACCGCGGCGTGGACCGCGCGACCGATGTGCTCACGTTTCCGGCCTGGGAGGGGGACGCGATCCTCAGCCCGCCGGACGGGTACCTCGGCGATATCGCGGTCTGCTTCGCCCGCGCGCAGGAGCAGGCGGCGGAATACGGACATTCGCTCGATCGGGAGCTTGCATTTCTGGCCGTGCACGGCGCGCTCCATCTGCTTGGCTACGACCATGCGGAACCGGAAGAAGAGGAAAAGATGTGCCGAAAGCAGGAACAGATTTTAGGGAAGATGGGACTGAACCGATGAATCGTCTGGACGAAACTGAACGCGAACATATGCTTGATCTGGCAAACGAAGCGATGGGGCGCGCATACGCGCCGTATTCCGGTTACCGGGTCGGCGCGTGCCTCAAAGCCGCGTCGGGCCGCTACTACCTCGGCTGCAATATCGAGAACGCCGGCTACTCGCCGACCAACTGCGGCGAGCGGACGGCGGTGTTCAAGGCCGTGTCCGAGGGCGAAAGGGAATTTACCGCCATCGCGATCGTGTGCTCCGGCAAAAAAGTCGGCTTTCCCTGCGGCGTCTGCCGGCAGGTGCTGCGGGAGTTCTGCGAAGACGACATGATCGTAGTCTGCGCGAGCGCGGAACGCGAGACGGTCGAGACCACGCTCGGCGCGCTGCTGCCGCATGCGTTCGGACCGGAGGATCTGACGTGAGCGGCTATCGGTCCGGGTTCGTCCCGATCGTCGGCTGTCCGAACGTCGGCAAATCGACGCTGCTCAACCGCATGGTCGGGCAGAAGATCGCGATCGTGACCGACCGCGCGCAGACGACGCGCAACAGAATCACGGGCGTGCTGACGCGCGCGGACTATCAGATCGTGTTTCTCGATACGCCCGGCGTGGCCGCGCCGAAGAACCGGCTCGGCGAATACATGCAGAAGGTCGTCCTCGACTCGATGGACGAAGTCGAGGCGATCCTGTTTATGGCGGATGCGGAGCAGGGCGTGCGCGAGCGCGACGCGGGTCTGCTGGACCGGCTCGCTTCGGCGAAAGCGCCGGTTATCGCGCTGATCAACAAATGCGACCTTGCCTCCAAAGCGCAGGCGGACGAGGCCGCCGCGGCGCTTGAGGCGCGCGGATTTCTGTGCGCCGTTCTCCGCGGCTCCGCCCGGACGGGCGAGGGGATGCAGGCGCTTGAAACGGCGCTCTGCGGGTGCCTCGTCGAGGGGCCGCAGTATTTCCCGGAGGACATGGTCACCGACCAGCCGGAACGCGTCATCTGCGCGGAGCTGATCCGGGAAAAGGCGCTGCTGCTGCTGCGCGAGGAGGTGCCGCACGGCGTGGGCGTGACCATCGACAAGATGGAAAAGCGCACTGACCGGGACCTGATGGACGTATACGCCACCATCTACTGCGAGCGTGCGTCGCACAAGGGCATTCTCATCGGAAAGAACGGTCTCATGCTCAAGCGCATCGGACAGGAGGCGCGCAAGGACATGGAATGGCTGCTCGGCTGCCGCGTCAATCTGCAGCTCTGGGTCAAGGTGAAGGAGGACTGGCGGAACCGCGAAAGCGTGCTGCGCGAACTGGGCTACGACTGATCCGGCGCGCGTCGCTGCCAGATACTGTTTGCGATTCCTGCGGACGCGGCGTAGCATACTAGCGTTACGGAGGTGCCGATATGATGGAACGAAACGACAAGCACGCCGCGTGGAAGCGGTTTGAACGGACGGGCGGCGTCGGCGCATATCTGCTCTACCGCGCCATCGAACGCAGGGAGCGGGATGCGGAGGGACCGTTCGGGGAACGTTAGGAGAAGGCCATGCCGGTGATTCTGACCGAAGGGATCGTCACGCGCTATACGAATTACCGCGAGGGCGACCGCATTCTGAGCATCTTTACGCTGGAGCGGGGGCGCGTGGACGCAAAGGCGCGCGGATGCCGCAGACCCACGAGCCCGCTGCTCACCGCCTGCCAGCCGTTCACCTTCGGACAGTTTGAAATCTTCAGCGGCCGGGACCGCTACACCGTCAACAACTGCGACGTACGGGAAACCTTTTATCCCATCCGCGAGGATTACGACCGATTTGCCGCCGGCTCGGTCATGCTGCGCCTTGCACACGAGTCTGCGCTGGAAAACGAGCCGAACGAGCCGCTGTTTTCGCTTCTGTACCACGCGCTGTCCTACCTCGCATACGGAACGGCCGACCCGCGCGATCTGCTGTGCTGCTATCTGGCGCGGTATCTCGCCGCGGTCGGATACCGCCCGGCGGTCACGACGTGCGCGCAGTGCGGGAGGGACCTCCGCGGCGACGCGATCGTACGGTTTTCGCCGCGTATGGGCGCGGTGTGCAACGCCTGCTCCCGCGGCGACGCGCAGATTAGCAAGACTGCGCTCGAGGGGATAAGGCGCATGCTGATCCTGCGGGACGACGAGATGGACCGCGTGCGGCTTTCCGACGCGGTGCGCGGGGAGATCCGCCGGAATCTGACGGACTATCTGACCGTTACGCTGGAATTCGGCGCGCGCGCGCTTTCCGCCATCGGCGCGGGCTTCGCGCCGGAGGAAGGAAACGGCGGCGATCAAAGCGGCGGCTCCGAAACGGCATGATGCGGGAAAAATTGTGAATTTTCGTCAGCGGACGACAAACTGACGCGCAGATATGGTACAATACGCGAAAATGATCAACAAACAGGGAAAACGATACATGCGACCGGAACGGCAGAAAGCGAAATTTGTGCTGATGGTGCTTTTTGCGGTTGCCGTTCTTTTACTGGCCGCCTGCGCGGACACGGAAGCGGAGGAGCCCGCCGCAGAGGAAGCCGCCGCCGTGGAGACGCCGGAGCCGGAGGTCGTCAGCATGGAGGTCCTCGACCTGAACGGCAACGAGTTCGACACCGTTCCGTCCCCGACGCCCACGCCGGAGCCGACGCCCACGCCGGTGCCGTTTTCGGTCTACGCGCCTACGGTCAACATGACCTACGAGGAACTGGTCGGCAGTCTGGACGACATGGACAAGAGCGGCAAGGAACTGCTCAAGGACGGTTATCCGGACCCGAAGACGTATTACATCATCGTCGACAAGCAGTGGCAGCTCGTGCTGGTCTATAAGCGCCTGGACGACGGCACCAAGTTCGGCCAGCCGAATTACGACGAGCCGGTGCGCTACATGCTCTGCTCCACGGGCAATCCGGACACGGAATACGGTCACGAGACCACGAGCGGCATCTGGCAGATATCGGTTCCGAAGGAACGCTTCTATCAGTTTGTGAACCTGGAGGCCGCGCAGTATCTCACGTTGATTCACAGCCGCACCTACTTCCATTCGGTTCTGTATGACAAGGCGAAGGACCTGAGCTCGCTCGTGCAGGAATCCTACGACAATCTTGGCTCGAAGGCGTCCCACGCGTGCATCCGCCTGACGGTGCCGGACGCGCGCTGGCTCTGGTACAACATCGGCTACGGCACCACCTGCGAAATCCGCGACGGGGATGCGACCGACACCGCTACGGCGACCATCCGCGCGCAACTGGTTCTGCCGGCATCCAAAAGCAACGTGCATCTTGTAGCGGGCGAGGTCCCCTGGACGGACAACTGGACGATCGAGGGCGTGGAGCATGTGCTCGCGTATAAATACGAGGCGGCGCCGCTGCCGGATATCGGCGACGGTGAGGACGAGACGACGCCTACGCCGATTCCGGAGGAAACGACTTCGCCGGATACGGGCGGCGAAACGGACACCGGAGACGGTACCGGCACCGGCACGGGAACGGACGACGGCACGGGAACGGACGACGGCACGGGAACGGACGGTGGCACGTCTTGAAAGGCCGAATGCGCGTTCCGGCGGGCATCGCCCGGAAAAAGAAAATCATGTGCCTTCTGCTGTCGATGCTGCTTTTGGCCGCATCGACAGTTTCCGTTCGTGCGGCTTATGCCGAAGAAAGTCAAACGGTGACGGAACCGGACGACGGCGGCGCGGCGCGGACGCTGTCCGCCGCGTGCGGCCTCATGGAAGACGGACAGGCGGCGGATTCCGACGCGACGGCGGCGTATGCCGCGGAGCTGATGCGCCTGAACGAAGGGCTGATCTCCTGGACGTCCCGGCAGGGATACCTGACTAGGCAGCAGCGCCTGGAGGCGGCGTTCGACGCGGCGAACCGCGCGGCGAACCGTGCGCTGGAAATCGACCTGACCGATTGGCTCGAGGGAATCCAGCCGTTCGACACGGGCGTGTACTCGGAATTTGCCGCACATGCGGAGGCGTTCCGCACGCTGGGCGAGCGCATGGAGAACGCGCTGCAGAGCGCCGCGAACGCGTGCATGCCGACGCTGAGCCGCGATATGCGCACGCTGGATATCCCGCTGTTTGCGTCCGCACGCACGCAGTTCGGGTTCACCTGGAAGCAATGGGCCGCGCTGTTCCGCGCATTCGGCCTGGATCTGCCGCTGGCCGCCGCAAAGACGGTGCAGACGCGGTGTGAGGGAAGCGCGGACGGCGGGGTAACGATCGAATGGACGGTCCCGACGTTCGACGAACTGGCCGCGTGCGGCACGCGGGACGAACTGATGGAGGCGAAATTTGCGCTGGCGTACCTTAACACCATCTATGACGACGATGGGAATTACGCGCCCGCAGAAACGCCCGTACTTTCCGAGTCGTATCTGTCCACGATCGCCCACCCGCTGCCGGGCATGACGATCAAGAACGGCTGGCTTGACCCGCGCTCGGACCATACGCGACTGCATACGGGCACGGACATCCTCGCGCCCGCGAGAACGCCGATTCTGTCCGCCACGGACGGCGTGGTGCTCTACATCGGCTATATGGCGATCCCCGGCAATTACGTCGTGATCGAGGACCCGTACGGCTACGAATACCATTACTACCACATGAACGAGATCTCCACGTTCGTGCACGAGGGGGAGACGGTCGAGCAGGGCCAGGTGATCGGGCGCGTCGGAAGCACCGGCAACAGCGCGGCATATCATCTGCATCTGGCCGTTATCTCGCCGGACGACGTATATCTGAATCCGTACGATCTCTTCGTGCAGGCGGGGATCGGTCCGATTCGATCGGATTAGACGCGCTCTGAGCGGATCGCCGAGGTTTCTCTTGTGCTGGGGGCACGGGAGTGCTATAATAAATTGCTTATATGAATGCGGTGCGACAGGAGGGAATCCATTGCGGATCATAGCCGGAACGGCGCGCGGGCGGCGTTTCGACGCGCCGAAAGGAATGGATACGCGGCCTACGCTGGACCGCGTGAAGGAGTCGCTCTTCGGCATGCTGCAGTTCGATATCCCGCTAAGCAGCGTGCTGGATCTGTTTTCCGGTTCGGGCAGTCTCGGCTTGGAAGCCGCGTCGCGCGGAGCTTCGTATGTCGTGTGCAACGACTATTCGCGCTTGTGCGCCGACCAGATCCGAAAAAACGCGGAGCGCTTGGGACTGGACAGTATTGTCCGAACGCTCTGCATGGACTATGCCGCCTGCATCGAACTGCTCGGCCGCGAGGCGCGGCGGTTCGATTTTGTTTTTCTGGACGCGCCGTACGCGGAACAAACGGCTTCGCGCGCGGCGGAACTGGCGTTTGAACGGGGACTGATCGCCGAGCACGGGCGCGTGATCATTGAGCACGCGGCATCCGCGCCGCCGGACGTTTCCGCCGAGGGCGTGGGCGTCGCCGGCCAAAGGCGCTACGGGACCTGCGCCGTTACCATCTATGAAAGGCTTTGATTCCATGCGCGTTTGCGTGTATCCCGGCAGCTTCGATCCGTTTACGGTGGGTCATCACGACGTGCTGATGCATGCGATCACGCTTTTTGATACGGTCTACGTCAGCGTTCTGAACAACACCGCGAAATCGCCCGTGTTTTCCGCGGAGGAGCGCGTGGAGATGATCCGGCGCATGGCGGAGGCCGAAAACATGAAAAATGTGATCGTGACACATTTTTCCGGTCTGCTGGTCGATTACGTCCGCTCCGTCGGCGCGAAATACATCATCCGCGGGCTGCGAGCCACGATGGACTTCGAATATGAGTTCCAGATCAACGCGCTCAACCGGCATCTGGCGCCGGAGGTGCAGACGGTCTATTTCATGGCGAGCCCGGAGCATTCGTTTCTCAGCTCGAGCGGGATCCGGGAGATCGGTTCGATGGGCGGGAATATTAAGGGCCTCGTGCCCGACAGCATACAGAATATCATTGCAGAAAGGTTAAAAAGACCATGAGCAGCGCACAGACCATGAAAATCTTCAGCATTATAAACCGTATCAAGCAGGAACTGGAGGAAAGCCCAAGGGCAAAGCTCGGCGGGCCGGGCAAGCGCCTTGTGGAAATCGATCGGCTGCTGGATCTGCTGGAGGATCTGAAGGTCGTCATTCCGGAGGATATTCGCCGCGCGACGGGCATCATTTCGGAGGCGGACAACACCATACGCGATGCGAAGGACACCGCGGCCGAAATCGTCGAGCAGGCGCATCAGGAGGCCGATACGGTCGTTTCACAGGCGCAGTCCGCGGCGGACAACCTGCGCTCCCAGGCGCAGACGGAGTTTGAATCCCGCGTGTGCGAAGCGGAGGTGTATAAGGAGGCGTATACGCGCGCGAGCAAGGTCTCCGCTGAGGCGGAGGAAAATGCGACCGCGATCTACAACGGCGCGCGGAAATACGCAGACGATATCCTGGGCGATTTGCAGCGGTATCTGGCGGAATATCATCATATGATCGACGAAAACCGCCGTGAACTCGGCGTTGGGGCGGAAAATGCGCAGGCGCCGGTGATTCAGCCGCAGCAGAACGAAGCGCAGCCGTATCAGGATCAGCGTTTCCAGGAGCCGCCCGCGCAGTACGCCGCGCCGCAGGCGGCCCCGCAGGCAGCACCGCCGCAGGCCGCTCCGCAGACGGCGCGTCAGCCGCGGGCGCCATACGGGGGCGACGAACGGCACGCGGTGGAGCCGGACCCGACGGCGACGAAGCAGTTTGCGCGCCCGGAGCGGAAGCCGGAACGGGAGGAAGTCTATGAAGAAGAGCCCCCGCGCCGCCGCGAGAACCGCGAGCCGGAACAGCCGCAGAAGCGGAAGGGCCTCTTTAAGCGGATTCTGGAAGCGGAGGACGAGGACGATGAATTCGACGACGAGGACGACGCGTGGGGGGAAGAGCCGCCCAGGGCGGGAAGGCAGCCGGAGAAAGCAAAGGAAAAGAAGCCGCGCAAACGCCTGATCGAGTTCATCGAAGACGACGACGAGGATGAGGACGAGGATTACTGATCGGATTCGATCAGCGTGGGCCGGGGAGACGATCCCCGGCCCGTTTCAGTATGAGCGCGAACAAATACATGGCGCACATGCCGGCGAGGGATACGAACACATACGCAAACAGCACGACCGCGTTCTGCTTTATTTCAGCAACGGGCGCGAACGCGGTCTGCACGGCATCGCTGAGGAACAGCGGCGCGAGACAATACGCGGCGCCGCCTGCGAGGAACGCGTGGGAAAGCTTCAGCGCGGCGTAGCGCGCCGCGCGCAGGCCGCTTGTCGTGACGAGCGTCTGCATGAGCACGCTGACGCCGCCGAGGGAAACGAGAAACGCGAGCAGCGCGGCGGAAGCGGCGGACGGGAGCCGGAGAGAGGCGACCTTCGCGCAGCCGCCTGTGAGCTCCAGTAACCCCGAAAGAAGCGCGGCCGGCAGACCTTCCGCCGAACCGAACAGGAGGCGGGAAAGAATGCCGGAGACGACGGAAAAGAATACGATGCAGCCGGAGATCTTCAGCATGGCGAACATGCCCTCGCCGATGAGCTGCGGCAGCGGAAGCACGGCCTGCGGCGGTTCGGCGGAACCGTTTCGCGGGGCGGACGGCGGGAACGGTTCCCCCGCGCGCACGGCAGAACCGAGCAGCGTTAAGAGCAGCGCGCTCCCGTAATGCGCGATCGCGAGCGGGGCGAACAGGCGCGGCTCGCCGCAGAGCGAAACGGCGACGACGCCGTAGAGAAACACGGGGCTGCAGAGGTTGCAGAACGCCGCGAGGTCCTCGCCGCCGAAGCGGGCGGCGAAACGTGCGCCGGACGGATAGCCGGCGAAGGAGCCGAACAGGAAGCAGACCAGAGCGCGGGGAAGCCGCTTTCCGCCGCGCCTGGAAAGGGCGGGCGCGTCGGCAATGCCGCTCTGCAGCAGCATCGATGTTACGACGTAATACGGGAACAGCGCGGGCACGACGCGCGTAAGGCACAGCGTCAGCGCGTCCTTCGCCGCGGCGAGCGAAACATCCGCATACACTAGCAGCGCGGCGGCGCAAAAGAGCGGGAGAACAAGCCGTGCCAGCTTTTCGATCGGCGTTTTCTGCATGTGCGTCCTTTCGCCGGCGCAATCGCGCCGGCAGCGCGAAATATGCTATAATGTGTTCTGTCGAACCGACGCGGATCTGCCGCAATCAAGGCGGCACGCACCGGTCGGTACAGGATACGGGCCGGAGCGGCGCCGTATGCGGAGGGGGAATGGCGATGGCGAAAAAGATCGGCCTCGCGCTCGGCGCGGGGAGTACGAAGGGGTTTGCGCACATCGGCGTGCTGCAGGAGCTCAGCAAGGCCGGCATTCCGATCGATATGGTGGCCGGCAGCAGCATGGGCGCGATCATCGGCGCGGTCTACTGCGTCGGAACGGATCTAGAGATGCTCGAAAAGTACATCACGTCCATGAATCTGATCAGCTATCTCGACGTGCGGCTGCCGCTTTCGGGCGGGCTGATCCGCGGGGAAAAGCTCCAGGAACTGATCCGGCTCTTTACGCATAACGAAACGTTCGAGCAGACGAAAACGCCGTTCTGCTGCGTAGCCGTGGACGCGGAGACGGGCAAGCTGGACGTGCTTGAAACGGGGCTCCTGCACGAGGCGGTCCGCGCGAGCATGTCGATTCCAGCGATTTTCGAGCCGGTGCGGCTCAACGGCAGGACCTATATCGACGGCGGCGTGCTCGAGCGCGTGCCGTGCAAGGCGCTGCGCGACCGCGGTATGGACGTGATCATCGGCGTGGACGTGGGCTACCACGGCGACCCGGTGGACGTTGCGGACATGAACGCCTACCAGCTCATGAACCGCACGATCTCGATCATGCAGTGGGAGATGACGAAATACCGCCGCGAGGAGGCGGACGTAACGCTCGTGCCGGAGGTGCTGTTCGTCAAGGGGCATTTCCAGACCGGCCAGGCGGAGGACTGCATTGAGCAGGGGCGGCGCGTCGTGCGCGAGGCGCTGCCGCGCATCCGGGAACTGATCGGCTGAACGGACGGAAATGAGGGCGCTTCGGCCTGTCAAAAGGTCCTTTTGCAGGGTTTCGCCCCTGCACCCCACCCAAGGGACACGTCCCTTGGGAATCCCTGGCCCCGCAGCCCTATTCCAGGGCGCCTGCGGAAATGGGTTCCTAGGGCCGTTGCGGTCCGAAGCGGTGGTTTGGCGGCGGAGCCTCCAACGCCCCTATATCGGCAACAATCGACAATAAAAAAACGGCGGCGGGAGCCGACGTTTTTTTAGAATAGATGTGCAGAATCCGCTACAGGATGACGGGGCCGCCGGAGTCGCGCCGGATTTCGCCGCCCGTGGCATAGGCGAGGATGTCGGTGCTGAGGGAATCCGTCTCCACGTTTTTCTGGACGATCAGCGGGCAGTCGTCGATATCGGCATTGCGGATAAACATCGGCACGGTGCGCCGGCGCGCGATCTCGCCGAGCAGCGGGCGTGCGGACTTGAGGAACCCGAGCACGCGAAGGTAGGAGCCATCCGGACGGGACACCGTGGCGTGCACCTGGTCGATGGTGATGCCGAGCAGCGCGCAGACGGCGATCCGCCTGCAGCGTGCGAGCGTATAGCGTTTGCTCTTGACCTGCGCGAAGAACTCCTCGATGGTGCTGACGCTGCGCGCGGCCCGGCAGAGGACGTTTTCAAACCCTTCGCCCACGTCCGGGATCTCCCGGAGGTCGGCCGGGCTCATGCGGCGGACGGCGTAGAGCATCAGTTCGCCGATCGTCTGCTGGGAGATGACGAACGCGTCGTCGAACAGGAGTGGGCCGCCGACGAACGACGGCATGGCCGCAAGGATCTCCCGGTTGCCTTCGGAAATCGCCTTTCGGATCGCGGTCGCGCTCGCGTATTCGCCGACGATTTCCTCGGAATGATAACCCGTGCCGACGCGCGGAATGGGCAGCGGCTCGATCGAGGGGGCGTAGATACGCAACGCGTTGAGGTATTCGATGGCGAGGATGTTGTTCGGCTGGGCGATGGCTTCGAGCATGCCGGGGGGAACGCCGTAGTCGGCAAGCGCGTCGCAGCGCGCGCGGGGGTAGGATTTCCCGGTGGACAGGTGCGCCTTGAGCGATGCGCGGTAAGCGGGCGGTTCGGAGGTGATGATGTCGGAGAGCTGGCAAAGCGTCTGCAGGTTGGACTCCTCGCAGCCGAACGCGAGGCTTGTTACCACGCCCGTTCCGAAGAGCGTGCGCACGCCGCCCATGGCGAACCGTTCGGCGGGCGCGACCGCGTAGACGCTCGGCAGTTCAAACACGATATCCGCGCCGGCCTTGAGCGCCCATTCGGTGCGCGTGAACTTATCGGTGCAGGCCGCTTCGCCGCGCTGCACGAAGTTGCCGGAGAGCACGACAACGCAGTAATCGGCGCCCGAGAGCGCACGCGCGCGCTCGAGATGGTAGATATGCCCATTATGCAGCGGATTATATTCCGCTATGACGCCGACAACACGCATGGCACTCTCCGCGAATTGTGTTGAAAACAGTATACCATTTCAGGGGAAGCTGTGGTATACTCTAACGGGCAAAATCGCAACGCGAGAGATGCACGCAAGATTTGATGGAGGCGCAGGAAATGTCATCTTTGATGGAACGTATCAAACAGAAAGCCAAATCGGACCGTAAACGCATATTGCTGCCGGAAGGAAGCGAGGAGCGTACCCTCCGGGCCGCGGAGAAGATCACGGCGGAAGGAATCGCCGATCTGACTCTGCTCGGGGACGAAACGGAGATCCGCGCGAGCGCGGAGAAGCTCGGCGTATCGCTCGGCGGCATATCCATTGTCAATCCTCTGACCGACCCGGACCTGGGCGCGTATACCGACGCATTTTACGAACTCCGCAAGGAAAAGGGCGTCACGCCCGAAAAGGCGGCGTCCACGATGAAGAATCCGCTCTTCTTTGCGGCGATGATGATCAAGAAGGGACGCGCGGACGGCATGGTGGCCGGCGCGCTCTGCACGACGGGCGACACACTCCGCCCGGGACTGCAGATCATCAAGACCGCGCAGGGCGTCTCCGTCGTGTCGAGCTGCCTTATCATGGAAGTGCCGAACAAGGCCTACGGGGACGACGGGGCGCTCGTGTTCGGCGACTGCGCCGTGAACCCCTGCCCGACGGCGGAACAGCTCGCGGCGATCGCAATTTCGTCCGCCGGCACGGCGAAAACGCTCTGCGGCATGGAGCCGCGCGTGGCGCTGCTGTCGTTCTCGACCAAGGGCAGCGCAAAGCACGAACTCGTCGACAAGGTCGTGGAGGCCACACGGCTTGTGCACGAGCTCGCGCCCGAGCTCAACGCGGACGGCGAACTGCAGGCGGACGCGGCGCTCGTCGAAAAGGTCGGCAGGCTCAAATCGCCCGGCAGCACGGTCGCGGGCAAGGCGAACGTGCTGATTTTCCCCGACCTGCAGGCGGGCAACATCGGCTACAAGCTGGTGCAGCGCCTCGCGGGCGCGG
>CAZIQO010000082.1:0-12501 GCA_964541465.1 uncultured Oscillospiraceae bacterium
TCCCAAGGGATGTGTCCCTTGGGTGGGGTGCAGGGGTAAAACCCCTGCAAAAGAACTTTTTTGACAGACTGAGCTCCGCCATGCAGAGGATGACCCAGACCGTCAGATATCTTTCAAAAAAACCAATGCCCGGTTTCTTTTCCGTCTCCACAGCAGACTCCCCCCTTTTTGTGCGTTATCGGACCCGTTTCAGAATCGCAAGCACTTCCTCCGTTTTGAGCACTTTTCCATAGGTCACAACCTTGCCGTCCACCACAAGCGCGGGGGTGCTCATCACGCCGTATGCCGCGATTTTTGAAAAGTCCGTCACGTGATCGATCTCCGTATCCATGCCGAGCTGTTCAAGCGCCTTCCTTGTCGCCGCCTCCAGCGCGTTGCACTTCGGGCATCCGCTGCCGAGAATTTTCACGGAGGCTCCCTCCGTCTTTGCGCGCTCCGCCTGTTTCATGCTCTCGCAGTCGCACTTCCCGCCGCAGCAGCAGGCGGATTCCGTTTCCTTCTTTTCACGTTTTCCAAAGAGTGCCATACTTGTAATCTCCTTTTTCTATTGAATTTCATTCCTTTATTTGCAAGCGCGCGCGGTTCGGATCATCCGGCGGCCGCCGCGTCCGTTCTCCGTTATTTCATGTCTTTCATGCCACGACCGGCTGAAGCACGTTGAACAGGTAGCCGACCAGTATGATCCCGACGGTGCAGATTGCGATGAACAGCGCCAGCAGTTTCGGCTTGACCGCCTTCCGGAGCATGATCATCGACGGGAGGGACAGCGTCGTCACCGCCATCATGAACGAAAGGATCGAACCAAGCTGCGCGCCCTTTGAAAACAGCGCCTCGGCGATCGGTATCGTTCCGAAGATATCCGCATACATCGGAACGCCGACCAGCGTGGCCAGCACCACGCCCAACGGGTTTTTGCTGCCGAGCACTGCGACCACCCAGTTCTCGGGGATCCAGTTGTGGATGACCGCGCCGATCCCCACGCCGATGAGTACATACGGAAACACCTTTTTGAACGTGTTCGCCATCTGTTCCTTCGCGTAGAGCAGCCGATCCCTCGTCGTCAGATCCGGCGATTCAATATCCACGCTGCCCGCCGTCAGAATAAAGCTTTCGACATACCGCTCCATATGCAGTTTTTCGATCAGCGACCCGCCGAGCACCGCGATGACCAGGCCGAATACGACGTAGATCACCGCAACCTTCGCGCCGAAGATGCTCATCAGCAGCACGAGCGACCCGAGATCGACCATGGGCGACGAGATCAGGAAGGAGAACGTCACGCCCACCGGCAGCCCTGCGGAGGTAAAGCCGATAAACAGCGGGATGGACGAGCACGAGCAAAACGGCGTGACCGTGCCGAGCAGGGCGGCGATAAGATTCGCGCCGATCCCGCGAAACCGGCCGAGGATCTTCTTGCTGCGCTCCGGCGGGAAGAAGCTCTGTATATAGCTGATGACGAAAATCAGCGCGCAGAGCAAAAAAGTGATTTTGATCACGTCGTACAGAAAGAACTGCAGACTGCCGACCCAGCGATTCGACAGGTCCAGTCCGGCGGCGCTCAGGCCGCCTGCAATCAGTTCATTCAGCCATTTCATGGCGAGAATCTGATTCTGAATGAAATCCCCGATGTTTTTCAGTACTTGCATGCCGTTCTCCCGTCCGCTTCCTATCAGCGGTATTGTTCTCCGCGGCGCGTCTTCTCAGTCGCCGCAGCAGGCCGGCGGATCCTGCGCCGCGTTCGGCGTCGTAATCCTTTTCAGGCGATCAAGCGCCTCCGCGCCGCCCGACTCGCAGATCCGATAGTGCGTCCATTTCCCCTCCTGCCGCGCGGCCACCACCCCGGACTCCACCAGAATTTTCATGTGGTAGGACAGCGCCGGCTGCCCGATCTCCAGGTGCTCGATCAACTGGCAAGCGCATTTTTCACCGCTCCGCAGCATCTCGAGGACCCGCAGACGATTTTCATCGCAAAACGCCTTGAAGACCCTTGCATCACGCGTATAACCCAATTCCATTGGATCCTCCTCATATTAAAATTTTTCGATCTGTAAATTTTACCGCTCATATCGACTTTTGTCAATATGTAAAGTCCGAAATATGCGGCACACGCCGCAGATTTTCTTTCTGCCGCGGACTGCGGCGGGTCAGAAAGCGAATTGTCAAAGAATATTCTCTCTATTGTTACATTTGACCCGGCAAGTTACCATTGACTATCCATACACTTTTTGGTACTATACTTTTGACTTTATTAATGTGATTTGATATTATAATCTTTACCTTATAGAAATCTATGGGGTTTTATTTATACCCTTTGCGTAAACGTTTACGCGATTGGAGTGATTCAAGTACCTATGCGACTCTCATTCTGGATTCTGGTCGCAATGACCTTCATTTTTACCTACGTAAACGGGTTTCACGACGGATGCAACGTGGTGGCGACGCTGATCGCGAGCCGCTCCATGAAGCCGTATCCGGCGCTGGCCTGGGCTGCAACGGTGGAAATTCTTTCCCCCTTCGCCATTTTGGCGATCGGATCCAGCGTGTCGGATACCATTAAACAACTGGTGGCGGAAAGCTACTATACCGACCCCAATGTGACGAGCATCGCCCTGGCCTTTATCACGGCCGGCATTCTGGCGGCCATTCTCTGGAACCTGACCACGTGGTACTACGGCATCCCCGCTTCTTCTTCCCACGCCCTGATCGGCGGTGTGGTGGGCGCAGGCCTCGCGGCGTTCAGCAGCCACGCCATCTCCTGGAATTATTTCTGGACAAAGGTCGTTTTAATGATCTTTTTAACGCCGGTGGTCAGTTTCATCGTAGGGTTTTGTATCCTGCAGCTGTTGCGGTTTCTGACCCGGCACGCCGGGGTGAGCGCCAACAAGTTCTTTACATACGCGCAGTGGCTGAACATGACTTTCCTGGCATTCAACCATTCGTTTAACGACTCTCAGAAATCACTCGGCATCATAATGATCCTGATCGGTATCTATGGCGGAACAACGAGCGCCATTCCCCTGTGGGCGATTGCCTGCGCGGCGCTGAGCCTGGCCTGCGGCATCGCTTTCGGCGGATTCAAGATCATTAAAACGGTGGGCGTCGGTATCTACAAGGTGCAGCCCATCGACTCCTTCGCCTCCCAGATGACGGCGGGCACGGTCATCCTTGTTTCGTCCCTGCTGGGCGCGCCGGTGTCGGCCAGCCAGATCGTGTCCTCCTCCATCATGGGCGTAGGCGCGGCGGAACGGTATAAGGCGGTCAAGTGGAACGTCGCCGGCCGGATTCTGCTTTCCTGGTTCATTACCATTCCCATCGCCGGCGCGCTGGGCGCCGTTTTATTCTATATATTTTCACTTATTTTCTGATTGAAAGGAGCATTCCCCGATGTTTAAGCGCAAAGAAAACCTTGATTTTTATAGTATCCTGACCCAGCAGGCCCAGACGATTCGCGATACGGTGGATGCGCTGTGTACGTTTTGTGAAGATCCCACTCCGGAAAACGGCGACCTCGTAAAATCCAAGGAGCAGGAAGCCGACCAGATTCGCTACCAGCTGGTGGACGCGATCAACCATACGTTTATCACGCCCATCGACCGGGACGACCTGTTCCGCCTTTCCACGTCCATCGACGATCTGGCGGACTATGCCTGGACAACCGTGAAGGACCTCCATATCTACGATATCCTGCCGGATAAAAATCTGCATTCCATGGCGAAGATCCTGCTGCAGATGGCCGACGGACTGCTCATATGCGTGAAAAATCTGAAAAACAATCACGCCGTGGTTGCCGCGGAGGCCAATAAGGTCAAAAAGCTGGAGAATGTTTTAAACGTTCGCTTCCACGAATCCATTGCGGAGCTGTTCACCTCCGACGACTTCAAAAAAATATTGAAATACCGCGAGATATACAGCCATATGAATCATGCCTCCGACAAGGGCGACATCAGCGCGGACCTTTTGCAGGACATCGTTGTCAAGCTGTAAGGCAATCCCGCGCGTCCCCGGGTTTTCGTTCCTCTGCGAATGAGAAAATCGATGTTCTGGGAGCTCAAGCACCCGTTTTCCGGGCAGATTCAGCCGACATCAAACAGCAAAGCGGCGCTGTGCGGACGGAACCCGTTCCGGGTCCTCCGCCGGCGCTTTCTCCTATCCCTGCGGCGTCTTTGGAAACGGAGACGCGTAGCCTGCCAAAAATCCTTCTGCAGGTGTTTCACCCCAGCACCCCACCCAGGGGACCCGTCCCTTGGGAATCTCTGCCCCGCAAGCGCCCTGTTCCAGGGCGCTTGCGCAAACGGCCGTTACGGCGCGAAACGGCGGTTTGGAGGCGGAGCCTCCAACTACCCCCTTTCCCGATAAGCTGGCGTTCCCGTCCGGGCATTCACCCCGGAACCTGCCGCTGAACGGTCCCGGCGCGTTTTCCGGGGCGCGCCGCAGCGGTTCGGTCTTCTCCTTCTGCCGGCGATCCGGCCGAAATCGGGCGCCGTGCGCTCGCCTCCCGAAGAAAAAAGCGGCGGCTTCGCCGCTTCGAATCATGCTTCGCCAGGTCAGAGCAGACTTGCCGGGCAGGGAAATTTACACTCTTTTCAATGCCCGACGCACATATTCGTGGTAATATACTTTTTAGAACGCCTGTCGATCATGCTTTCATACGCCCTATAAGGAGTAGATAAATGAAAAAGCTCTCCCTTTTTATCTGTTTCGCCGCAGCGCTGCTGCTGGCTGCTTTTGCATGCGGCTGTTCGGGCGAAGTCCAAGGTGACGTTTCCGGAACCGTTTCGACCGCCGCGGCCGCTTCGCCGACGCCGACGCAGGCCGCCGTTTCCGCCAGCCCGACGCCGGGCGAAACGCCGCAGGCCGAAGAAACGCGTTACGCGCCTGCGGACCTGCTGGGCGAGGAACTGAATCCTCTCTATGAAGTCGCGTTCCCGGAGGATTTTTCGCTCGAAAAAGTCGCCGTCAAGGCGCATAACGACGGGACCGCCGAATACGGGTTCGTGTATCGGATGATTTTCTCCGCGCCGAGCGCGCAAAGCGCCGTAGCCGGCCTGATGAACACTTCTGGCGTCGGTTCCGAAACGACGGAGGCCGAAGCGAATCAAACCCTCCAGAACGGAGGGACGCTGACGCTGAACGGCGGCGTGCTCCAGGACGGCTCGAGCTTTACCTGTGATCTTCAGTCCGAAGAGGACGGAAGCTGCACCGTCCAGGTCTACACCGAAGTCCCGCAGGCGAATTTGAGCCGCTATGCGCAGTTTATCGAGGACAATTACTGCGACAACATATTCGGCGCGATCCGAATCGGCCTTGACACGATCCCTTCGGAAAACGTATTCCCCGTCAACATCACCATTTCCTACGAGGAGGACGGACCGAAAACCGAATTCGAAACGTATTACTTTGCCGACGACGCGGAGGCGATTTTAAAAATACTGGTGAACGGCGGCGGTTACGACACTTTCGACCCGGACAGTCAATACTTCGTCATGGATTACGGCAGAGCGCACGGGGACGTATGGGTCAGCATGGGCAACGGGGCGGTCAGCGTCTACCAGTCGTTCAACGGCGTTCCCGATACGCCGCTGAGCGATTACGAGTACATCCCGTCGGTCACATTGGAAACATACGGCTTTTCGTTCGATAAAGAGCAAGGTATCTGTCAATATGAATCCGAAAACGGCATGGGCTGCTCTCTGGCGTTCCATTCCTCCGAATGGGGGGATGCGGACGTCGACTGGCAGGTCGAGTTTTCTTTTCCGCTGATGGGCGCGACGCTCTATCTGTGGTATCGTCCGGACAGCGAGCGGTACGACGTCTGCATCGAGATGGACGACGGGACTCTCGTCGAATACGCCTACGACGTCGAAAGCGCGTGCTATCGGGACATCACGCCGGACGCCGACACGGCGAGCGCATGCCTGAGCGAGCTGTTTGTCAATGCGGAAAACGGCGACGTTTTCGCCCAGCCGTTCGTGCTGCTGGAGCGCCAGTCGGTCAGCCTTGCCGGCGTCGGGTTTACGCAGCTGGCCGCGCTGGCTCCAACGGATCGTTACGAGTGCGCTCCGCTGGAGGACGTGCCCGCATTGCCTGCGGCCGGCAGTACGGAGCAGACGACCGAAGTAGAACAAACGTCCGAAGCGGAGCAAACATCCGAAGAGGAGCAGCCGTCCGAAGCGGAACAGCTGCCCGAAGTGGAGCCCGAAGTTGTCGGCAACACCTGCGCAAACCTGTTCATGGCGGAGGAAGATTACGGCGGCGGGTTCTTTGCGGTTCAGGACGAATGGAGCTATTTCGGCAACTCGGGTTTAGAATGTTTATACAAATCAAAAACGCAGGACGGGTCCAGCCTGCAAGCGATTTGCGAAGGCATCGCCACGTTTCTTAATCCCGTCGGCGATACGATCTATTACTGCGACATGCGGGACGATTACTCCATTTGTTCCGTCGGCACCGACGGGCAGAATCAGCAGAAGCTCGCGGACGGCCGCTGCGAGGACCTTTCCTATGCCGACGGCTGGCTGTATTACTGCGCGCCGGGCGGCATCTGCAAACTGCCCGCGGACGGCGGCGAACCGACCGAGCTGCTTCCCGGGCAGTTCTGCGACGTCTACGCCTACGGCAGTTGGGTCTACTATATCGACGGCCCCGATGCCGGAGGCATATCGCGTGTTCGCGTCGAAGGCGGCGAGCCCCAGTCTCTGATGACGGAATTCACCGCCTTCTTCTATGCGATACAGGACGATCAGATTTATTGCCTGATCGACGCGATCGAAAGCACGGACGTGCTCCGCATGAATCTGGATGGAACGGACGCGGAAACGGTATACTCGTCGGACGGAAAGATCGAAGCGCTCAACGTCGGCGGAAATCGTCTGTTCCTCGCTACTCCCGCGCAGGGCGGCGAAAGAGCGTCGATTCTCGTATGGAACATGGAAACGAACACGATCGAACAAACGATCGACGACCTTGCGGCGCCGGTTGTCTCGTGCTTCGGTTCGGATATCTATTACTTTACGGATGCCAGTATCATCCGGCTCAATCTGGACAGCGGAGAGCAGATCATGATGTTCAACTGAGTCGCCCCGCCGCAGAACGTACGCCCGCCGGTATCCGCATATGTTCCGCGGTCCGCATCATCATTTTGATGTGAATCCTGTTTCCCTTTCACGGCAGGATATTTTTTAAAGCCTGTCGGTCCCACTCACAAACGTCCTGTAAGGAGCCGCCGTATGAAAAAATGGATCGTTGCTTTCGCTATGACCGTATGCCTGTCGCTGATCGTTCCCGCCTGCGCGCGCACCGCCGATCCACAGACGGAGAGCGCCGCCACGGCCGCCCCCGTTGAAACGGAACAGTCGCAGTTTTCCGCGCAGCAGGAAATCGACGCTGCGAACACGGCGGACGAGCTGCGCGCGCTGATCGAAACGTATCAGGCAAGCGGCGATTCCGCCGGCGTGTATCTGGCGGCAAAAAAGCTGATCGAGCTCGACCCGACCGACATGCAGGCCTGCAAGGACGCGGTGTCCGCGCTGCTGACGACGATCTCCGGCGACTGCGACGAGATCGAGAGCCTGCTTCGGCAGTGCGTGGAGGCCGACCCGGACGACGCGAACGAGCTCATCCGCTGGGCATACGAGCAGGAGCAGACGTTCTCGTACGAGGTTCCGTTCGAGCCCGATTACGAATCCGAGTCGGAGATCAATATCGAAGGCTCCACGCCGGGGAATCTCATGAACCAAACGCCGTATACCGTACAAGTGCTGCCCGGCGAGGTCCTCTGGCAGGGCGGCATGCTGACCTTTCAGGGCGACTGGATCTACTTTTCACAGATGGACGAAGGTTACGCCATCTATAAAATGCGGACAGACGGCAGCGATCTCCAGCGCGTCGGCAGTGTGTGCGGCGGCGATCTGAACGTGATTGGCGACTGGCTGTACTTCGGAAATATCGACGATAACGGCAGGCCGTACCGAATCCGGACGGACGGGAGCCTGCTCTCCGGCCCGCTCGGCGACGAATGCGGCATGCTCTCCGTCTCCGGCGACTGGATCTATTACACGAACTACGCGCAAAACGGCGTTCTTTACAAGAGCAGGACCGACGGCAGCGAAACGGTGCCTCTGATCGACGCCACCGGCGAAATCGCCAGCGTTTACGACGGCTGGGTCTATTTCTACGGCGAAAACGGATTCTCCCGCGTTTCCGTCGAAGGCGGCGACGTGCAGGTGCTTGCGGGCAACTGGAAGGCCGACTACTGCATTACGGACGAATGGATTTACTATATCGAAAACACCGACCTGAAAGCGGTGCGGCGCATGCGCCTGGACGGCAGCGAGCAAAGCGTCGTCGTGCGTTCCGAAGAGATCTATCAGGCACTGAATATCGCGGCAGGCAAGCTGGTTGTTTCCGTCGCAACCAGCCACGATGAATTCGAGAGGTCGTACTCCGACAAGCTGCTCGTCATCGACCCGGAGAGCGGGGAAACCATCCGGGAGATCGAGGCGCATACCGACGCGATCTACGCCGTGGGCGACTGGATCTTTTACCCGATGCTGGATCAGGACATGGCCTGGCAGTCGCTCAATCTCGTCACGGGCGAAACGGTCGATATGGAAACCGAGCCGGAAGCGGCGGAAACCGCTTCGGAATTCTCCGACGAAACGGATGCCGGCAGCACCGCCGGCAGCGCCTGCGGAAACCTGTTCATGGGTTTGGAAGGGACGGGCGGCGGCTTTATTGTAGAAACCGAGGATTCGATCTTCTTTGGGAATTCATATGACGAGGGCCTCCTCTATAGGGCGGTGCGAAGCGACGGATCGGATCTGCAAAAACTGACCGACGATCGCGTAGCGTATCTCAATGTTGTCGGAGACGCCGTCTATTACTGCGACACCGGGGATGATTACTCCGTCTGCTCCGTCGGAACCGATGGGCAAAATCAGCAGAAGCTTGCGGACGGCCACTGCGAGGACCTTTCCTATCTGGACGGCTGGCTGTATTATTACACGGCGGACGGCATCTTCAAACTGCCAGCGGAGGGCGGCGAACCGACAGAGCTGCTTTCCGGCCAGTTCTGCTGCGTCTATGCCTGCGACGGCTGGGTTTACTATATTGATAATGAAGCCGGCGAGTTATGCCGTATCCCCGTAGAAGGCGGCGAATCCGAATCGCTTTTAACCGACGATCCCATCCGTTCCTATGCCATAGAAGACGGCTGCATCTACAGCCTGATCGGCACCGGCGACTCTAGCAGCGTCATCCTTACGAAAATGGACGGAAGCAGCCGGACGACGATTTATTCGCAGGAGGACCCCATCGACGCAATCAACGTCAGCCAAAACCGCCTGTTCATCCTTTGTTCGCCCGATGTCGGCAGCGGCAACACGCTCGCCATATGGGACATGGAAACGGACGCGTTCGAGCGGACGATCGACGCTCTGAACGAACCGGTCGCCTGGTGCTTCGGCTCGGATGTCTTCTATTTTACTGAAGACGGGGTGGTCCGGCTGAACCTGGACAGCGGGGAGCAAATCATGATGTTCAACTGATTTACATTTACTATACCCCTGGCGGCAGTACATCATCAATAAAGTATTCCGCCTTCGCTTTTGCCATCCCATGGAACTGCTTGTATATCTCCCACTGGTCGAGCGGAGCGCCGAGCGGCATGAGCCAAACTTCGCGCTCCCCCCGGCCCGGCAGGATAACGCCGTAAAAAGCGCCGTGACCGCCGACGCCGCGTCGTCGATTCTCCCGGCGTTTTTTCTTTGTTCGGCCCGATATTTCACGCCGCGTCTGTTGACATCGCGAAAATAAGTTGTAAAGTACTCCTTAGCAATCGCGAAAGTGTAATTTTATTCAGATGTCGGACGCAGCGAATCAGCAATACCGAAAAATGACCGAAACACCGATCCCGCGGCTCGTGGTCACCTTGGGGATACCGACCACGATCAGCATGCTGGTGACGAATATCTACAACATGGCGGACACGTTCTTTGTTGGGATTCTCGGCACCAGCGCAAGCGGCGCGATCGGGATCGTGTTTGGGTTCATGTCGATCATTCAGGCGTTCGGCTTTATGTACGGCCAGGGTTCTGGCAGTATCATCTCCCGCAAGCTCGGCCAGCAGAATGAAAAAGAGGCCAGCATCTATGCGTCGACCGGCTTCTTCCTCTCCTTATCGACGGGCGCGCTCCTCGCCGTAATCGGATTCCTCTGCATGGACCCGCTGCTGCGGCTGCTCGGCAGCACGGAGACCATCCTTCCCTATGCGCGCACCTATGTGTTCTACATCATGCTCTCTTCGCCGCTGATGATGAGCAGCTTTACGCTGAACAACGTCCTGCGGTATGAGGGCAAGGCGTCTCTCGCCATGATCGGGCTCGTGGCGGGTTCCCTGCTCAACATCGCGGGTGATCCCGTCTTTATGTTTGCGTTTCACATGGGGATCGCCGGAGCCGGCCTCTCCACCGCGCTTTCGCAGTGCGTGAGTTTTTCGATCCTGCTCTCCGCATTCCTGCGCGGCAGAACGCAAAGCCGCCTTGCCATACGGAATTTCCGGTTCGGAAAAGTATGGGACATCGTGAGCACGGGATTTCCCAGCATGATCCGGCAGGGGCTCGCGAGCCTTTCCACCATGGTCCTCAACCATTGCGCCGCCGTCTACGGCGACGCGGCGATCGCGGCCATGAGCATCGTTTCCCGCATCAACTTCTTCATGTTCGCCGTCGGCCTCGGCATGGGGCAGGGGTTCCAGCCCGTCGCCGGGTATAACTACGGCGCGCAGCGGTTCTCCCGGGTGCGGAGCGCGTTTCGGTTCACGCTCGTGCTGTCGGAGGGGATGCTGGGCGTGACGGCGGCGATCGGATTTCTGCTTTCGCCGGTCGTGGTCGGCTGGTTCCGAAACGATCCCGCGGTGATTGCGGTCGGGTCCGTCGCGCTCCGCTACCAGTGCGTCGCGCTGCTGTTTCAGCCGCTGTCCGTCATGAGCAACATGACGTTCCAGATCACGGGCCAGCGCGCGCTTGCGTCCTTTACGGCCATGCTGCGAAGCGGGCTGTACTTCATCCCCGTGGTCGTCGTCCTTTCCCTGCTCACGGGCGTTTGGGGCATCGAAACCGCGCAGGCGATCGCGGACGTGCTGGCGTTTCTTACGGTGCTTCCGCTGATCGTCCGTTTTTTCCGGAAACTTCCGCAAAGCGACGCGCCCGCGCCCGCCGGTCCCAATCCGCTGATCGAGCGTCACGCCGGTTTGCTGAACAAGTAACGCCGGAAGATCCGAATCCTGTTATCCTGTCTGCGAAGGCCCGCAAGAGGAGGTCCCATGCACGATCAACGAATCCGGATCGCCGCGCTGGCCGCGCTGATACCGGCCTGCCTTGCCGTCGGGTGGTGGCTCTATGTCTGGCTGTCCGGCGTACTGTCGTATTGGGGCGCGGGCGCCGTGGCCAGCCGCTGGCTCGCCGCAGCGGGCGCGGTTCTGGCGCTGAGCACGTTTCTGATTCGCCCGATCCCCGTCAAAGTCACGACCATCGCCGTAATCTACCTCTTGATCTTCAGCCTTCCGGCCTGCGCGCTGCAGAAAATAATGGCCTTGTTTTTCCCATCCGCGGCAGACCCCGGCTGGCTGTGGCAGGGCGGGATTGCGGCGCTTGCGTGTTCGGCCGCCCTGCTCCTTTACGGTGTGATCCATGGGAAACGCATCGTCGTCAAGCGCTATACGCTGCATACGCCTCTGCCCGTTCCCGGCGGGGAACTGCGCATCGCGCTGATTTCGGACGTCCACATGGGCCTGACGATCGACGCGGCGCGCCTCCGGCGGGAAATGGACCGCCTCGCCAAGGAAAAGCCGGACCTGCTCGTCATCGCCGGCGATCTGGTGGACGATCAAACGAGCCCCGCGCAGATGCGGGCCGCCTGCACCATCGCAGGCAGTCTGCCGACGACCTGCGGCGCCTATTTTGCCTACGGAAATCACGATCTGGCAGGCCACGGCCCCACGCCGCCCAACACCAAAGCGCAGCTCGACGAAGCGCTGACGGGCGCCGGCATCCATATTCTGGACGATCAAAGCCGCGTCGCCGCGGGACTGACGCTGATTGGCCGCCGCGACGCCGTCTTTACGCGCCGCCCGGACCGCGCTTCCCTTAGGCAGCTTCTCGACGGCGCGGATAAAACCAGGCCGATCATACTGATCGACCACCAGCCCCGCGAACTGAAGGAAGCCGCCGCCGCGGGCGTCACCGTGCAGCTCAGCGGCCATACGCACGCCGGGCAGGTCTGGCCGATGAGCTGGCTATGCCGGCTCTTCGGCGTAGCCTACGGGCATCGGCGCATCGGTCATATGGATGTGATCGTATCCTCCGGCATGGGCAACCGCGGCTCGGCTCTTCGCAGCGGCTGCACCGCGGAGATGGTGCTGATCCGTTTATGCGGCTCTGGCATCCAATAGCAGTCCACTTTGCTACTATATATTCATGGATGGAGCACGGCAGCCAGCCGTGC
>CAZIQO010000083.1:0-12410 GCA_964541465.1 uncultured Oscillospiraceae bacterium
TGTTGCGCTTGTTGCGCTTGGTCAGCTTGTCGCCAAGACGGGTTTCGTCCACCGCTTCGTCGCACAGCTGCGCCCAGACCTTCATGTTGCACACCGCCGCGGTAACCGCCTGACAAAGCTGATCCACGCGCTCCTGGCTGTACGTTTCCACGACTTTCGCCGCAGCATGGGCGCGTTCGACCACTTCGTCGATCATTTGCAGCTCTTCCGGTGTGATTTCCCTATCGGACATTGTATTTCTGCCTTTCTCCATCATAGGTTCTTACATTTTGCCAAATAAATCCTGATCCGTCCAATTCCGATTGCAGCTTCCGATTGCAGCTTCTGATTGCAGCTTCAGTGAACACCGTTGGCTTTCAGATAATTTTTCGCGGTGTCCAGACATTCCTGCGCATGGCCGCGCGCGCCCCTGGCGGCCAGTTCCTTATCGTTGGGGAGCTCTATGGAAAGCGGGACGCCGGGAATCGCGGCGACCATGCCCGCAACGTCCATGCAGCCCTGCCCTACGTAGCAGCGTGCCTCCCGCGCGGTAAAGATCATGAGCTCGTCCTTAATATCGTCCAGCACGGGGTCTCCATCGGAACCGGCCGGACCGTCGCAGAGGTGCATGAAACGGAAATATCTCTGATTCGTGCGCTTCAGCTCCTGCGCGGTAACCCCCGCCCTCCCCGCGTGGAGCGTATCCACCATGATATAGAGATTGTCGCACCCCACACGATCGACCAGGGTGATCGCTTCCTGCAAATTGCGCACACCCGCCCACGGAAGAAACTCCACGTTATAGCTCAGGCCGAACTGTTTCGCCATGGCGGCGACCCTGCCAACCGTATCGGTATACCAGGAACGATTCCTGGACCAGACGCTGCCCAGCACGTCGGTTGCTCCCAGCTTTGCCGCGGCCTCGAATGCGGGGGCGAATTCATTGATGTCCACCTCCTCCTTGATGCGCGCAAGCTCGATATCCATCACCCGCAGGCCGTACTCCCGCAGCGCCGCCTTGATGGAATTGAACAGCTTTTCATCCTTTTCCAGCCGGTATTCCGGCTCGCAGGGCAAATGCATGGGGATGGTTCGCAGGCTGACGGAATCGTAGCCCGTTTCCGCCGCAATTTGAATATGCGTAACAGGGTCGGTGCCGGGGATGGTGAGATACGCCAGAGAAAATTTCCTGTCCATGTTTGCTCCTTAGCCTTTATGAGATGCGCCGTGATTCGGGGGAACGAGACTGCCGTCCGCATTCCGTATCACTTTTCCGTTTTTGATATTCGCCTTGGGCGTATAAATATCGTTGATATTCCAGCAGCCGGGGGTGGGAACGGCGATATTCTCCATCGGTACGTCAAGCAGGAAGGGGCTGCGGGACGCAACTGCGCGCCGGAATGCAGGCTTAAATTCATCCGCGCTTTCCACGCGAACCGCATCCACGCCGTATGCCTTTGCGACCTTGGCCCAGTCGGGGGAATAGCGCCGGCCGTCGGGCGTTTGAAACTCCGTGCCGAAGCGCGTTTGATAATTTGCATATTCCAGCCCCGCGATGGTGCCGAAAGCCGAGTTGTTCATCACCACCCAAATCACGGGAATATTCTGTTCCACCGCCGTCGCCAAGCAGGAAGGGTTCGTGCCGAACCCGCCGTCGCCAATGAGCGCAACTGCGATCCGATCCGGCGCGGCCAGCTTCCCGCCCAGCACCGCCGATGCGCCGAAGCCCATCGTGGCAAGGCCGGAGGAATGATGAATCGTTCCGGGAAGCGTAATATCAAACTGCTGCGCCACGCCATTTTTGTTCCAGCCGACGTCCGTAAAGAGAATCGCATCCTCGGGGAGCACTTCGCGGATATCTTTGAGAATGCGCTGGGGCGTCATGGGAAACCGTCCGTCGCTGGAGATGCAAGCGTTCTGCGCGTGGAACGCGGCGCGCTCGCGTGCGATAAAGTCGATCACCTGGGGACGCTTCATGCCGCCGGGCCGGAGCTTCTTCGCTTCCTCCAGTATCTGCGCGAGGGCAAGCTTCAGGTCCGCAACGGCGCCGATCTCCACGGGATAATTGCGGCCGATCTCCATTGGATCGATGTCGATCTGAAGAAACGCAGTTTTGCGCATATCGAAGGTGACGCCGTCATACCAGCTGGAACTGTCCGCCTCGGCAAAACGGGTGCCCAGGCCTAATATCACGTCCGCATTGGCCGTAAGCCGGTGCGTATACTCAAGGCCCCAAAAACCGGTTTGCCCGGCCATAAGCGGATGCATATCGGGCAGACAGCCCTGACCCATAAGCGTTCTTGAAACGGGAATCTCAAGGAATTCGGCCAGTTCGCACAGCTCGTCGGAGGCGCCGGAAAGCAGGATGCCGCCGCCCGCGTGCATGACGGGGCGCTGCGCTTCCACAAGGCGTGCGGCGATTGCCCGCGCCGCTTCGGGCGCAAGCGCAGGACGGACGGTTTCTTTGCTGCCGCGATCGGTGCGTTCAAAGAGGTCGGTATCGATTTCCCTTGAGAACATATCCATCGGCACATCGATGAGAACGGGGCCGGGACGGCCGCTCTCGGCAAGGCGGAACGCCTTGTCCAGAATCACGGGCAGCGCCTCCGGATCATCGATGCGCCAGGCGCGCTTGACCACCGGGCGGAGGATCTCATACTGCGATCCGTCCAGGTGCAGTTCCACCTCCTGGTGGGGGTGGCGGCCGAAGTAATAGCTGGGCACGTCGCCCGCGATGACGACCATGGGGATGGAGTCCAGCGCCGCGTTGGCAACGCCTGTTACCGTATTGGCGATGCCCGGGCCGAGATGGCACAGCACGACGGACGCTTTTTTCGTGATCCGGGCATACCCGTCGGCAGCGGTTGCGGCTATCTGCTCATGCCGAACGGATACGTATTTGATTTTTTTGCTTCTGGAAAGCGCGTCTAAAAAGCCGATGACGGTATGTCCGCAGAGACCGAATATATAGGATACGCCGCGGCGCTCCAAATAGGAAACCATCTGTTCCGACACCAGTTTTTTCATGCCTGCCTCCTTTTTCGATACTTATTTGGGGAGCGTCTGTTTTACGGGCAGCTCCCGGATCAGATCTTTCGAACAGCCCGCCCGAAGCAGGTAACTATCCGTATCGTGCGCAACGAGTACGCGCAGAGCGCGCGCGGCTTCCAGCGTCCTGTCCACGTCCATGCCGGTATCGACGCCCATCCCGCCGAGCATATGAACCACGTCCTCCGTTGCGATGTTTCCTGCGGCGCCGGGGACGAACGGGCATCCGCCCAGCCCGCACAGGGAGGTATCGAAACGGGTTGCGCCGGCCTCCATGGCAGCGAGAATGTTGGCCATTGCAGCGCCGCGGGAATTGTGAAAATGGAACCACCAGACCGTCTCCGGAAACGCCTTCTCCCCGGCAAGGCAGTATTCATAGACGAGGCTTGGAACGGCCATGCCCGAGGTGTCGGACAGGGAGACCTCCTTCACGCCCACCCGTAAATATGCCTCTGCAATCCGTAAGACGTCATCCAGGGGAATCCTGGTTTCCCACGGAGAACCGAACGCCATGGAGATGGAGCCGGAAACCGCAATCCTGTGATCTTTTGCAATGGCGCAGCAGTCCGCAAAACGGTTCACACTTTCTTCCGGCGTCATATTCAGGTTTGCAAGGTTGTGCGCACGGCTTGCGGAAACATTGAGCTTCACCTTTCTGCACCCGCACGCCGCAGCCCGCTCAACGCCCTTTTGATTTGCAACGAGCGCACGAAACTCCATTCCCGGAGCGCCGCCGTATTGCGTAAACAGCGCATCCGTATCCGCCATTTGGGGAACCGCCTTCTGGCTGACGAACGAGCCGAGTTCCACGACCCTGCATCCCGCTTCCATGACCTGCCGGACGACGGACCCTTTCTGGGCCGTGGTCAGATGTGTTTTCTCGTTTTGCAGCCCGTCGCGCAGGCCGACTTCGCAGAGGATCACTTTCTTGGGTAACTGCATCGGATGACGCTCCTTTGCCGGAATCCGGCTTACGTCTTTATTCCCAGGCTGCTTTCCAGTACTGCGCGCATCACGTCCTCCGGCGCTTTTATTCCCGTCCAAAGTTCAAACTGGGCCGTACCCTGATACAGGAGCATTCCCAGTCCGTTCATCGTTTCACAGCCGCTTGCCGCGGCGTCTGAAAGAAAGCGCGTTACGGCGGGGTTATACGCAGCGTCGAATGCGAGCATGCCCTTGTGAAAAACGCCGGCGGAAACGGGAGACTCTCCCGTGTGCGCGCCCATGCCCACGCCCGTTGCGTTAATGATCACGTCCGCAAAAGCGGCCCTTTCCTCCAGCGCCTTCCAATCTCCCCAGGGAAGCACGGAGGCAACGGGAGCGAAGCGTTCGTTGATGCTTTTTACCAACGCCTCGCTGTCTGTGTCGAAAAGGCTGGTTACGGTGATATCCATCGCGCCGTTATAGGCCAGCGAGCAGCAGATCGCCCTTGCTGCGCCGCCCGCGCCCAGACAAACGAAGCGGCTTTGGGAAAGGGGCTTGCCGTAGTGCTCGCCCAGAGAACGGATAAAACCGGCGCCGTCTGTGTTGTAGCCCTTCAGCGCGCCGTCTTTCTGTACGACAACCGTATTGACCGCGCCGATCTTTTCGGCAAATTCGTCGAGTGAATCCAGCTCCTGCATGATGGCGATTTTATCGGGTTTCGTTACGCTGAGACCTGCAAAATTCATTCCGCGGATGCCCGCCACAATAGGCCGGAGGGTGTCCGCCCGGGTTTCTATGGGGAGGTATTCGTAATTCAGCTTGCAATGTGAAAACGCGGCGCCCTGCATCCTTGTGGAAAGGGATTGGCCCAGCGGATTGCCAAGCAGTGCGACTAATTTGGTATCTACGCTAATCATGGTTTATCCTCGCCGATCAAGTTTTTGTTAAAGCGCGTTGTGAAAAATCGTAAGGCATTGATTGAGCTGGTCAACGGGGATCTGACCCGGGGCGGAAACGCTGCCTACGGCTCCGAACGTCATGGCCGAGCCGAACAGCTCGCCCGAAAGCCTGGAGATTACGCCCAAAGGCGCCATGGACATGGTGATGACGGGCCGGTCCGCATATGCTTCCGTCATTTCACGCGTAGCATCGAGCAAATCCAGCACATCCTTTGTGCACGTCGGCATCACGGCCAGTTTGGGGATATCCGCGCCGACCTCCTGCATCCAGCGCATGCGGCGGACCAGTTCCTCTTTTTTCGGAGTTTTTTCAAAATCATGGCTGGAGCCGATGACGTAAGCGCCCCGATGATGGATCTCCGCGATATGGGACCTGGCGTTCACCCCGAGGGAGAAAACCTCCACGTCTACAAAATCCGCCTGCGCGCTGTCTGCAACGGCAAGGTTGAGCGCACGGTATTCATCTGCCGCAATCTCCCTGTTGCCGCCCTCCCCGCTGGAGCGGAAGGTATAGAGCAGCAGCTTGCTCCCCAGCGCTTTACGCAGCGCGCGCAGGGTTCCCAGGGTCTTTTCCGGATCGGCCACATCTTCGTAAAAGTCGGCGCGCCATTCCACCATCTGGACGTTAAGAAAGCGGATCTCTTCGGCTTTCTCCAGGATATCTTCACGATCCGCCGCCACAATGGGGACGATGACTTTGGGCATTCCTTCGCCGATGGTTATTCCCTTGACTGTGACCGAATGGATCATGCTGTTCCTCCCCTGCCGTCTTTCGTTCATGAAGATCAAGTGTGTCTTTGATTTGATTGGATGAGTTGCTTTTCCCCCACCTCACTTATTATGATAACGGCGCCGGAAGCGTTTGGATAGTATCAAAATCATGTTTTTTATGAATAGAATTCATGGATTGATTAAATAATTTGCTATAATTCCTTGATATTGGTATAATTCATATGAGGTGATTTCATGAATTTGCAACAGTTGTATTACTTTTGCACAATCGTCAATAAAAAGACATTTTCGAAGGCATCCGAGAGCCTGAATGTAACACAATCGACTTTGAGCCATTCCATCAAGGATCTGGAAAAGGAGCTGAACGCGCCGCTGTTCTATCGCTCCGGGAAGGGCATATCCCTCACACCCTTCGGACAGATCATGCTCGACAGCGTTGCGCCCGCGCTGGAAATGATTGAGGACGGGAAAAGCAAGATCCGGGACTTAACGGACCCGGAATCCGGCATGGTATCGGTAAGCTACCTGAGCTCCCTCAACGATTTGATCACCTACGCGCTGTCGTGCTACTACACGGACATCGGAAGGATCCAATCGCATTTCAGGTTCTACCCCTCGACGACCACGGAAATAGAGTACGCCATCAACAGCGGGACCAGCGATCTGGCCTTCACCACGGAAGAGAATAACCCCGCCTTTGATTACTTTCCAATCGGGCATCATGAAACGGTGCTCATCGTAAACGAAAATCATCCCCTCGCAAGATACGACGCAATCCATCTTTTGCAGATTCGAGATGAAAAGCTGATCACCTACGAATACAGCTGTCAGATACGGAGGTATATCGACAAGGTGCTTACCGATGCGGGTATTTCACCGAAGGTCACATTTGAAACGACCAACGATAACATTATCATCAGTTCCGTCGCGGCTAACTTTGGCGTCGCCCTGATCCCCGCGCCCCTCAACGGCGGGGCAAGCCGGGTAAAAATAATCCACATACTGGACAAGGTGCCTCCCCGTTCCATCGCCCTGGCACGAAAAAAATCCAGATACCTCTCCAAGGCTGCGGAAAGCTTTTCGCAGTATATCCTGAAAAACACCGATAAGCTTGAAAAATACCTTTCCAGTATTCCGTCCGGCACAACTGTTTCCCGGGCAGACTGACCGCGCGTTTTTTCGCGCCTCCCCGGGCGGAGCCGCCAAAAACGGATTCCCCCCGGACCTTCTCCGTCCGGGGATTGGCTCTGCTTTCGAGTTTCTTTCTAAAAAACGGAGAACAAAACAAAAAGCCGTTTGCACCCACACGCAAATAGCCGCAGCTGTATTGCTTCATGAGAGCAGAACGAAAAGAAGCACGAAACGGCGCGATTCCGTGCGCTTACTCCGTTCGCACAACGCTGTTTTACTGCCTGATTGTAACCGGGTTCGCCCGGGAAGCCGGCTTCAAAACCATTTGAACATCGATTCCCTGATTCAGCGCGGACGACTGCTCCGGATGCGCCTCAGCACTGCGACGAAGCGCGGGATCGCCGATCGCCGGCTGGAATTTCGGAACGGCAGCGTACCGCTTTACAAAGCCCCATGAAGTAAAAAGCGAGGCGGAAACGTGTGCTGGCGCGAAGGCGTTATCGATGTTATAATTTATTGATGCCATTCAGGTTTCGGCTTTTCATCCTGCAGCGTCGATCAGGTGTTCGGAATGATGAAATCACCCGTCATGACGATTGCTTCACCGTTTTCTCTGCCAGTCAGAATTAAGTTTAAAGAATGAAGTATAACGAACGGATTCGTATAGCGGCAACGAAAGATAAGGATTTGAATCAGCATGAGTGAAAATGTGCAGCTTGTCGAGCGTATCCTGGATATATTGGAGGAACTCTGCAGTACGAATCATCCGGTCGGGCCGACGGAGCTTGCGCAAAAGCTGAACCTGAACAAAAGCACCGTTTACCGTCTCCTGAACGCGTTGGTTCTGCGCAACTATGCGACGAAAAATCAAAACGGAACCTATTCTCTCGGCTGTCGGCTCGCCGAACTGATGAGTTCGCACATCAGCAGCCTGGAATTGATTGCCGAAGCGCGGCCATATCTTTCGCAGCTCACCACGGACCTGAACCTGACGGCGCATCTTGGCATACTGGATAAGGACAAGGTGATTTACGTGGAAAAGCTGGACGCCATTCCGACCGGCCCGCTCAGCCCGCAAATCGGCGTCCGCGTGCCGGCGTTTTGCTCTTCGCTCGGCAAATGCCTGCTTGCAGGCCTGTCCGGCGACGAGCTTTCCGAAGCGCTGGAACAGTGCCAGTTTACCCAGTACACCCGAAACACGATCACCAACCGGCAGGAATTCCGCAGGCAGTTGCGCCAGGTCCGCAAGCAGGGCTGGGCCATGGACAACTGCGAATACAATGTAGATCATCGCTGCATCGGCGCGCCGATTTACGATTACCGGGGCGACATGATCGCGGCAATCAGCGCCAGCGGAACGCTTGTGCGCCTGCCGGACGAATTCATCCCCGCCGTCGTCGACGCAGTGAAAAAGGCTGCGGGCAAGCTCTCGCAACGGCTCGGATACTGCGAATGACAGCGAAACGGCGGGCGATCCCATCCGATCGCCCGCCGTTTTGGCTGCCTTTGGCATACCTCAGAGGATATTCTTCAGTACGATGGTTTTCAGTCGTGTGACCTCGTCGAAGGTGGTCAGCACGCCCTCGGTGCCGATGCCGGAATACTTGTAACCGCCGAACGGCATCTCAAAGCTGCGATAGAACGACGCGCCGTTGATGATTGCGCCGCCGCACTCGAGCTTCGACGCGAATTCGAAGCATTTTTTCATGTCCGTGGAAAAAACGCAGCCGCAAAGTCCGAACTTGGAGCCGTTCGCGATGGAGAGCGCCTCTTCTTCGGTATCAAAACCGATAATGGACACGACCGGCCCGAAGATCTCCATATCGCTTGCGACGTCCGCCGTTTTCGGAATATCGTCGATTACCGTCGGAGAATAGTACGCGCCGTTGCGGGTCCCGCCCAGCAGCAGCCTGCCGCCCTGGTCCAGCGTCAGCAGCACCTGGCGTTCCACCTTTTTTGCGGCCTCCTCGCTGATGAGACAGGCCAGATCGGTGTCCTCCTTCGCCGGATCGCCGACCTTCAGCTTTTTGATCCGTTCCACCGCCTTTTCTGCGAACTCCGCGCGGCGGCTGTTGTGGATCAGAAAGCGCTTGGAGGCGCAGCAGACCTGACCGCAGTTGTACATGCGGCCCCAGATCATCTCTTCGACCGCCAGATCGACATCCCCGTCCTCGAGCACGATGAACGCGTCGTTCCCGCCCAGTTCCAGGGAAATGTGCGCCAGATGGTCCGCTGCGGTTTTATAGGTCTCGAGCCCCACCTCGGTGGACCCCGTCAGCGTGATTGCGTGCACGTCCGGATTGCTGCAGAGCCAGTGACCCACTTTGGAACCGCGTCCCGTTACGATTTCGATCGCGCCGGGCGTCACGCCGGCCTCGTTCAGCAGCGCCGTCAGCATGCAGAGCGTCAGCGGGTTGTCCGTCGATGGCTTGACGATCGCCGCGTTCCCCGCAAGCAGCGTCGGAGCGACCTTCTGATCAAACAGGTCGCAGGGGAAATTGAAGGGGATCACGCAGGCGACCACGCCGACCGGCTCGCGCACCGTCATCAGGACGTGATGCTCCTGTCCCGCTTCGTGACCGTTCGGCAGCACCTCGCCGTAGAGATGTTTCGCGCGTTCGGTGAACGCCTTGAATGCAATCGGGATATTGCCGATCTCCGCGCGCGCTTCGCGGATCGGTTTGCCGGTTTCCGCCGAAAGCGTCTCGGCAAGTTTTTCCTTGTCCCGCTCGACCAGAGAAAGGAACGTCATCATGATCTCGCCCTTTTCGGCAACCGGGACCGCGGCCCATTTTTTCTGCGCGGCCTTCGCCAGTTCCACCGCGCGGGCCACGTCTTCCTTCGTCGCGGCCGGCACCGTATCCACCAGCGTGTTGCTTGCCGGGTTCATGACGTCGATCGTTGCGCCGTCCGACGCATCGGCGGCTCTTCCGCCTATCAGCATCTTCATATTATTTCCCCTCCGAAGCCTGTTTGGCAAAGCCGGTGAACGAAAGCATCAGGCCGCCGCACGTGTTCCGGCCGTCGCTCTCATAACCGTATTCGCCGAAGGTGAATTCCACGATAAACGGCACACCGCCCGCGGCCTGCCGGATGCTCTTTGCCACCTCGCCGATGCGATCGCCGATCCCGGCGCGGCGTCCGCCGCAGTGTACAAGCAGCATCGCGCCCAGCGGCACGCCCGCCTTCTTGCGCAGCGCCGACACGCCGTTCCCCGTCGAGTCGATCAGCTCGTCCACCGTCGCCTCCATACGGATCGCCGCGGTGCCGACCGCCAGCTTGTTTCCGATATTCATGCTGCCGTCCTTATTGCCGTTCATGGGATGACGGATGGCGATCAGATCGCCCAGCCGGTCCTTCACGCCCAGCGGAGAGGTGATGGAAGCGGCCAGCAGATTGCCTCCGAGCAGCTCTTCCTTTTTCATGCCGCGCCATGCCGCGTATTTTTCCAGCGCGGGCACCCCGTCGATCTCGACCAGCGTGCGGTCGCCGTCCACCTTGGTGATCACGCCTACGTCCGTCGTCTCCCGGTATGCGCCGGTGAAATAGTTGGTCGCCGGCTTGTCGGTATAGAAGAACGCAACCGCCACGCCGTCGGCAAACGCTCCCGCGTCGGTGAACACCTTCCACTCTCCCGCGATGGCGTTATCGGCCGCGCTGCCTCCGAAAAACGGAACGCGCCCGATCACTTCCGTGATCCCTTTGAGGTAGAATTCTTCCTCGCCCGGAGGGGCGACCATATAGAAGTACGCCGGCGCGCAGTTCTTGCCGGCTGCGGCGATCGCCTTTTTTGCCGCTTCCCTGCCTGCCTCGACGGCGCAGACACCCTTTTGCACCGCCGCAACGCCGACGTCCAACGTGTCGTCCGCGATTGCCATGACGCCGATGAACCCGTCGTCGCCCGAAACGAAACCCTTTGGCGTGATGACGCCGGTAAACGACGTATTGCCGATCACCGGGACGCCCGGCAGCCCGGCCTTCACCCCGTCAAGCATCGCTTCGAGGTCATATGCGCAGCTGGCATACGCGAAGGCGACCTTGACGCCGTTCAGCCCCGCCTTCGCCTCCAACGCGGCGGCTTTGCCGGCGTCGAATGCGGATGCAAGTACACTGGAGCCCGTATTTGCTGTTAACATCTGTGTGTCCTCCTTTTTTATTTTTGAATCCTGAAAATCAGCCGGATTGATCGGCGGTTTTCATCTGTATTCAAACAAGTTGAAGCGTGATATCCCGGAATGCCGGCGATCGATCGGGTTGTATGCGCCTCTTGGCTTGGACTACCTATATAATATTGAATTCAGCTGGCAAAACAACCTTCCTGTTTCACTAAACGAAATATGCGTTTCGCTGAATAAAACAGGGACCGATGCCATACAGGAAAAATCCGCAAAAAGAAGGTAAGCGGCCCCGGAAAACGAGCTGCATCGACGCGCCTTTCGCATGGCGGAATCATAAAACTCTGCATTTCCGTTTTTTCTCGTTCAAAATCGACTGTCTTTTCGGGGAGCAGGTCGAGCTTCCTCCGGCGCTGCAAGAGAAGACGCGCACGAACATTTCTTTAAAAAACCGCAAAAAGGGGATTGACATGCGCCGGAATCCCTCCTATAATGCAGATAGGTTAAACGATTAAATAATAAACGAAATAAAATCCTGCCGTAAACATGCATTTATGTCCGCTTCCCGCGAAAACGCGCCGATATGCCCGCTTTCCCTCGACTTTTGTCCCATGATTTTTTAAAAACGATTAACTAAAAACGAGCGAATCGACCAACATTCTGCCACTGAAATCATGTAAGGAGGAAAAGACCCCGATGAAAAAGACACTTGCACTGTTCCTTGCCCTCTGCATGGCGCTCGCCGTCTTCGGCTGCACCGCGCAAACGACCACCCCCGCCGCAACGGAAGAAGCAGCGACGGCGACCGAAGCAGCGGCGGAAGCGACGCAGGCGCCCGCCGAGGATGTCACCATCACCTTCTGCAACTTCAACGCATCCGGCGGCCAGGAGGAAACCCTGCAGAAGATGTATGATGCCTTCCATGAGCAATATCCGAATATCACCGTGGAAATCGAGACCATCGGCTACAGCGATTACTTCACGCAGATGCAGACCCGCGTTGCGGGCGGCACCGCGCCGGATTGCTACGAGCTCAACATTGAAAACTTCGCGGCCTATTCGGCAAAGGGCGTTCTGGCCGAGATCACCGGCGTAGACACATCCGGCATTAACCAGACGGCGCTTTCCGCTTTCAATGTGGACGGCACGCAGTACGGCCTGCCGGGATGCTTTTCAAACGTCGTTCTGATCTACAATAAGGACCTCTTCGATCAGGCGGGGGTTGCTTACCCGACCGCCGACTGGACCTGGGAAGATGCGGACGCGGCCGCCGCGGCAATCCGCGCACTGGGCGACGACTACTTCGGCATCTTCGCGCCGATCACCTATAACGAATTCTTCAAGGTTGCCGCGCAGTTTGGCGGCAGCATCCTCAACGCGGACAAGACCGCCTTCACCGTCAACTCGCCGGAGTGCGTTGCGGCCGCAAAAGAGATGGTTGAGCGCGTCACGGTCAGCAACGTGCAGCCGAACACCGAGCAGCAGGGCGGCATGGGCGACTGGGATTGGTTCATGAGCGGCA
>CAZIQO010000084.1:0-12358 GCA_964541465.1 uncultured Oscillospiraceae bacterium
CTCCCTTTGTTTCTCTTAGTCTGCTGCTCTACCCCAACTATTGACGGTGAGCCAAAAGAAAAGGGAGCACTTCTCCGTATAACCTCATCCTCTACATCCCCGAAGTTCCTTTGCTTCTTTTCTTTCAAGAAAAGAAGAACGCAGGCCCTTGGGAATGTGATTCTTGAGCGCGCCGTTCACCGCCTTGCCCCAGCCGACGGGATACCCGAGCGCTACAGCGGCGCACCAGCCGGAAAGCGCCGGATCGCAGGCGATCGGTTCCCCGGCGAGGAATCGGTTCCGTTCGCCGCCGGAGAGCGGAACGACCCGCCGGAACGCCGCGGCGGGCAGCGACATGCACAGCGCGTGGGCCGGCACGAACCGATCCCCGCGCACCTCGCCCGCGGCGACGCCCGCGCGCAGAACGTACCATCCCTTTGCCTGTATAAACATCTGCTCCGGCGGCAGCGTCACGCGGCCGTCCGGCAGCAGCAGTGCGGGACGCGCGGCCGTTTCGACGAACGTTTCCCGGCAGAACGCGTCCCACGCGGGAATCCGTCCCGGTGCGGGCGCGGACAGCCGCGCATCCGGCGCGCCCGCACATCCGGCCCGCCGCAGAACGGCGAAAAACTGTCCTTCGCCCGGCGAGGTGTGCGGATACAGCCGGCGCGTCTCCCGGCAGGAGAAGTCGGGATGCGTTTGCAGAAATGCAAAAACCGTCTCCTCGTTTTCCTCGCGTGAAAACGTGCAGGTCGAATAGACGAGCGCGCCGCCGGGCCTGAGCAGAGCGGCTGCGCTGTGAAGGATCTGCCGCTGGCGCGCGGCGCACGAATGCACATGCTCCTCCGACCATTCGGCAACGGCGGTTTCGTCCCGCCGGAACATCCCCTCGCCCGAGCAGGGCGCGTCGACCAGCACCGCGTCGAAGCATTCCCCAAGCGCCGCAGCGAGCGCGTCCGGCCGCATACAGGTCACAACCGCGTTGCTTACGCCGAGCCGTTCGAGGTTGCCCATAAGCGCATCGGCGCGCGTCCGCACGGGTTCGTTTGCAACGAGCAGCCCCGTATTTTTCATCAGGGCCGCAAGCTGCGTCGCCTTGCCGCCCGGCGCCGCGCACAGATCGAGCACCGTCATGCCGGGGCGTACGCCGAGCGCCGCCGCCGGAAGCTGCGCCGAAGGCTCCTGCACGTAGCAAAGCCCGGCGGCGTGCAGCGGGTGACGGCCGATCGGCACGTCGTCCGGGAAAAAGAAACTGTCCCCGCATAGCCCGGTCGATGCGAGCGGGAAATCGGCCAGGTGGACAAACGCCTCCGCGGAGATTTTGAGTGTATTGACGCGAAGCGCGCGCCGCGACGGCCGTTCCATCGCGGCGAGGTACGCCGGATAGTCCGCGCCGAGCAGCGCGCGCATGCGGTTTTGATAAGCCTCCGGGAGTCCGCGCACGGAATGCCTCCTTTCCGCTTTTTATCGGAATCGGCCGTTTTTGGCCCGAATGCGGGACGCGCCCTGCCGGCGCTTATGCGCCGCCGCGCCGTGCGTTCGGAATCGCGGACACGTCGTACGGCGTTTCCTGATAGACGAAATAATTGAGCCAGTTGGTGTACAGCAGCGCGCCGTGCGCGCGCCACGAGATCAGCGGCGTTTGCGTGTCGTCGTCGTTCGGATAATAGTTCTTCGGCATCTGGATGGGTTTTCCAGCCGCCAGATCGCGGCGGTATTCCAGCCCGAGCGTTTCCGCATCGTATTCGCTGTGCCCGGTAACGAACACATGCCGCCCGTCGTGCGAGGCCGCGAGATACAGCCCCGCCTCCTCCGAGGTCGCGAGGATGTCCAGATCGGCGATGCGCGCCGCGTCGGACACATAGATCGTCGTATGCCGGGAGTGCGGCGCCCAAAACCGCTCGTCGAACCCGCGTACGAGCGGATGCGAACGGTCGAGCACCGTATGCGAATAGACGCCGAACAGCTTCTTATTGAGCCGGTGCTTCTCCACGCCGTAAAAATGGTACAGCGCGGCCTGCGCGGCCCAGCAGATGTACAGCGTGGAAAACACGTTGCGGTCGGCCCAGTCCATGACCCGGACCAGTTCGTCCCAGTACTGCACCTCCTGAAATTCTATGTTCTCCACGGGCGCGCCCGTCACGACCAGCCCGTCGAAATGCTCGTCCTTGACCTCGTCGAACGTGCGGTAGAACGAATTGAGATAATCCTGCGTGGTGTTCTGGCTCGTGTAGGAGCCCGTGTGAAGAAGCGTCACCTCGACCTGAAGCGGCGTATTGGCAAGCAGACGCAGCAACTGCACCTCGGTCGCCTGCTTGGTCGGCATGAGGTTGAGTATTGCAATGCGCAGCGGGCGGATGTCCTGCGTGACGGCGCGCTGATGCGTCATTACGAAGACGTTCTCCTCCCGCAGCGCCGCATTGGCCGGCAGCCCGTCCGGAATTTTGATCGGCATGGTATCCTCCTCTCCCGCTTTCTTTGAAAAGAAAGCGGTGCAAAGAAACTTATTTCAGCGCCGATTCTGTCTATGCCTGAAAAGGCGTTTTTTACGGAAAGCCGAGCTTTCTTTCTCCCGCTTTCTTTGATAAAGAAAGCGGGGCAAAGAAACTTACTGCAATGCTGATTCAGTCTATGTCTGAAAAAGCGTTTTTTACGGAAAGCCGTGTTTTCTTTCTCCCGCTTTCTTTGAAAAGAAAGCGGGGCAAAGAAACTTACTGCAGCGCCGATTCAGTCGATGCTTAAAAAAGCGTCTTCACAAAAGCGGAACTGCCTGTTCCGCCTCAGCCGTTGGCCGTGAGATCGAGCGCGCGGGACAGGTCGGCGATGAGATCGGCTTTGTCCTCGATGCCGACCGAAAGCCGGATCAGATCGGGCGAGATGCCGCACGCGGCCAGATCCTCGGGCGAAAGCGGCGAATGCGTGGTGCTCGCGGGATGGACCACGAGCGAGCGCGCGTCGCCCACGTTTGCGACCAGCGAGAAGAGCTCGAGCGAATCGATGAACCGCCGCCCGGCTTCGAGCCCGCCCCTGATGCGGAAGGTGAAGATGCTGCCGGCGCCGCGCGGGAGATACCGCTTTGCGCGTTCGAAATAGGGGCTGTCGGGCAGGCGCGCGTAATTGACCTGCATGACGAGCGGATGCGTCGAAAGGAACGCCGCGACCGCGTCGGCGTTTTCCACATGCTTCTTCATGCGCAGCGAGAGCGTCTGGATGCCGAGCAGAATCAGGAACGCGTTGAACGGCGAAAGGCAGAAGCCCGTGTCGTGCAGATAGTAATCCCGGATGCGCGCGGCGAACGCGCCCTTGCCGAGATCGGCGTAAACGCGGCCGTGATGCGCCGCGTCGGGCGTGGTGAACTGCGAAAACCGTGGCGAGCCGGCGAAGCGGAACGAGCCGAGGTCCGTCACGCACCCGCCGACGCATGTGCCAGTGCCGCAGAGGTATTTTGTCATCGACTGCATCGTGAAATCGACCCCGTTCGCCGGCGCGTCGAAGAGGTACGGCGTACCGAACGTGTTGTCGCACACGACGGGAACGCCGTTTTCATGCGCGATGGATACAATGGCGTCGATGTCCGGGATGCTCGCGAGCGGGTTTGCGACCGACTCGAAATAGATCATGCGCGTCCGTTCGCCGATCGCATTGGAGAGTCCCGCCAGGTCCTCCGGCTCGACCTTACGAGCGACGACGCCGTACCGTTTTTCAAGCTGGTCGAACAGGAGCGCGTAGCTTCCTCCGTAGATCGAGGAAAGCGCCACAACCTCGTCCCCCGGTTCGCACAGCGTCAGCACCAGCGCAAGCAGCGCGGCCATGCCCGAGGCAAAGCACGTCGTGGCATAGCCGTTCTCCAGCGCGCGGATGCGCTCCTCGAGCACGGAGACGGTCGGGTTCTGAATACGCGAATAGATGCTGCCCGGCGCTTCCCCGCGAAACTGCGCGGCCGCGTCCTCCGCATCCTCGAAGAGATACGCGCTCGTCTGATACAGCGGCACGGCATGCGCGCCGGTGGCAGGGTCGCCGCGCCAGCCCGCGTGCAGCTGGAGGGTGTCGAATCCGTATGTCTTTTGCATGGAACCGCCTCGTTTTCGTTGCATTTGCTCTATCCTACCAGATATCCCACGTCCCCGCAACGGGCGCGCATAATTTTTGCCCTTTCCGTGCCGCGTTGACCGGCAAACGCCTTCCGAAGCGCCCGCAAGCCGCCCGCGCTTCGGCCGCTAAAAGCCCGCGGCAAAGCGCGCGCGGTCTGCGAAATTGGTATATAATGTAAAACCGCATTGACAGATTCTGAGAAGAAGAGTAATATACATGCGTATTAGTACGGATAATACACTTGCCGTACCGATCGGAGGCATCATGCAGGGAAACACGCTTATCGACGTTCGCAGCGTGAAAAAGACCTATCATGTGGGCTCGGTGGACGTCCGCGCGCTGCGCGGGATCGATCTGCGCATCGACGCGGGTGAAATCTGCTCGGTCATCGGACGGAGCGGCTCCGGCAAGTCGACGCTGCTCAACGTCATGGCGGGACTGGAAAAGGTCACGTCGGGCGAAATCGTCATATCGGGCAAGCATCTTGAACGCATGACGCAGGGCGAGCTGATCGTTTTTCGCCAGCGGCATATCGGGTTCGTATTTCAGTCGTTCAATCTCATGCCGTACTATACGGCACTGGAAAACGTGGCGCTGCCGCTGTCGTTTCGCGGCGTGTCGTGGACGGCGCGGATGAAACGGGCGAAGCAGATGCTCGAACTCGTCGGGCTGGAAACGCACCTGAAGCACAAACCGGGCGAGCTGTCCGGCGGTCAGCAGCAGCGCGTCGGCATCGCGCGCGCGCTCGTGACGGACCCGGAGATCGTGTTTGCCGACGAGCCGACGGGAAACCTCGACTCAAACACGTCGGACGAGGTGATGCGTGTCATCTGCGATATCCTGCGCGGCGAGCACAAGACGCTCGTGATGGTTACGCACGATCCGCACATCGCCGCCTTCGGCGACCGCGAGATCCGGCTGCTCGACGGACGAATCGTGGACGCGGAGCAGGCCGACGCGCAGCAAGAACCGAACAATCGGGAAACTGAGGTGAAAGCAAATGCGTAAACAAAACAGGATCCGTTTCACGGCAGCCGCGCTGGCGGCCGCGCTGGCGCTGACGCTGCTTCCGGCGTTCGCGCTGGCGGACGACGGGAACATTTCGCTCTACGACGGGAAGGAAAATGTGAATACCGCGGAAAGCGACTATCTCTCCACGCCCGCCGGCCACCCGGGAGACACGATTTCCATCTATATTCCGATCAAGAACGTCGGCTCCGGCACGGCGACCGACGTCTCCTGCGAAATCGCGGTTTCGGGCAATCCGGACAGCTTTCCGTTTGTGAATGAAAACGAAAGCACGACCGCGTTTACCGCAAACGCCTATAAGCGGGCCGACACCACAGACGGTCTCGTGAGCTGGAAGGGCGATACGCTCTCCTCCGGCGAACACGCTTATTTCAAGCTGGACGTAACGCTCCTCAGCAGCGCGACCTCCGGCTATAAAACGCTTGTCTTCACCGTGAACTACAGCTACGACGGCGCGGATTGCACCGACACGGTGGATGTAACGCTGTATGTGCGTCCGGTGGAGAGCACCTCTTCCAGTTCCAGCGGAACGACCTATAAAAGCAAGCCGAAGGTCATCGTCGAATCCTATGAATTCGTGCAGGACGCCATCTACGCCGGCGATACGGTGCAGCTGCGGATCGCGGTTGCGAACACCTCCAAGCGCGAGGCGGTCACGGACCTGCAGCTTGATTTTACGGACGAAAGCGGCGCGGTTATGCCAGCGCCGGGCGGCAGCAACAGCATCTTCATCGGCGATATCGCCAAGGGCGATATCTATGCGTTTACAATCGATCTGGTGATCGCGCCGGACGCCGAGGCCAAGACGCATCTGCTCGCGATCACGCTCTCCTACGAGGGAACGAAGAACCGTCAGGAATTCGAGGAGACGGCGTCCGTGAGCGTTCCGATTCAGCAGAAGACGCGGGTCCGCATCAACGACCCGGTGGTCTACGACGACGCGTGGGTCAATTCCTCCTTGTCCGTCGGACTTACGGTGTTCAACATGGGAAAATCCCCGCTGTATAACTGCATCGTCGATATCGAGGGCGACGACATGACCCTCGAGGAAGCGTACTTCGGCGGAAACGTCGCCTCCGGCGGCACCATGCGCGCGGACCTGAGCCTCACGCCGCTTCTCGGTGGAGAGGTGACGGTGAATATCCGCGTCACCTACGAGGACGTCTACGGCAACCAGACCGAACAGCTCGTGCCGCTGACGATGTACGTCAACGACGATTCGTCGGTCGAGATGATCGCGACTGATTCCGACGCGCTTACGTCCGCCGACGCGTCGGTATCCGGCGGCGGGATCGCCTGGTACTGGTGGGCGCTTCTCGCGGCGGCGCTGATCACGGGCGCGATCATCCTGGGCATAAAGGCCAGGAAAAAGCGCGAGCGTTCGCTGGAAGACCTGTAAGACTGCCCGGCGAAGGAAACTGGAGGACGAATGAAGATCAGCGACATGCTCGCCACGGCGTTTCTGAATCTGTGGCGGCGAAAAATGCGCGCGTTTCTGACCGTGCTCGGCATGGTGATCGGCGTGGCGTCCATCGTGGTCATGGTGTCTCTCGGCATCGGCATCAAGCAGGCGACCATCGAGAGCTTCGCCGGAACGGGAAGTCTGACCACCATCCGCGTCGATTCCTATTCCTGGGTGGACAACGGAAACGGCAGCGGCACCTCGCGCCAGACGGAACTCAACAAGAAATCGGTCACTTCGTTTCGCAAGATTGCCGGCGTGCAGTCGGTCATGCCGCTTGAAACGGCCTACGGCATGCTCAAGAGCGGCCGGTACGTCTGCGACGTGACCTTCATCGGCATCGACGCCGAGACGGCGGCGGATTTCGGCTTCGAACTTTCTGAAGGCACGCTGCCGAGCGGCGGCGGCGCGTCGACATACGAGATCGCGCTCGGCGCCTGGACGCTGAACAGCTTTTACGACTCGAACAGCTACCGGCAGGCGGTGGACAGCCAGGGCAATCCGCGCGTCACCAGCTCGTCGCACATGCAGCTGACGTTCGATTACCGAAACATCTATCAGGACTCGTATGATGAGGACAGCGAAACGGAGACGCCGCTCGGCGATTTCTACAAAGTCAAGGTCACCGGCGTCGTAAGCCAGGAGAACAACGACTACGCCTACTACTGCCTCATGGAAATCAATCAGCTGGAGAAGCTGGCCAAGGCGAACAAGTCCTACACCGGCTTTGAGGAAGGCGAGTACGACACCGTGCTGGTCAAGTGCGAGGAGATCGAGGACGTAAAAACCGTCAAGGCCGCCATCGAGGATATGGGATACGGCACCTACAGCCTGCAGGATGCCGTGGAACTGGCGGAGGAAAGCACGAAAAACGTGCAGTATCTGCTCGGCGCGATCGGTGGCGTGGCGCTGCTCGTGGCCGCCATTGGCATCATGAACACGATGATGATGAGCATCTTCGAACGCACCAAGGAGATCGGCATCATCAAGGTGCTCGGTTGCCGCATCGACAACATTGCGGGGCTGTTTCTCGCGGAGTCCGCCTATATCGGCCTGTTCGGCGGCGCGCTCGGGCTCGGGCTGAGCTACGGCATTTCGGTGCTGCTTAATCAGCTCCTGCAGAGCTCCGGCCTTCGCAGCATCATCCCGGCGTATCTGGCGCTCGGCGCGGTCGGGTTCTCGATCCTTGTCGCGATGGCCGCGGGCCTCTATCCGGCCATGCGCGCCATGAAGCTCTCGCCGCTCGCGGCGATCCGGAACGAATAGCGGGTTTTCCCTGTTTTCTGCAGGGGTTTCGCCCCTGCACCCCACCCAAGGGACACGTAATCCCTGCCCTATCCTGGGGCGCTTACGGAAATGGGTTCTCAGGGCCTTTATGGCCCTGAGCGGTGGTTTGGAGGCGGAGCCTCCAACACCCCTCCTCTCTCGACAAACTGGCGTTCCCGCGGAAAGCGGGAGCGTTTTTCCGTTCAGCCGGACGGGTTCGTTTTGCGTTTTGCAAAGGCGCGGCGTATAATGGTGGTACTCTCTGCTTTTGAGGCGCTTGATCATGAAGATTTACGATATTTCACGCGAGCTGATGCGCACGCCGCCGTACCCGGGCGACGCCGCGCCGTCGCTGACGCCGGTCTGCCGGATGGCGGACGGGGATTCTTACAACCTTTCGCGGCTGGAGACCAGCCTGCACGCCGGCACGCACGTGGACGCGCCGCTGCACTTTCTCCGGAAGGGCAAGGACGTCGCGTCGATGCCGATCGACGCGTTCGTCGGCCCGTGCGTCGTGCTGACCGTCCCCAAGACCTCGCTCGATGCGATGTACTTCATGAAGCGGCCGTTTGCGCCGCGCGTTCTGCTGCACGGCAGAGGTCAGCTGACCGAAAGCGCGATCGGGTATCTCTACAATCAGGGCGCGGTGCTCATCGGCACCGACAGCCAGTCGATCGGGACCTATTCCGACGAGTTTTCCTCCCACGTCGCGCTGCTTTCCTACGGCATCGCCGTGGTGGAAAATCTCGATCTGCGCGGCGTTCCGGACGGGCTCTACAGGCTCTGCGCCGCGCCGGTCAAGATCGCGGGTGCGGAGGGCGCGCCCTGCCGCGCGGTGCTCATCGCCGAGACCTGACGCCGCCGGGAGTTCACTCCTTCTTTTGCCCGCCCGGACCGGCTGCGGACGGCAAGGAGCCCTTCGGCTCTGTGTGACCAAAGGACTTTTTGATCGTCCGGGCTTTTTTGTTTCTTTTTCGTTTGGAGAAAATAGAGGCATGAAAATCGACGTTCCCAACTCATTGTCTCCGCTTGCGCGCGCGTTTTCGGACACGGGCGTTCCGGCATATGCCGTCGGAGGCCTGGTTCGCAACGCGCTGCTTGGCCTGCCGCCGTCGGATATCGACGTCTGCTCCCGCATGACGCCGGACGAGCTGATGCGGGAACTGCCTGCGCGCGGCATGCGCGTCGTTCCGAAGGCGGCGGAGATGGGCACCGTCGAGCTGCACTTTGAAGGCGTGCGCGTCGAGCACACCACGTTCCGGCGCGAGGCGTACGACGCGGGCGGTGCGCATCGCCCGCGCGAGGTCGCGTTCGGTACGAGTCTGGAGTGCGACGCGCGGCGGCGGGACTTCTCGGTCAACGCGCTCTACGCCGACCTTCTTTCGGGCGAGGTGATCGACCCGACCGGCGGCACCGCGGACCTCAAAAGCCGCGTCCTCCGCACGACGAGTGACGACCCGGACGAGATCCTGCGCTCGGATGCGCTCAGGGTCCTGCGGCTCGTGCGCTTCGCGTGCGAACTGGGGTTTGCCGTCGACAAGGAGACATGGCGGGCGGCGAAACGAAACGCCGCGCAGCTTACGGACATCGCGCCCGAACGCAGGCGCGACGAACTGATCCGGATTCTGCTCTGCGACGCGCGTTATCGCCTGCTCGGACGCGACGAACTGCGCTCCCCGCTCCGCGCGCTGCGGCTGCTCGATGAAATGAACGTCTGGGACTCGCTCGTGCCGGAATTTTTGGAGGCGCGCGGCATGGTCCAGCGCCCCGACCATCACCGCTACGACGTGCTCGAGCACAGCTTCCGCGTCTGCGCGCTGATGCCGCCGGACGAAACGCTGCGGCTCGCGGGGCTGCTGCACGACGTGGGCAAGCCCGCCTGCCGCCGTGAAACGGGCAAGATGTACGCGCACGACGAATACGGCGAGGCGATCGCCGAACGCGTTCTGACCGGCCTGCGCTTTCCGAAGCGAATGGTGAAGGATGTCTGCGCGCTGGTGCGCGATCATATGTACGACGTGCAGAACCAGGCGAAGGAGGATACGCTCCGTCTGCGGTTCGCCGCGTGGGGGCGTGAACGGACGATGTGCCAGATTCTGCTGCGGGAGGCCGATATCCGCGGCTGCGGGTACAACACGGGCTACGTCGCCCTGCGTTGGCGCGCGCTGTTTGCCTGCATGCTCCGCGACGGCACGCCGTTTTCCGAACGGGAGCTGGCAGTCACCGGAGACGAGCTGAAGGAGGTATCCGGCCTGCCGGAGGGGGAGGCGCTCGGCGCGCTCAAGCGCGAATTGTACCTGCACTGCGTGCGGCACCCGCAGGATAATCGGCGGGAACGTCTGCTGCATCTTGCGGGGAACCGGAAGCGCTGATATGCCGGCGGAGCGCAGGACGAACCTGCGCCGTACCGGTGCGGTCGGGGGGCGGGATCCGCTTTTTCGGCCGCGCGCGTTGACAATTCAGGCCCCGTACACGATAATGTAGGAAGCAAAATCGGAGGCTGAAACGGTAATGGAAGAGGCAAAACGCCCGAAAAACTTCATCGAGGAATTCATCGAGGAGGACATGCGCACGAAGGAGCCGCGCGTGCAGACCCGCTTTCCGCCCGAGCCGAACGGATACCTGCATATCGGCCACGCGAAGGCGCTGTGCATCGATTTCGGCATGGCCGAAAAGTACGGCGGCATCTGCAACCTGCGCTACGACGACACAAATCCGACCAAGGAGGACGTGGAGTACGTGGACGCCATCCAGGCGGACATTCGCTGGCTCGGCTTCCAGTGGCATTCGGTGCTGTTCGGCTCCTCGTACTTCGACCAGTGCTACGATCTTGCGGTCAAACTCATCCATAAGGGTGTCGCCTATGTGGACGATCTGACGAAGGACGAAATGCGCGCTTACCGCGGCACGCTGACCGAGCCGGGCAAAAACAGCCCGTACCGCGTCCGTTCGGTCGAGGAGAACCTCGATCTGTTTTCGCGTATGCGCGCGGGCGAATTCCCGGACGGGGCGAAGACGCTCCGCGCCAAGATCGACATGGCCTCGCCGAACATCAACCTGCGCGACCCCGCGCTGTACCGCATCAAGCACGTGCCGCATCATCAGACGGGCGATAAATGGTGCATCTACCCGATGTACGACTTTGCGCACCCCATTCAGGACGCGATCGAGGGCGTGACGCACTCGCTTTGCTCGCTGGAGTACGAGGCGCACCGTCCGCTCTACGACTGGGTCGTGGAGCAGTGCGAATTTACACACAAACCCCGTCAGATCGAGTTCGCGCGGCTGAACATGACCGATACGATCATGAGCAAGCGTTACCTGCGCCGTCTGGTCGAGGAGGGGTTTGTCTCCGGCTGGGACGACCCGCGCATGCCCACGCTCTGCGGCATGCGCCGCCGCGGCTGCACGCCCGCCGCCATCCGCGATTTTCTCGACCGCATCGGCGTGGCCAAGGCGGACTCCGTCGTGGACGCGGCCATGCTCGAACACTGCGTGCGCGAGGACATGAACGGCAACGCGGTCCGCCGCATGGCCGTGCTCGATCCGGTTCTTGTCGAGATCGACAACTGGGACGAGGGCCGGACGGAGGAGATCGAGCTTGAGAACCACCCGAACGATCCGGCGTTCGGCAGCCGCAGCGTCCGCTTCGGCAAACGGGTCTATATCGAGCGGGCGGACTTTGCCGAGGTCCCGCCGCCCAAGTTCTTCCGCCTGAAGCCGAACGGCGAGGCGCGGCTCAAGGGCGCGTATATCGTCCGGTGCACGGGCTGGGAAGCCAACGACGACGGCACGCTCACGAAGATTCACTGCACCTTCGACCCCGAATCGAAGAGCGGCGAGAACGCGCGCAAGGTCAAGGGCACGCTGCACTGGGTCGGCGCGGACGACGCGGTAAAAGCCGAATTCCGCCTTTACGACACGCTCATGAAGAGCGAGGGCGAGGCGGAGACGGAGGATGAGGAGGAGACGGCCGAAAGAGACTTTACCGACAGGCTCAATCCAAATTCGCTCATGACGCTGCGCGGCTATGTCGAACCCGCGCTGGCGGATGCCGTCCCCGGCGAGCGGTTCCAGTTCCTGCGGGAAGGGTATTTCTGCGCCGACCCGGATTCGAAGCCCGGCGCGCCCGTGTTCAACCGCACGGTGGGGCTGAAGGACAGCTATAAGGGCTGAGTTCCTTTTCTTTTCGGGAAAAAGAAAAGGAACCAAAAGAAAAGCTCTTGGCTTTCTCAAAAAGGCGTTTATGAAAAGAGGGAAATTTCTTTGCTTGCTTTTCGGTGAAAGGAAAAGGAACATAAAAGAAAAGCTCTCGGCTTTATCTAAAAAGAAGAAAGTTCTTTTGCTTACTTTTCTTCCAAGAAAAGTAAGAAGACGAAGGAGATTCATTCCATGATCCGTACCCGTTTCGCTCCGTCGCCGACGGGGTATATGCACCTCGGCGGCATGCGCACCGCCCTGTATACCTATCTTTTCACGCGCAAAAACGGCGGGAAGTTCGTTCTGCGCATCGAGGATACCGATCAGGCG
>CAZIQO010000085.1:0-11503 GCA_964541465.1 uncultured Oscillospiraceae bacterium
ACCCCCGGCCCCATGCTCCCAAAGCACGTGCGCTACCGGACTGCGCTACACCCCGCAACAAAGACGCACCGCTTTTCGCGACCCTCATAATATACAACACGCAAAATAAAAAGTCAACACGCAAAATCCAAAATTCCGTCGTCCCCGGATTCGTTTTCATGTTATAATAAATCAATGAAATAATGGAGTAATTTGTCTATGAATGAGCCTGCGCGCCTGACGGACCGAACCGATTTTTCAGGCCGCGAATACTATATTGAGACGTTCGGCTGCCAGATGAACGTGCGGGACAGCGAAACCGCCGCCGGCCTGCTGGAGAAGATGGGGTTCGTTCGCAGCGCCGCGAAGGAACGGGCGGATCTGATCCTGTTCAACACCTGCTGCGTTCGCGACCACGCGGAAAAGCGCGTGTTCGGCAACATCGGCGCGCTGCGGGAGTGGAAGGCGGAAAACCCGTCTCGCATCCTCGGCGTGTTCGGCTGCATGATGCAGCAAAGCGAGACCGCGGAGCGTCTGTTCCGGCGTTTTCCCTACGTGGATATCGTGTTCGGAACCAGCCTGCTCTCCCGGATTCCGTCCTTCGTGGAACGCGCGGCGGCGGGGGAGCGCGTGCTCTCGGTCGAAGCGGACCGCCTCGCAATCGAGGACGGACTTCCTTGCGTGCGGACGGGCCGCGTGAACGCGTTTGTCAACATCAATTTCGGATGCGACAACTTCTGCACCTACTGCATCGTGCCGTACGTGCGCGGCAGGGAACGTTCGCGTTCCCCGGAGTCGGTCGTTTCCGAAGTGCGCTCGCTCGCGGAAAGCGGATACAGCGAGATCACGCTGCTCGGCCAGAACGTCAATTCCTACGGGCACGATCTGACCGGAATCGACTTTTCCGGCCTGCTTAGACTCGTTTCCGGCGTGGACGGCATCCGCCGCATCCGGTTCATGACGTCGCACCCGAAGGATCTTGGCGACCGTCTGATCGAAACGATGGCCGAACTCCCGAACGTCTGCCACCATGTGCATCTGCCGCTTCAGTCCGGCTCGAACCGGATTCTGGAGCACATGAACCGCCGCTACACGCGCGAATCGTACGCTTCCATCGTGGAGAAGCTGCGCGGCGCGATGGACGACGTGGAACTCACCACGGACGTGATCGTCGGTTTTCCCGGCGAAACGGAGGAGGATTTTTCCGACACGCTGGAGCTTCTCGGCCGCGTCGGGTTCGCCTCCGCGTTCACGTTCAAGTATTCGCCGCGCAGCGGAACGGCCGCCGCCGCGATGCCGGATCAGATTCCGGAGGAGGTCAAGCGCGAGCGGCTCAGGCGCCTGAACGCGCTGCAGGAAAAAAAGTCGTTTGAAAACAACGCGGCCTATGTTGGAAAAAGCGGAGTCGTCCATGTCGAGGACTGCGACGCGCGCGTTTCGCCCGTGTGCTACGGGAAGTTTTCCAATTTCAAGATGGTCTATTTCCCGGGAAAGCCGGAACTCGTCGGCCGCTATGTGCCGGTGCGGGTAAAAAGCGTGCGAAAGAACTCCCTGTTCGGAACAATGGAGGAAGAGACAATTGATTGAATTAGCAAGGGAACTGGGGCTTGCGCTTGCGGATTCCGCGGAGTTTATCCGTATGAAGCAGGCGCAGAACACCGTTGAACATAACGAACCGCTCAATGCGCTTCTCACGGAGCTGAACGAAAAGCGCGTGCGCCTTCTAAAAATTCTATCAGATGAACCGTGCGACAATCTGGAGGCCGTGCAGCTCACGGACGATATCGAGCGGCTGGAAGGACAGCTGCAGGAGAACCCGATCTATACCGAACTGCTTTCGTCCCAGGAGGCGTTCTCCGGCGTGCTGCGCGCGGTGAACGACGAGATCAACGCCTGCATCGGCGGCGGAACGCACGAGGACTGCGACGGAAGCTGCGACGGCTGCGGCAACTGCAAACACTGACGCGCGGAGGCGATCATGGCAGCATCGATGACGCCGATGATGCGGCAATATCTGGAACTGAAGGAGAAGTACAGCGACTGTCTGCTCTTTTTCCGGCTCGGCGATTTCTACGAGATGTTCTTCGACGACGCGAAGACCGCCTCGAAGGAGCTGGACCTCTATTTGACGGGCCGCGACTGCGGGCTGAGCGAACGCGCGCCGATGTGCGGCGTTCCGTACCACGCGGTGGACTCGTATATCGCAAAGCTCATCGAAAAGGGATATAAGGTCGCCGTATGCGAGCAGCTCGAGGACCCCGCGCTTGCGAAGGGACTCGTCGAGCGGGACGTCATCCGCATCATCACGCCGGGCACCGTCATCGAGGAGCGGATGCTCGAGGAAGACCAGAACAGCTATATCGCGTCGATCTCCCTCGGCGAAAGCGCGATCGGACTCAGCTACGCGGACGTATCGACGGGCGAATTTTACCTCTTGCAGCTCGAAGGCGAGCAGCCGTCCGCCGCCTTGCTGGACGAACTCGAGCGCATCCGCCCGAGGGAGATCATTGCGGACCCATCGCTGTTTCTGCAGCAGTTCCTTTCAAAGAAGCTGTCCGCTTCCTATTTTTTGGAACAGTACGGCGCGCCCTCGTTCCTGCCGGAAGCGGCGAAGGACGCGCTCACGCGTCACTTCGGCGTTTCGTCGCTCGCAGGGTTTGGCTGCGAGGACGCGCCCTATGCCGTTTCCGCGGCGGGCGCGCTGATGCGCTACCTCGAGGAAACGCAGAAGAACGCGCTTTCGCATATCCACGGCATGCGGCTTCTGAACCGCAGCAGCTATATGGTGCTCGACGCGACGACGCGCCGGAACCTCGAACTGACGCAGCCGCTTCGCTTCGGCGGCAGCAAGAAAAGCACGCTCATCAACCTGCTGGACACGGCGAGGACCGGCATGGGCGGGCGCATGCTGCGGGACTGGATCGACCGCCCGCTGCAGAGCGCGACGGCCGTCGAACGCCGGCTGGACGCGGTGGACGAGCTGCAAAAGGACCTTTCGCAGAGAAAGCAGCTGCAGGAGCTTCTGCGCGGCGTGTACGACGTGGAGCGGCTCTGCAGCAAGATCGTCTACGGCACGGTCGGCGCGCGGGACTGTATCGCGCTTACCCAGACGCTCGGGCGCATCCCGCCGGTGACCGAAACGCTGCGGCCGGACGGCTGCGCGGCGCTTCGGTCCATCGCGGACGGCCTCGATCCGATGGAGGACGTGCGCGCGCTCCTGACGAAGGCGATCTGCGACGAGCCGCCCGCCACGCTCAAGGAGGGCGGATTCATCCGCTCCGGTTACAACGCCGAGGTGGACGAGCTCCGTGGGATCGCGGACGGTTCCCAGGCCTGGCTGGAACGATACGAAGCGTCGGAGCGGGAGCAGACGAAGATCAAGACACTGCGCGTGGGCTACAACCGCGTGTTCGGCTACTATATCGAAGTAACGAAATCCTATCTTGCGCAGGTGCCGTTCCGCTACGAGCGAAAGCAGACGCTCGCCAACGCCGAGCGGTTCGTCACGCCGGAGCTCAAGGAGATGGAGCAGAAGATCCTCGGCGCGAAGGACCGCCTGATCGCTCTGGAAAACGAGCTCTTTCAGGAGATCCGGCAGGTGCTGCTTGCCTGTACGGACCGGCTGCAGAACGACGGCGCGCTGCTTGCCGAACTTGACGCCTACGTTTCTCTCGCGGAGGTCGCCGCGAACAACGGATACTGCCGCCCCTCGCTCAACACGCAGGGCCGCATCCGGATCGTCAACGGACGTCATCCGGTGATCGAGCGCACGCTCCGGGAGCCGTTCGTGCCGAACGACGTGACGCTCGACGGTGAAGAAAACCGCCTTCTGATCATCACGGGGCCGAACATGGCGGGGAAGAGCACCTACATGCGGCAGGTCGCGCTGATCACGCTCATGGCGCACATGGGTTCGTTCGTGCCGGCGGAGCAGGCGGATATCTCGATCGTCGACCGGATCTTTACGCGCATCGGCGCAAGCGACGACATCTCCGCCGGACAGAGCACGTTTATGGTGGAGATGAGCGAGGTTGCGAACATCCTGCACAACGCCACGAAGGACAGCCTGCTCATCCTCGACGAGATCGGACGCGGGACAAGCACGTTCGACGGACTGAGCATCGCATGGTCGGTGCTCGAATACATCGCGGACCCGAAGAAGTGCGGCGCGAAGGCGCTGTTTGCAACGCATTATCACGAGCTCACCGAGCTCGAGGGCGAGCTGCCCGGCGTAAAGAATTACCGCGTCACGGTCAAGGAGATCGGCGAGGATATCGTGTTTCTCCGAAAGATCGTGCGCGGCGGGGCGGACAAGAGCTTCGGCGTTCAGGTGGCGCGGCTTGCGGGCCTGCCGGACGACGTGCTTTCCCGCGCAAAGGAGATCCTCGAAAAGCTCGAGTGCGCGGATATCGCCGCAAAGCGCGAACCCGCGCCGGCCGGCGCGGAGGCAAGCGTGCAGCCGTCCCTGTTCGATACCAGCAAGGAGGACAGCGCGCTGCGCATCCTTCGGGAGCTGGACGTCGATCACCTCACGCCGCTCGAGGCGCTCAACCGTCTCTATGCGCTCCACGCGATGCTGAAATAGGAACCCGAGGGGGAAATAACATGCCGAAGATTCATGTGCTCACGCCGCATATCGCAAACCAGATCGCCGCGGGCGAGGTGGTGGAGCGCCCGTCCTCCGTCGTCAAGGAGCTCGTCGAAAACGCCATCGACGCGGGGGCCGACGCAATCACCATAGAAATCGAAAACGGCGGGACCGACTGCATCCGCGTGCTCGACAACGGCTCCGGCATCGCCGACGAGGACTGTGAAACCGCCTTCCTTCGCCACGCCACCAGCAAGATCGCATCCGCGGCGGACCTTTCTTCCATCCGCTCGCTCGGTTTCCGCGGCGAGGCGCTCGCGTCCATCGCCGCCGTATCGCGCGTATCCCTGCAGACAAGGACGGACGAGGACGAGCTCGGCACGCTGATCCGCTACGAGGGCGGCGAGCTGATCGAGCACCGCCGCACCGGGGGAACGCGGGGCACGAGCGTCGAGGTCCGGGACCTGTTTTACAACGTTCCGGCGCGGCTGAAATTTTTAAAGAGCGCGCGCGCGGAGAGCGCCGCCATCGGCGACTATGTCGCCCGGCTGATCCTTTCCGAACCCGGCGTCGCGGTCCATTTCATCAACAACGGAAAGACCGTCTACCGTTCCGCGGGCGGCGGAGAACTGCGCGACGCGCTGATTACCGTCTACGGCGTCGGCGTCGGCCGGCAGGTGTTCCCGATCCTGTTCGACGACGGATATATCCGCATCACGGGGTTTGTCGGCGCGCCCGATCTGTCCCGCCCGAACCGGACCGGTCAGACCATCACGCTCAACGGCCGCATCATCCGTTCCAACGCGCTTTCCAACGCCCTGTCCCGCGCGTTCGACACCCGCGTGATGACCGGCCGGTTTCCGTTTGCCCTGGTGTGCCTGCAGCTCTCCTTTGCAGAGGCGGACGTCAACGTGCACCCGGCCAAGCTGGAGGTGCGCTTTGCGGATGAGCCGCGCGTGACGCGCTCGCTCGTTGCGGCCTGTTCGGAATCGCTGATTAAAAGCTACGTCCCGACCGTCGAAAGCGCGCCGCCGGAAGCCGGCGGGGAAGACGCGCTCTCTTCGGAGCGGGAACGCTTCCATGTCGAGCTGCGCACCCGGCCCACCGATCCGAGCCGCACGCTGCGCGAAACCGATCGTGCAAATACGCGCATTCCGGACGTGCCGTTCTTCCGCCTCTCCCGGCCGGAAACGCCGTCTGGTCCCGAAGCGCAGACGAATGCCGCGCCGCCCGAGGCGGCTCCGTTTGCCGCGCCGTACGCCGTCGTGGGATGCGCGTTCGACGCCTACTGGTTCGTTCAGCAGGGCGAATGCGTCTACTGCGTCGACCAGCACGCCGCGCATGAACGGCTGCTCTACGACGCGCTGATGGAGCGGCGCGCCGCCGTGGTGTCCCAGACGCTGTTTCTGCCGGAGGAGGTCCGCCTTCTGCCGACCGAAGCGGATACGTTCGCGGAAAACCGGAAGGAGCTGGAATCGTTCGGGTTCGTATTTTCGGACGCGGACGAAACGTCCGTTACGCTGCTCGCGGTCCCGCAGGTGAACGGGACCGCGCTTCGGGGCGATTTTCTGCACGACCTGCTGCACCGCCTCTCCGATGCGGAGGAGGAGATCAACCGGAACGACTGGTTTCGGAACGCGACCGCGCAGACCGCCTGCAAGCACGCGGTCAAGGCGGGAGAGCGCATCAACGCTGAGGAGCTGGACTGCCTGCTCCGCCGCATCGCCGAAAACGACACGCTGCTGACCTGCCCGCACGGGCGGCCCGTCGCGTTTCGCTGGACCAAGACCGAGATTGAGAAGCTGTTCAAGCGGATACCATAGAGCGATGAAATCACAACGGATCGTCTGCGTCGTCGGCCCGACCGCCTGCCATAAAACCGAACTCTCCACAGCGCTTGCGCTCGCCGCGGACGGCGAAATCGTGTCCGCGGATTCCGTGCAGGTCTACCGCGGCATGGACATCGGCTCCGCCAAACCATCCTTGGAGGAACGGCGGGGCGTTCCGCACTATATGCTCGACTGCGTTTCGATCGGCGAAGCGGACTTTTCCGTCTCCCGGTATCGTGATCTTGCCATGCAGGAGATCGCCGGCATCATGGGCCGCGGAAGGGTCCCGATCGTCGTCGGCGGCAGCGGCCTGTACGTCGACGCGCTGACGCGTCCGCTCGGGTTTGCGGTCCCGGGCGACCCGGCGGTCCGCGCGCGCATCGGCGCGGAATACGACGAAAACCCGGCGGGAACGTACGCTTCCCTTTGTCGTCTCGACCCGGATACGGCCGCTCGATTGCATCCAAACGACAAAAAGCGCGTCGTCCGCGCGCTCGAGGTGCTGCGCTGCACAGGAAAACCGATCTCATCGTTCGGCAATGATTTTGCAAACGCGGCGGGGGAGGATGCGCCCTGCGAACCGCTGATGATCGGGCTGGACATGGACCGTGCGGAGCTTTACCGGCGCATTAGCCGCAGGGTGGACCTTATGCTGGAAAACGGCCTACTCGGAGAAGCGAAGCGCATCTTCGACGCCGGATACGATCCCGATCTGCCCGCGATGCAGTCGATCGGATACCGGCAGTTGTTTGGGTACTTTTCCGGCGAATGCGCGCTTTCGGAAGCGATCGAACGCATCAAGCTCGACACAAGGCATTTTGCCAAGCGCCAGTTGACCTGGTTTCGGCGCGATCCGCGCATTCGCTGGTACGACGTAACGCAATACGACGAACAAAAGGACGCGCTGATCGGGGCGCTTACCGATCTGGTCGGCGGCTGGATGAAAGGAACATAAGAAACCAAAATGGACGAACCGAGGATTACCGACCGCGCGCGGGAGATCGTGTGGAACGCGGAGCGGGAGCTGGAACCGGCGTTCCGCCGCGCGGACGCGGTGGAGATGACCACGACGCAGCGCGTGCTCTCCGCGTTTCACGAAGAGCGGGTCAGCGCGCGCCATTTTACGCCGACAAACGGATACGGGTACGACGACGTCGGGCGCGATACGCTCGATCGCGTGTTCGCGCGCGCCATGGCGGCGGAGGCGGCCCTCGTGCGGCCGCAGTTCGTCAACGGCACGCACGCGATCTTCATCGCGCTCGCGGGGCTCGTGGAACCGGGCGATACGATTCTCTCGATCACGGGCGAACCATACGACACGCTGAAAACGGCGATCGGGACCGTCGGGAACGCGCCGAACTCGCTCGTCCGCCTCGGCGTATCGTTCCGAAAGATCGACCTTCGGCCGGACGGCGGCATCGACCTGGAACGTATGCAAAAAGAACCGCCGGACGGCGTGCGCGTGGTCTTGGCGCAGCGCTCCCGCGGATACGCCTGGCGGGAAGCCGTCGGCATGGACGCGTTTTCCGAGGCGTTTTCAATCGCGAAGGACCGATTCCCGGACGCGGCGATCCTCGTGGACAACTGCTACGGCGAGTTTACGCTTCCCACCGAGCCGACCGAGCACGGCGCGGACGTGATCGCCGGGTCGCTGATCAAGAACCCGGGCGGCGGGCTGGCGCCGACGGGCGGATACGTCGCGGGCGGCGCGGCCTGCATCGAACGGATCGCCCAGCGGCTGACCGTGCCGGGCATGGGCGGGGAAGTGGGTTCCTACGCGGGCAGCTACCGTCCGTTCTACCAGGGACTGTTTCTCGCGCCGCACGTGACCGCGCAGTGCGTAAAAAGCGCCGCGCTGTTTGCGCGCGTGTTCGAATCGCTCGGGCTGCCGACGATGCCGCGAAGCGGCGCGGTGCGCTCGGATATCATTCAGGCGGTGCGTTTCCCGGACGCGGACTCGCTGGTGCGCTTCTGCCGCTGCATACAGAAAGCGGCCCCGGTCGACAGCTTTGTGTCGCCGGAGCCGTGGGATATGCCTGGATACGAGGATCAGGTCGTGATGGCGGCGGGTACGTTCGTGCAGGGCGCGACCACCGAGCTCAGCGCGGACGGACCGATCCGCGCGCCGTACACCGCCTACGTGCAGGGCGCGCTGACGTATGCGCACGCGCGCATCGCCGCGATGACGGTCTGTAGCGAACTGGCGCGCTAGATGGTGCGCAGCAGTCCGATCACCTTGCCGGATAGTTCCACGTCCCCGTAGGAAACATAGATGGGATCGAAGAGCTCGTTTTCCGGCTGGAGGCGGACGCGGTCTTTTTCCCGGTAGAGACGCTTCACCGTCGCGCTTTCGCCGTTGACCCGTGCCACGACGATGTCCCCGTCGTTCACCGCGCAGTCGTGGTTGACGACCAGGATGTCGCCGTCCCGAATGCCGGCGTTTCGCATGCTTTCGCCCTCCACGCGGAGCATGAACACCTGCTCGGGCTCCCTGCCGTGCAGCAGCAACTCCGGCAGCGGGAACGCGTCCTCCACGTTCTCGGCGGCGAGCGTCGGGATTCCGGCGGCCACGTGGCCGATCAGCGGAACGGCGGGCTCCCTGCCGGCGCGATGCGGCAGATTTTCCATGTTGACGATGATGGCGCGCTGCTTGGACGAGTCCCGCTTCAGCAGACCCTTGCGCTCGAGGTTTTTCAGGTGCGTATGCACCGTCGCCGTGGACGTAAGCCCCACCGCCGCGCAGATTTCGCGGACCGACGGGGGATAAGCGTGCTCCTCGGTGTATGCTATAATGTAGTCGAGGATGACCTGCTGGGGATCGGACAGTTTCTTCATTGACGCTGCGCCTCCGTTTTTGCCAAATGCCGGCATCCAAACTTTACAAAAAGTATAACACAGGTTTGCAGCGATTGCAAACATATGTTCGGAAGAATGGTGACTTTTTTGAAGCAGTGCGTTTTAAATCCCGAAAAGATCTGCGATAACTGCGGCGAGTGCGAAAACCGCTGCCAGCTCGATCCGCAGAAAATCTGCGACAACTGCTTTCGCTGTCTGGAAACGGACCGCAAACCCTACGCCGAAATCCCGATCGGAAAGGTGCTGCTGGATGAATCGGACTCCGACGAACCGGACTTTGCCATGAAGCCGGATATCGAGAGCGGGGATTACGTTCTGGATTCGGACGATTCGTGGCGCGAACCGTTCTCGGTGCACGTGGTCACGCTCCCGCACGCACACGCAAGGCGGAAACGCCGGCCGCGGTGATCCGGCCGAATGGTTTTTATTCGTCCCGCAGCCGGATCTTCTTTGCCGCGATGCGCTTGTGCTCCTCCGAGGCGGCGGCATAGTGTTTCCGCGTCGTGTTGACGTCCTTATGGCCGAGCACGTCCGCAACCAGATAGATATCCTCCGTTTCGTGGTAGAGCATTGTGCCGTAGGTGCTTCTTAATTTATGCGGCGTGATCTTCTTGAGCGGCGACGCAAGACGCGCGTATTTCTTGACCAGCAGCTCCACGGCGCGCGCGCTGATGCGGCGCATCTGCAGCGAAAGGAAAAACGCCTTCTCGTGCCCCTCCAGCGGCGTTTGGGATATCCGCCGGCAGCGATACTCCCACAGCGCGCGGTGCACCTCGTCCCCGAACGAAAGGATATCCTCGCCGCCGCCCTTTCGCGTTACGACGAACGCGTCGTTGTCGAAGTCGATGTCGTCGAGGTCGATGCCCACCAGCTCGCTGATGCGGATGCCCGTGCCGAGGAATAGCGTGAGGATCGCCACGTCGCGGATGCGCGTGGCCTCGTGGAACTTCTTCTGCCGGTCGGTCAGGCCCTCGCCGTTTTCCGCGAGGTCCAGCAGATCGGCGATCTCGTTCGGTTCGAGACGGACGATCGCCTTCTCGTGCAGTTTGGGAAGGTCCACCAGCGCGGCCACGTTCGTTGGCAGCAGTTCCTGTTTATGCAGGTATTTGAAGAAGGACCGCAGGGAAGAGAGCTTCCGCGCCTTGGCCAGCTCCTGATTCATGTATTCGCGTTCGCCCTTCTGGTAGAGCGAAACGGTATCGAGGAACAGCTCGATATGATAGGCCTTCACTTTTTCGAGATCTTTCGCGGTGAGGGAGGGGACGGCCTTTTCCGGGAAGAGGTCGTCCTGTACGGACGCAAACTGAAAGAAGTTCCGAAGATCGACCGCGTACGCGTATCTCGTGAGCACCGACGTCTGACTTTCGATGCTGCGGAAAAACGAACCGCACACCATCGGCAGTTCCGATACGAGCGCGCGGATCTTCATCGTATAATCTCGGTATTTCTGCTCCTGAAACGTGTTCGCCGTCGTCATGCGCCTCGCTTCCGCCGGCCGCCGCTCAACGGGGAACGGGACGGCCGCTTAATTTTTCTGCTGTTTATGCTGCAATTAGTATAGCAAAACTATTCGTTAAAGACAAGTTTAACGAATAGTTTCATACACATTTTATGATTTGTTCATATCCGGCCGCGCCGGCCGGCCGTTCAGGCGTCCGGCGAAGCGGATGCCGTATTCTGACGGATGGCCAGTCGCGCAAGCTCGTCGCAGCGGTTGTTGTATTCGTCGTCGGAATGGCCTTTGACCTTGATGAACGTAACGCGGTGCTGCTCCAGGCTGCGGAGCAGCCCGACCCAAAGGTCCTGATTTTCCACGGGCTTTTTTGCCGCAGTTTTCCAGCCGTTCATGATCCAGTTGTCGATCCAGCCGCGCGTAAACGCATTGCAGACGTACGCGCTGTCGGTGTGCAGCGCAATTCTGCACGGAGCGGTCAGCGCCCGTACGGCCATAATCACGGCCGTCAGCTCCATGCGGTTGTTCGTGGTGTCCGCTTCGAAGCCTGAAAGCTCCTTTTTCGCTTTTCCATAGATCAGAATCGCGCCCCAGCCGCCCGGTCCCGGATTTCCGGAGCACGCCCCGTCCGTGTAAATCGTGACATTCTTCATTATTATATATTATATACTATTTGCTCATCCGCTCGGATTTCTCGCGGCAGGCATCCACGGCGGCGATAACCGCCCCGCGGAAGCCCTTCTGTTCGAGCACGGCCACCGCGTCGATCGTCGTGCCGCCGGGCGAACAGACCCGGTC
>CAZIQO010000086.1:0-11402 GCA_964541465.1 uncultured Oscillospiraceae bacterium
GGTCGACGTGTACGAGGCGATCGACGAGCGGGACGAGGCGAACCGCATCTGCAGCCGCATCCTCGAGGGCGCGCGCTACGGCGGCCGCCGCTACGACGACTATGCGGTCCTCTACCGCACGCACGCGCAAAGCCGCGTACTTGAAATGTATCTGAAAAGCTACGATATTCCCTACCGCGTCTACGGCGGGACGTCGTTCTTCCAGCGCGCGGAGGTCAAGGATATCGTGGCCTACCTGCGGCTATTGCAAAACTCCGCCGACGATGTGGCGTTCCTGCGCGTAGTCAACGTTCCGCGGCGCGGCATCGGCGACGGGTCCATCGAGGCGCTGCAGGCCTACGCGTCCGCGCGTACGCTCCCGCTTTTGCACGCAATCATGCGGCTCGGTCAGGACGATCTGCCGCGCGCGCGGGAAAAATTCATAGCGTTTTCAGCGCTCCTTTCGGACGTCTACCTGCAGTTCGGCAACCGGCCGTTCGCGGACGTGGTGGAATATCTGCTCGAGGCGATCGGCTACGACGCGTATCTGAAGGCCGACCGCAAGGAGAATTACGAGGCGCGCGCGGACGTGGTCAAGGAGTTCGTCGGCTATATCCGCGAGTTTTCCAAAGACGTCGACGAAACGAAAACCGACGTGTTGTCCGCGTTCCTCGAAAACGTAGCGCTGTTCTCCGCCGCGGACGACGTGGACGAGACCAGCGGCCGCGTTTCGCTCATGACGCTCCACAGCGCGAAGGGGCTTGAATTTCCGTTCGTCTTTCTCTGCGGCATGGAGGACGGGCTTTTCCCCTCCTCCCAGTCGCTTTCCGAACCGGAGCGGATCGAGGAGGAGCGCCGGCTCTGCTATGTCGGCATCACGCGCGCAAAGGAAAAACTCTACATCTCCTCCGCAAGACAGCGCATGCTATACGGTAAGGTCAGCGCATCGCTGCCGTCGCGGTTCCTCGTCGAGCTGGAGGACGCGCTCCCCGATATGAAACCCGCGCCCCGCACGCCGTCGCCGCGGCGCGCCCCGCAGCAGGCGTTCGGCCTGTCGATCCACGCGCTGAAGGCGCGGGACAAAACCGGAGCGTCCGGTTCGTCTTCGCCGCGCGCGGCGGCAAAACCCGCGCCCGTGATCGCAGACGTTTCCTACGTGCCCGGCCAGCGCGTGCGGCACCGTTCGTTCGGCGAAGGCGTCGTGCTGTCCGCGGGCGGAAGCGGCGCGTCCTCCATCGTCGAGATCGCGTTTGACTCGGGCGAAAACAAGAAATTTGCGGCGGCGTACGCGCCGATCGAAATCATCTGACGGAGGAATCTCTATGACGCGGCAGGAGGAATTGACGCGGAAGCTGAGTAAATACGGCGGCGCCTACTACGCCGGGGACTCGCCGCTTGTTTCAGACGCGGAATACGATGCGCTCTACGACGAACTTGCTGCGCTCGAGCGTGAAAGCGGCGTCGTCCTGCCCGACTCGCCGACGAAGCGCGTCGGCGCCGCGACGGCGGGGGCGTTCGCGCCGCACACGCATATCAGCCGCCTCTACAGCCTCGACAAGGTCCGCACCGAAACCGCGCTTGCCGACTGGGTGGACCGCGTCGTCCGCGCCGCCGGCGGGCGCGAGCCTGAATTCGCGCTCGAATACAAGTTCGACGGCCTGACGATCTGCCTGACATACGATGGCGGCCGCCTCGTTCTCGGCGCGACGCGCGGGAACGGCATCTCGGGCGATACGGTGACCGAGCAGCTCCTTACGATACGCTCCATCCCGCGAACGATTCCCTTCAAAGGGAAGATGGAGGTGCAGGGCGAGTGCATCATGCGCCTCTCCGTGCTTAAGGAGCTCAACGAAACCAGCGACGAGCCGCTCAAGAACGCGCGCAACGCCGCGGCCGGCGCTCTGCGCAACATCGATCCCCGCGTGACCGCGGCCCGCAGGCTGGACTGCTTTCTCTACAACGTCGGCTATATCGAGGGCAAGGCGCTTTCCAATCAGCGTGAAATGCTCGCGTTTCTTGCCGAAAACGGCTTTCCCGTAAGCCCGTACGTCCGCTACTGCCGCAGCGCGGGGGAGCTCAAGCGTGAAATCGACGCGGCGGAGCAGACGCGCGACTCGCTCGATTTCCTCATCGACGGCATGGTGGCCAAGGTGACCGATTTTTCTCTGCGGGACGCGCTGGGCGAAACGGAGAAATTCCCGCGCTGGGCCATGGCGTATAAGTTTGCCGCCGAGGAGACGACCTCCGTCGTGCGGGACGTCACCTGGGAGGTCGGCCGCACGGGTAAGCTCACGCCGCTCGCGCATATCGACCCGGTCGAGCTCGCGGGCGCGACGATCCGCCGCGCGACGCTGAACAACTTCGACGACATCCGGCGCAAACGCGTGGGCATCGGCTCGCGGGTGTTCGTGCGCCGCAGCAACGACGTGATCCCCGAGATCCTCGGCGCGGTGCCGGACGACCGGCCGGAACGCCCGGTGGAAAAGCCCGCCCGCTGCCCGCAGTGCGGCGCACACGTGGAGGAACGCGGCGCGCATCTGTTCTGCACGAACTCGCTTTCCTGCAAGGCGCAGATCACGCTGCGGATCGCGCACTACGCCTCGCGCGACGCGATGGATATCGAGAGCCTCAGCGACAAAACCGCCGCGCAGCTCATCGAAGCGTTCGATATCTCGTCGATCCCGCAGCTCTATGCGCTCACGTTCGACCATCTCGTTTCCCTCGACCGGTTCGGCGCGAAGAAGGCGCAGAACCTCCTCGACGCGCTCGAAAAGAGCAAGTCGCGTCCGCTCGGCGCGTTTCTCTTCGCGCTCGGGATACCGAACGTGGGCGTCAAGACCGCCAGGGACCTTGCGCGCCGTTTCGGAACGCTGGACGCCTTGCGGCAAGCCCCGCGCGAGGAGCTTCTCGCGATTCCGGACGTGGGGGGCATCGTGGCGGACAGCGTGCTTTCGTTCTTTGCGGACCCCTCCATCGCGTCCCAGATCGACGCGCTGCTCTCCCGCGGCGTTTCGCCGGTCGGCGAGCAGGCAACCGAAGCCGTTTCGCCCATCGCCGGCAAAACCGTCGTGGTGACCGGAACGCTGCCCTCGCTCGGGCGGCGGGACGCGGAGGCGCTCATCGAGCGCTACGGCGGCAAGGCGGCGGGGAGCGTGAGCAAAAACACCAGTTATGTACTCTTCGGCGAAAACGCCGGCAGCAAGCTCGACAAGGCGCGGGAGCTGAACATCCCGCTGCTGACGGAGAGCGAATTTCTGTCCATGATCGGAGAAACCAAATAGTGCGCCCCGGCAAACCGGCAGCGGCAACCTTGATCGGCTTGCTCCCGGCAAATTTCAGCGCGTCCGCGCCGCCTCATCGGCAGCGGAAGCCTGCTCATCGCCTGCCCGGACGGCGAACGCATGGCCGTGGCGATTCAGGCCGCGGGGATCCCTGCGGCCGTGATCGGAATGTGCCGCTGAAGGACGCGAAAGCCTCTGCGACGGTATGCCGCTCAAGGAACCGCACGCGAATGAAATCTATCGCTTGTCGGATTGTGTCCGACATGCTATAATAGGAAACTGCAGTAGCTTGGGAGATTGAAACGATGTACAGCATGACGGGATTCGGAAAGGGTTTTGCCTCCTGCGACGGACGCGAAATCAGCGTGGAACTCAAGAGCGTCAACCATCGCTATCTTGACATCGGCACGCGTCTTCCCCGCCATCTTTCGTTCCTCGAGGACTCGATCCGCACCGGGCTTGGAAAGCGGATGTCGCGCGGGCACGTGGACGTGTTTGTCAACTACCTCAACACCCGCTCCGACGCGCGCACGGTACAGATCGACGTTCCGCTGCTTTCCGCGTTCGTCGCCGCGTCGCGCGCGGCGAACGAAACGCTCGGCCTCGCCGACGATCTTTCCCTCTCCGCGGCGCTCCGTCTGCCGGACGTGGCGAACGTGCGCGAGGCGGACGAGGACACGGAAGAAGTGCTTCTTCTGCTCGGCGAGGCGCTCGACGAAGCCGTCGAGGCGCTGCTCGGCATGCGCCGCCAGGAGGGCGAACGGATGCGCGCGTATCTGTCCTGCTGCGCGGACACGGTGCTCTCCCTCACCGAGCGCATCGCGGAACGCGCGCCGCAGGTCGTGGAGGAATACCGCGCCAGGCTGGACGAACGCGTCGCGGCGCTGCTTGAAAGCGTCGAGGTGGACCGCGCGCGGCTGGCGACCGAGGTCGCGCTGTTTGCGGACCGCGCCAGTATCGACGAGGAGATCGCGCGGCTGAAGAGCCACATCGAGCAGATGCGGCTTCTGCTGGACGATCCGGAGCCGTCCGGGCGCAGACTGGATTTCGTGGTGCAGGAGATGAACCGGGAGTTCAATACGATCGGTTCCAAGGCAAACGATGGAGAACTGACCAACCTCGTTCTCTCCGGCAAAGCGGAGATCGAAAAGATCCGCGAGCAGGTGCAGAACGTCGAATGACGCATAGGAGTGAACCGGCAGCAGTATGATGAACCTTCGTCTGGTAAACGTCGGGTTCGGCAATATCGTTTCGGCGGACCGCCTCATCGCGGTCGTCAGCCCCGAGTCCGCGCCCATCAAGCGCATCGTGCAGGAGGCGCGCGAAAGCGGCCGCCTGATCGACGCAACGTGCGGCAGACGCACACGCGCGGTGGTCATCATGGACAGCGATCACGTGATCCTCTCCGCCATCCAGCCGGAAACCATCGCCAACCGTCTCGACGCGAAGGCCGAGGAATCCGCCGACTGACCCCGTCCTGCCGCAAACGACCATGATAGGAGACCGATGATGGAACAAACGCGAACGGGACTGCTGCTCGTCGTTTCGGGACCCGCCGGCGTAGGCAAGGGTTCGATCAACGGCGCGCTGATGGCCCGCAACGGCGATATCCGCATGTCCGTATCCGCTACGACGCGCGCCCCGCGTGCCGGCGAGATCAACGGCGTGCATTATTTCTTCAAAACGGAGGCGGAGTTTCAGAAGATGATCGACGAAGGCGCGTTCCTCGAGTACATGCGCGTGTTCGACACGCATTATTACGGAACGCCGAAGAGCTTCGTCGAACAGGAGCTTGCCGAGGGACGCTGCGTCATTCTGGAGATCGACGTAAAGGGTGCGATGCGCGTAAAAAGCGCCTACCCCGACGCGGTGCTGATCTTCATCGCCCCGCCTTCGATGAGCGAACTGAAAACCCGCCTTATCAACCGCGGGACCGAATCGTCGGAAGCGGTCGAACGCCGGTTCGAAACCGCCTACCGCGAGCTCGGGTACGCAAAGGAATACGACTATATCGTCGTCAACGATATTCTGGATCAAGCTGTGGCGCGCATGGAGCATATCGTCTCCGCAGAGCGCTGCAGGACCGCCCGCAACGGCGAACTCATCGAAAAACTGCTTGGAGGTGTGCCGCACTATGCTGAATCTACCGTTGAATGAACTGATCAAAAAGGCTGGATGCCGCTACATGCTGGTAACCGCAGTTGCGCAGAGAGCGCGCCAATTGCAGTCGGATCCCGATAAACTCGGAGATCGCAAGCCCGTATCCGTAGCCGTCGACGAACTCTACCACGACGAGCTTACGATCGAGTATCCGAAAGAATTCTATCAGGACTGATCGACATTTTCTCGGAAGCCCCGCTTCCGTTTTGATACCGTTTCGATACAGTTCGATATCGTTCGATTCCGATCGAAGGAATTCTTGCCGCGCAGGAACAGCTTATTCGTCGTTCCGGTACGGTATGCAGAGGCCCGCTTGCGGGCTATTTGTGGTTTTGGGAACCGGACCGCGCTATTTTGGCGCGCTTTGACGAACGGAGGTGAACGCGCATGAACCAAATCTGCCAAGTGGCCGTCGATATCGCGCACGCGAACATCGACCGCCTGTTCACCTACCGCGTGCCGGAGGGGCTCAGCGTCTGCGCGGGCAGCCATGTGCTGCTGCCGTTCGGCGCCGGGAACCGCCCGAAGGAGGGATTCGTCATCCGCGTCGGCTCCGCCGAAGAACCGGATGCTGAGGAATCCGCCGCGCTCAAGGACGTGCTCCGCTTGATCGAACCCTACCCCGTGCTGACCGAAGAACAGATCGGCCTTGCGCTCTGGATGCAGCACAGCTACAACTGCCTGCTTGTCGACGCGCTTCGCCTGATGATCCCCCCGCAGCTTCGCGGCGGGCGCATCAGGGAAAAGATGGAGCGAACGGTTCAGCTCTCCGACCCCGCACATGCGGAGGACATGCTCGCCTCCCTGCTCGATCATTCCGGCAAGCCGCGCGCGCCGAGGCAGTACGAGGTGCTCGAACTGCTGAACAGAACGCGGGTCGAGATGGCCGTTTCCGACGTGCTCGCATTCGTACCGAACGCGCAGGGCGCGATCGCCGCGCTTCTCCGCCGCGGGTACGTTGTCGAGGGCGGACACGTGACGTTCCGCAGGCCGGACATCGGACTGGCCCCCGGGGATAAGCACGTCGTCCTTTCCGAAGCGCAGGAACGCGCGGTGCAGACGGTCGTGCGCGCGATGGACGAACGCGGCGGCACGCTCCTTTTGCACGGCGTGACCGGCAGCGGCAAGACCGAGGTCTATATGCACGCCATCGAGCGCTGCCTCGAACGGGGCCGGCAGGCGATCATGCTTGTGCCGGAGATCTCGCTGACGCCGCAGACCGTCGGCCTGTTCCGGGAACGCTTCCCGGACGGCATCGCGGTGCTGCACAGCCGGCTTTCCGCCGGGGAGCGCTTCGACGAATGGCGGCGCATCCGCCTCGGCAAGGCGCGCGTCGCCGTGGGCGCCCGAAGCGCCGTGTTCGCGCCGATGGAGGACGTTGGGCTGATCATCGTGGACGAGGAGCACGAGAGCAGCTATTTCAGCGAAACGACCCCGCGCTATCACGCCGTCGAGGTCGCCGCGCACCGCGCCAGGCAGTTCGGCGCGCCGCTGCTGCTCGGCAGCGCAACGCCGTCGCTGCAGACGTATTTCCGCGCGCAGTCCGGCCGTTACCGGCTTTTGGAGCTGCCGGAGCGCGTGCAGCACCGTCCACTGCCCGCCGTTGAGATCGTCGATATGCGCGAGGAGTTCCGCGCTGGGAACAACGACATCTTCAGCGGACGATTAACGACGCTGCTCGAGGAATGCGTTTCGGAACATAAGCAGGCGATGCTGTTCATGAACCGCCGCGGCTATTCCACGTTCGTTTCCTGCCGCGCCTGCGGGTACGTCGTGCTCTGCGACGCGTGCGATATCTCGATGACCTACCACAAGGGCGAAAACCGCCTCCGGTGCCATTTCTGCGGCGCGGTAAAACCGCTTCCGCGCGTCTGCCCGAAGTGCGGAAGGCCGTTTATCAAGTATTTCGGCATCGGGACCGAGCAGGTCGAGGAACGGCTTTGCCGGCTCTTCCCGAACGAGACGACGCTAAGGATGGACACGGACACGGTCCGCGCGAAGGATTCCATGCAGCGCATGCTCGCGTCGTTTGCACGCGGCGAGGCGCGCTTCCTCGTGGGGACGCAGATGATCGCCAAGGGGCACGACTTTCCCAACGTAACGCTCGTTGGCGTCGTCGCGGCGGACGCGACGCTCTGCATCCCGGATTACCGCAGCACGGAGCGCACGTTTCAGCTTCTAACGCAGGTCGCCGGACGGGCCGGACGCGACGAATGTCCCGGCCGCGTGGTGATCCAGACGTATTCCCCGGGGCATCCTGCCGTACGGTTTGCAAAGGCGCACGACTATAAGAGCTTCTATACCTACGAGCTCGAACAGCGTAAAAAAGCGATCTTCCCCCCGTTCTCGCTGTTCGTGCGGGTGCTCTTTTCCGGAGAGGACGAAGCCGCCCTTTCCGCCGCCGTCGAACGGTACGCTGTCGGCCTGAACGAGGCGCTGAAGTCGGCGCTCGGGCCGGAGGGCGAACGCAGCCTGCTGCTCTTTAGCCCCTCCCCCGCGCCCATCCGCCGCAAGCAGGGCGTCTACCGTTACCAGATCCTGATCAAGCTGCTGCGCACCGTGAAGATCGGCAGCGCGATCGAAACGATTTATGCGTTCGCTTCCGAACACCGTGGCGAACTGTACGCAATGATCGAAGTGAACCCGCAGGATATGTTATGAAATTGAATCGAAATAAAAAGGAAGTCAAAAAAAGAAAGAAGCACCAAAGGCAGACCGAAGCGTCTTCGCCTGATCAAAACAAAATGAACTGGAAGCTCGCCGGCGAAGTGCTCACGGGCTACCGCCGTTACCTTGTGCTCGGGTCGCTGAGCGTGCTGCTCGCAACCGCGTTTTCCTACGCCGTGCCGTACGTGACGAGCTTTACGCTCGACTACGTGATCCAGGGGATCGACAAAAACGTTCCATCGCTGCTGCTTTCCATTCTGGACCGGCTCGGCGGCCGCGATTACCTTGCCGCGCACCTGTTTTTCTGCGGTATCTGCCTCGTGCTGTTCACCGCGTTCAACGGACTGTTTACGTTCCTGCGCCGCCGCTATGTGGCGTTCGCGGCGGAGGGCGCGGCCAAGACGCTGCGCGACCGGCTCTACCGGCATCTCGAAGACGTTCCGTACGATTACCACAAACACGCGAGCACGGGCGATCTCGTGCAGCGCTGCACGTCGGACGTCGACACCGTGCGGCGGTTCATTCAGATGCAGTTTATGGAGATCGTGCGCACGATCGTCATGCTCGCGCTCGCCGCGGGCGTCATGTTTTCGATCAACGTGAACATGGCGTTACTTTCGCTCGCGTTCATGCCGCTTCTGACGGTGAGCTCGTTCGTTTACTTCAAGTACGTGAGGAAGTTCTTCACCGCGTCCGACGAGGCCGAGGGCGCGCTTTCCACCATGCTGCAGGAGGACCTGACCGGCATGCGCGTCGTGCGCGCGTTCGGGCAGCAGAAAAGCGAGATCGAGAAGTTCACGCGCCTGAACGCGGCGTTCCGCGACAAAACCTTCCGCCTCATCAAACTGCTTGGGTTCTACTGGGGCATGTCCGACAGCGTCGGCTACCTTCAGATCGCGCTCTCGCTGTGCGCGGGCGTCTTCGCCGTAGCGGGCGGTCGGTTCACGCTCGGCAACGTCGCGCTGTTCGTCAGTTACACGTCGATGCTCACCTGGCCGGTGCGCCAGCTCGGCCGGATCCTGGCCGATATGGGCAAGGCGGCCGTTTCTTTCGGCAGGCTCGACGAGATCCTCTCCGCGCCCGTCGAACCGGAGCCCGGCAAAGCGCTGAAGCCAGATCTTGCCGGCGATATCATGTTTGACCGCGTTTGCTTTGGGTACGACCGCTATAACGACGTGCTCGACGGCGTGAGCTTTACGGCAAAACGCGGGCAGACGATCGCGATTCTCGGCGCGACTGGCTCCGGCAAAACGAGTCTCGTCCAGCTTCTGCAGCGGCTGTACCTGCGCACCGCCGGAAGCATCACCATCAACGGCACGGACATCAACGACATCGAGCACGGGCACCTTCGGCGCAACATCGGCATCGTGCTGCAGGAGCCGTTCCTGTATTCGCGCACGATCCTCGAGAACATCCGCATCGTGCGGCCGAACGCGCCGCTTGCCGAGGTCTACAGCGCGGCGCGCACCGCCTCCGTGCACGAGGTGATCGAATCGTTTGAAAATGGATACGACACGATCGTCGGCGAGCGCGGCGTCACGCTCTCCGGCGGGCAGCAGCAGCGCGTGGCGATCGCCCGCACGCTCATGCAGAAGGCGCCGATTTTGATCTTCGACGATTCCATGAGCGCGGTCGACACGGAAACCGACGCGGCGATCCGCAGATCGCTATTCGCACTCCGGCGCGACTGCATCACGTTTTTGATCTCGCACCGCATCACGACCCTGTGCGAGGCGGACATGATTCTCGTGCTGGAAAACGGACGCGTAACCCAGCGCGGCACGCACGAGGAGCTCGTTTGTCAGGACGGCCTGTACCGCCGGATCGCCGAGATACAATGCGCCGTTTCGAAAGGAGGCGAATCCGCATGACGATGCCCGAAGAGCAGGATTTCGCGGCAAAGAAGATCGATTGGGCCGTATGGAAGCGCCTCTACCGCTACACGCTGCAAAGCCGCGGCGTGCTCGCGGCGATGATCCTCACACTGCTCGTCGTGTCCGCGATCGACATTGTGTATCCGCTGTTTTCGAGCTACGCCATCGACACGTTCGTCGTGCCGAAAACGACGCAGGGCGTTGCGTCGTTCGCCATTTTATATGCGGCAACCATTCTCCTTCAGGGCGCGTGCGTCGTTACGTTTATCATCTTTGCGGGCAAATTGGAGATGCGCATCTCCTATACGATCCGCCAGGAGGCGTTCGCGCGGTTGCAGGAGCTCTCGTTTTCATTCTACGACCGAACCGCCGTCGGCTATATCATGGCGCGCATGGTGTCCGACATAGCGCGGCTTTCCGAGATGATCGCGTGGAGCTTTGTGGACATATTATGGTCGCTGCTGTTTTCGCTCGGGTGTATCGCGACGATGTTCGTGCTCTCGTGGAAGCTGGCGCTGATCGCGCTCGTCGTGATCCCGTCGCTTGCATACGCGAGCGTGCGGCTGCAGAAAAAAATGCTCCGCTACCAGCGCGAAGCGCGCAAGCAGAATTCGCGCATCACGGGTGCGTTCAACGAGGGCATCATGGGCGCCGTGACCACGAAAACGCTCGTACGCGAGGAGCAGAACGCCGCGGAATTCGGCGAGCTGACCGCGAAGATGCGTCATGTATCCATAAAAAGCGCGCTGGTCTCCGCCGCGTTTTTCCCGATCATCATCTCGCTCGGCGCCGTCGGAACCGGCCTTGCGCTGACGCTCGGCGGCGCGGGCGTGCTGCGTCCGGAAACGGCGTTCGTCGGCGCGGTGACCGCCGGCACGCTCGTGGCGTTCATCTCCTACTGCACGCAGCTCTTCGACCCGATCCAGCAGCTGGCGAACATCCTCGCCGAGCTGCTTGGCGCGCAGGCCTCCGCCGAACGCGTGATCACGCTCATGGATACGAAGCCGAGCGTGACCGACACGCCGGACGTGCTGCAAAAATACGGCGTCATCATGAACCCGAAGCCGGAGAACTGGGAGCCGATCCGCGGCGACGTTTCGTTCGATCACGTAACGTTCCGCTATTCCGGCGGCGAGCAGGTGCTCGAGGATTTCTCGCTCGACGTGAAGGCCGGGCAGAACATCGCGCTCGTCGGGGAGACCGGCGCGGGCAAGAGCACGATCGTCAACCTGGTCTGCCGCTTCTACGAGCCGACCGAGGGCCGCATCCGCATCGACGGCGTGGATTACCGGGATCGCTCGCAGCTCTGGCTGCAGTCGAACCTCGGCTACGTGCTGCAGACGCCGCACCTGTTTTCCGGCACGATCCGCGATAACATCCGTTTCGGCCGCCCCGACGCGACCGAGGAGCAGATCCGCTCGGCCGCGCGGCTCGTGCATGC
>CAZIQO010000087.1:0-10672 GCA_964541465.1 uncultured Oscillospiraceae bacterium
GGACGAAAAGGACATGTTCCGCCGCCTGCTTTCCGTGACCCGCGTGGGGCCGAAGCTCGCGCTCGCCGTGCTCTCCGTGCTGACGCCGAGCGACGTGGCCGGGGCGGTCGTCACGAACAACGCCGCCGCGTTCGACCGCGTGCCCGGCATGGGCCGCAAGACCGCCCAGCGCGTGCTGCTGGAGCTCAAGGAACGCGTGGACGCCGACGATATGCTCGGCGGCGACGTGCGCGCGGATAACGCCGATCTGCGCGCGGAGGCGATCGCCGCGCTTGTGACGCTCGGCTACGACGGGCTTGCCGCCGGCAGGGCGGTGTCGGCCGTCGAGCGGGCGGACAGCGTGGAGGAGCTCCTCACCGCGGCGCTCAAGCGCCTCGCGGGCTGAACCGGAAGAGCGGACGAAACAGAAAACGGAAGACAGAATGGAAAAACGGCTCATCAGCTCCTCGCTTGGAGACGAGGAGGAAAAAACAGAATATTCGCTCCGGCCGAAGTACCTAAACGAGTATATCGGGCAGCATTCGGTGAAGGAGCATATGCGCATCTATATCGAGGCGGCGAAGAAACGCGGCGAGCCGCTCGATCACGCGCTGCTGTACGGTCCGCCCGGGCTCGGAAAGACGACGCTCGCGGGCATCGTGGCCAACGAGATGGGCGTGTCGCTGCGGGTCACCAGCGGCCCGGCGATCACGCATGCGGGGGACCTCGCCGCGCTTTTGACGAACCTCGCGCCGGGGGACGTGCTGTTCATCGACGAGATCCACCGTCTCAACGCGAACGTCGAGGAGGTGCTCTATCCCGCGATGGAGGATTTCGCGCTCGACATCATCATCGGCAAGGGCCCGTCCGCGCGCAGCATACGGCTCGATTTGCCGCGGTTCACGCTCATCGGCGCGACCACGCGCATGGGACTTTTAACCTCGCCGCTCCGCGACCGGTTCGGCATCAAGGAGCAGCTCGCCATGTACGATCCGGAGTCGCTAAGGGAGATCGTGGTGCGAAGCGCGGCCATTTTAAATATCGACGTCACCGACGAGGGCGCGGTCGAGATCGGCTCCCGCGCGCGCGGCACGCCGCGCATCGCAAACCGCCTGCTTCGGCGCGTGAGGGATTTTGCCGAAGTAAGGCGCGGCGGGCGGGTCGATCTGGACACCGCCAGGGAGGGACTCGACATGCTCGGCGTGGACGAACTGGGCCTTGATTCGGTTGACCGAAAAATGTTGCATACTATGATCGTCAAGTTCGGCGGGCGTCCGGTCGGACTGGACACCATCGCCGCCGCGACGGGCGAGGATGCGACGACGATCGAAGACGTATACGAACCGTACCTGCTGCAGCTTGGATTCCTTGCGCGCACGCCGCGCGGACGCGTCGTGATGCCGGCCGGATACGCGCACCTCGGGTTCAAAGCCGAATCGCAGCAGATGAGACTGGAGGTTGACGAATGAGAAGGAAAGAGATGAAACAGCTCCTCGAGGAGCGCATCGAACGCATTGCGCTGCTCGAAACGCGCATCGACACCATGGAACAGCTGGTCGACGGGTACCGTTCGCGGGAACAGTCGATCATCGACACGCTCCGGGACGCGCAGGAGAAGGCGTCGCGCGCCGTCTCCGAGGCGACAGCGCAGGCGGAGGCGGTCGTTTCGGAGGCGGAGGGACGCGCGTCGTCGATCGTTTCGGAGGCCAGACGGCAGGCGGAAACCGTGCTTGCGGACGCCGAGGCGCGCGCGGCCGCGATGCGCGACGAAACGAACCGCCATGCGGACAAGGTCTTGAACTCCGCGCGCGACGAAAGCGCAAACATGCTCCGGCAGGCGGAGGATTCGCTCCGCGAGTACCGGGAGATGTTTGAAACGTTCAACGCCGTGATCGAGCGAAACGCCGCGGAGGTGCAGGAAACGGCCGAGCGGTACGCGCAGTTCCTCAGGGAACGAAAGGTGGACGCGCCGGAGACGGCCGAAGCCCCCTTTGCCGAACCGTTTTCGCCCGCGGCCGCGCGGGATCTGCCCGATCCGGACGGAGACCCGGCGCGGCTGATGCAGAACATCTACCGTCTGCAGAACCGCGACATTCCGCAGAGCGACTACGACGCGCAGCAGGAACAGGCAGCAAGCCCGTCCGCCGCGGAGGAAACGCGGGACGAAACGGAGGCGGAGGGACCGTCCTGGCCGAAGGAGTGGGGCGAGCAGAGCCCGCCGGAGCAGGGCGAACCCGAAACGCCGCCCGACGAGTACGAAGCCGCCGGAGTCGGTACCTGGACGGAAGACTTTGAGCCGCCGGAAGATGCTTCGGCGCAGGAGCAGGGGACCCCGGTCGAACCGGCGGACGAAGAAGACGCGGCGGCGTACGCAGAGGAGCCGGCGGACGAAGAAGACGCCTCGGAGCGCGCGGCGGAACCGGCGGACAAAGAAGACGCGGCGGCGTATGCAGAGGAACCGGCGGACAAACCGGAGCCGGACTTTGCCGAGCCGGACGCGGACGATGCCGCGCGGGCGTTCGATGCCGCGCAGTCCGACGAACCGCGCGAATGGGAACCCGAGCCCGAACCCGAAACGGCGAACGTGCCGACCGTCGGGCAATTGATGCCGGACGGCGCGGCCGAGGACAACGAGGTTTCCCTCGATCAGTTGCTGGACGAGATCATTCAGGCGGGCGAGTAACGCGGTTTACCCGCTCGCCCGATTTTTTGCGGCGGGAGGTGCGGTATGGAACGAAACAGCACGGATAAAAAGCAACTGATCCTGATTTTCTCCTGCCTGATCGGGACGTTTCTGATCTCCTGGCTTGTGCGCGTGCAGCCGGATATCACCTATGCGCTCGGCGATGTGAACGCGTATGCGACACTTGGCGACGCGTGCATCTATGCCTCGGTGCTGCTGCTGGGCGTTCCATGGGGCGTGATCGTTTCCGCGGCCGGCGCGGCGCTGGCCGACCTCGCGGCGGGAAGCAAGCTCTTCATCATCGGAAGTTTGCTCACCAAAAGCCTGATGGCGCTCTTCGTCGCGGCGTTCGCGGCCCAGTGCGACAACTGGAAGAGGTCCTTTGCGGTGGCGGGCGTGACCGAGGCGATCATGGTGATCGGCTTCTTCATCTACGACCTTCTGATCGTGCGGGAGTTTCGGATTATCGGATTCGTATTCCTGCTCCAGCTTGCGCAGGGGATCGTCTGTTGCGCCGTCGGCGCGGTCATCCTGCGATACCTGCCCCCGATGGACCCGAGAACGCTGCTCAAAGTGCGCCGCAGCCGGGAGGAGTAGGCATGCTGCTGACCGTGCTGGGCTGTTACGGCCCATATCCGCGGCAGGGCGGCGCCTGCTCGGGCTACCTGCTCGAAAACGGCGGAACGCGCGTTCTGCTCGAATGCGGCGCGGGCGTTTTCGCGCGTCTGATCGAGTATGTCCGGCCCGAGGCGCTCGATGCCGTCGTACTGTCGCACCTGCATTACGATCATTGCTCGGATTTGTTTGTGACGCGCTATGCGCTCGACCAGCAGCCGGTTTTGCCGGGTGGGACGAAGCGCGCCGTGCCGCTGTATGCGCCCGGGGAGCCGGAGGAGGTCTTCCGCTCGCTTACGCGCAGCCCGCTGCTCGAGGGACGACCGGTTTCGGTGGGACAGACGGTAAAGATCGGCTCGCTGACATTCCGGTTTTTCCCCGCCGCGCACCCGGTTCGAACGCTCGGCATGCGGATTACGGACGATGGCGGGAAAACGCTCTACTATACGGGCGACACGGGTCCGCTGGAAGGACTGGCGGAGGCCGCGCGCGGCGCGGACGCGCTGCTGGCGGACGTGTGTTTTGTCGGCGACGGGCCGGGGAACGCGGCGCCGCACCTGACCGCGCGCCAGGCGGGCGCGCTGGCGAAGGCGGCCGGCGTGAAGGCGCTGTACTGCACGCATCTGTGGGGAAAGTTCGACACCGCGGAGACGATAAAAAAAGAGGTTGACTTTTCCGGCGCTTTTGTGGTAAAAGAACGGGGGCAATATCGCATTTAGCGCGGCAAAACCCAAAGCGCGGCGCCGGCGGGCGGCGGAAAAACCGGCCGGAGGCGCATGAAGCGGCGGGAATTTGTTTTGAAATTGTATTTCGGATTATTTGGTTTATTTATAGAAGCAACGGAGGGAAAAAACCATGGCGAAAAAGACCATTGAGGACGTAAACGTCAACGGGAAACGGGTTCTCGTACGCGTGGACTTCAACGTACCGCTGACCGAGGACGGAAAGGTGGCCGACGACACCCGCATCGTCGCCGCGCTGCCGACGATTCAATACCTGCTCGAGCATCACGCGAAGGTGATTCTCTGCTCGCATCTCGGGCGGCCGAAGGGAAAGGTCAACCCGAAATATTCGCTCGTGCCCGTGGGCGCGCGGCTCAGCGAGCTGCTGCCGGACGTGAAGATCTGGATGGCGGACGACGTGCTCGGCGAATCCGCCAAGTCGGCCGTGGCCGACATGAAGGAGGGCGAGATCGTTCTTCTGGAGAACGTCCGTTTCCGCCCGGAGGAGGAAGCGAACGATCCTGCGTTTGCCAAGGAGCTTGCAAGCCTTGCGGACCTCTATGTTTCCGACGCGTTCGGCACCGTGCACCGCGCGCATGCCTCCACGGTGGGCGTGGCGTCCTATCTGCCCGCGGTGGCGGGCTTCCTCATCGGCAAGGAACTGGGCGTCATGGGCAAGGCGCTCGAGGACCCCGAGCGTCCGTTCGTGGCGATCCTCGGCGGCGCGAAGGTGGGGGACAAGATCGGCGTGATCACGAATCTGCTCGACAAGTGTGATTCCCTGCTCATCGGCGGCGGCATGGCCTATACCTTCTTCAAGGCGAAGGGGTACGAGATCGGTTCGTCGCTTCTGGACGCGGAGAGCGTCGGCCTTGCAAAGGAACTCATGGAAAAGGCGGAGCAGAAGGGCGTGCGGTTCCTGCTGCCGGTGGACAACGTCGTGGCCAGGGAGTTCAGCCCGGACGCGGAGCATAAGATCGTGGATTCGGACAAAATCCCGGCGGGCTGGATGGGCATGGACATCGGCCCCAAGACGGCGGCGCTGTTTGGCGAGGTGATCGTCAAGGCGAAAACGGTCGTATGGAACGGCCCGATGGGCGTATTTGAGATGCCCGCGTTCGCGGAGGGCACCAAGAAGATCGCGGCGGCCTGCGCGGACTGCAAAGGAACGACCATCATCGGCGGCGGCGACTCCGCTTCGGCGGTCAAGAAGCTCGGCTATGCCGACAGGATGACCCATATCTCCACGGGCGGCGGCGCGTCCCTCGAATTTCTTGAGGGCAAGGTGCTGCCGGGCGTCGCGGTGCTCAACGACAAATAAATACTTCAGCTGTTTTGCGCCTGAACCGGACGGCCGCATGACGAACGAAGCATGCGGCTGCCCGACAGGCGCGTTCGACTGCTTTTGAAAGGACGGATATCAAAAATGAGAAAACCGATCATTGCCGGAAACTGGAAGATGAACATGACGCCCGGCGAGGCCGAACAGCTTGTGATGGCGCTGATCCCGCTTGTGCGCGACGCGAAGTGCGACGTGGTCGTCTGCCCGCCGTATGTGGACCTGGCGGTCGTCGGCAAACTTCTGGTCGGCACGAACGTCGGGCTCGGCGCGCAGAGCGTGCACTGGGCGCCCAAGGGCGCGTTTACGGGCGAGATCAGCGCGGACATGCTGCTGGCCATGGGCGTGCAGTACGCCATCGTCGGGCACAGCGAGCGCCGTCAGTATTTCGGCGAGACCGACGAAACGGTCAACAAGCGCGCAAAGGCCGCGCTGAATGCGGGCATCACGCCGATCATCTGCGTGGGCGAAACGCTCGAGCAGCGCGAAAAGGGCGTGACGGATACGATCGTGAGCAAGCAGACCGTCGCCGCGCTGGCCGGGTTCGAGGCGGAAGAAGTTAAAAAGGCCGTTATCGCCTACGAACCGATCTGGGCCATCGGCACGGGCAAAACCGCGACCGCCGAGGATGCCAATGAGACCATCGGCGTCATCCGCGGCGCGATCGCGAGCGTGTACGGCAAACAGGTTGCCGACGAGGTGCGCATCCAGTATGGCGGCAGCATGAACCCGAAGAACGCCAAAGAGCTCATGGCCATGCCGGAGATCGACGGCGGGCTGATCGGCGGCGCGAGCCTCAAGTCCGAAGATTTTTCCAAGGTGGTTCATTTCGAATGACGAAACCGATCACCGCACTGTTAATCCTTGACGGCTTCGGCTGCTCGAAGGAAACGCGTTATAACGCGATCAAGGCGGACGGCGCAAAGAATATCACGCGCCTGTGGAACGACTATCCGCATACGACCATCCGCGCGAGCGGCATGGACGTCGGCCTGCCGGAGGGGCAGATGGGCAACTCCGAGGTCGGGCACCTCAACATCGGCGCGGGGCGCATCGTGTATCAGGAATTCACCCGCATCTCGAAGTCGATCCAAGACGGGGATTTCTTTGAAAACCCCGCGTTCCTCGGCGCGATGGAGAACTGCAGGCGCTTCGGCGGCGCGCTGCATCTGATGGGGCTCTGCTCCGACGGCGGCGTGCATTCGCACATCACGCACCTGCACGCGCTGGTCAGAATGGCGCGCGATCACGGCCTCAAGAAAGTCTATATCCATTGCTTCATGGACGGGCGCGATGTGCCGCCGAGCAGCGGCAGGCACTATGTCGAGGAGCTTGACGAAAAGCTTGCCGAAATCGGCTGCGGGAAGATCGCGACCGTGATGGGCCGCTATTACGCCATGGACCGCGACAACCGCTTCGAGCGCGTCGAAAAGGCGTACGCCGCGATGACGTACGGCGAGGGGGAAACCGCCTCCTCCGCGGCGGAGGCCATGCAGCAAAGCTACGATAAGGGCGATACCGACGAGTTCGTGCTGCCGACCGTGATCCTCGAAGCCGGAGCGCCAGTCGGGACCGTGCGGCCGAACGACAGCGTGATCTTCTTCAATTTCCGCCCTGACCGCGCGCGGGAGATCACAAGGAGCTATATCTTCGAGGACTTCAGCGGCTTTCCGCGCAAAAACGGATACTTCCCGCTGTACTATGTGTGCATGACGCAGTACGACAAGACCTTTGAAGGCCATGCGTACGTCGCGTTCGCGCCGGAGTCGCTCCATAACACGCTTGGCGCGTATCTGGCGTCCTGCGGCAAAACGCAGCTCCGCATCGCGGAGACGGAGAAGTACGCGCACGTGACGTTCTTCTTCAACGGCGGCGTCGAAGCGCCGAATCCCGGCGAGGACCGCTGCCTGATTCCGTCGCCGAAGGTGGCCACCTACGATCTCAAGCCCGAGATGAGCGCCTACGAGGTCGCCGCGGAGGCCGTCAAACGCATCGAGAGCGGCAAATACGACGTGATGATCCTCAACTTCGCCAATCCGGACATGGTGGGTCATACGGGCGTGATGGAGGCCGCGACGGCCGCCGTGCACGCGGTGGACGCGTGCGTGGCGGAGGTGGTCGAGGCGATCCGCAGCACCGGCGGGCGCTGCATCGTCACCGCGGACCACGGCAACTGCGAGAAGATGTGGGACGAGGCAGAAAACGCGCCGTTCACCGCGCACACGACCAACCCCGTGCCGTGCATCCTCGTCGACGATCGGCGGAAAAACGCAAAGCTCCGCGGCGACGGCCGCCTGTCCGATCTAGCCCCGACGCTGCTGGAACTGCTCGACCTGCCCGTGCCGAAGGAAATGACGGGAAAGTCCCTGATCGTCGGCTGATTTCGGACGGTATTTTGCTTGCATTGCCACCCGGCGCATGGTATAATACGCAATACGCGGGCGCGGTTTTTCCGTATGCCGGAGCGGCGGAACGATCCGCAAAACGGCATTCGCGCTACATTCAAAAAACATCGCCACGGCGCGCTTTGCCGCCGGAACATGCGATTGGAGGAACTGTCAAATGGAAATTGCGGCAACCATCATCAAGATCGCGCTTGTTGCCATCTCTATCCTGCTCGTCGTCGTCGTGCTGGTGCAGAAAACGAAAACCAGCGGCATGGGCGCCGCGTTCGGCGGGGAGACGACGTCGTTCACCACGAAGGGCAAGGCCGCCAGCCGCGAGGCGAAGCTGCAGAAGCTCACCATCATCCTCGCGATCACCGTGGGCGTGCTTGCGGTCACGCTGACCCTGTTCGAGTAAGGACGGTTTTCAGACTGCCTGCGGCGCGCTCTTCGGGGGCGCGCCGTTTTCGTCCGTGCGTTCCTCCGGCGGCGAAAATCGGCGGGCGAGCGTCCTTGACTTCGCGGGGCAATGCCGTTATGATAAACAAGGCAAAAGCGGAGGATATATGATTTTACATCAGGAAACGAACGGGAAAGAGCGGATCGCATGGCAGTAAAACGCGGGATCAAACCGCTTGCGCAAAACCGAAAGGCCCGGCACGAGTACTTCATCGAGGATACGCTCGAATGCGGCATCGAACTCTTCGGCACCGAAGTGAAGTCGCTCCGCAAGGGGCAGTGCAACCTTCGGGACTGCTACGCGCAGGTGAAAAACGGCGAGCTGTTCGTGATCGGCATGCACATCAGTCCCTACGAGCAGGGTAATATCTATAACCGCGACCCGTTCCGCACGCGCAGGCTCCTTGCGCATAAGAACGAGATCAAGCGGCTCGGCGCGCGTTCGCAGCAGGACGGCATGAGCCTGATTCCGCTCTCCGTCTATTTAAAGGACGGGCGCGTCAAGCTGGAACTGGCCGTCGCGAAGGGCAAAAAACTTTATGATAAGCGCCATGCGATCGCGGAGCGCGACGCGGGGCGCGAAATGGAACGACGCAGGAAGGAGGACCGTATATGAGAACGCTGCCGTTCGACAGGGACCAATTGGAGGCGATCGCGAAGAAATATCCGACGCCGTTTCACATCTACGACGAGGCCGGCATCCGCGAAAACGTGAAGCGCCTGCAGGAGGCGTTCGGCTGGAACGAGGGGTTCCGCGAGTACTTTGCGGTCAAGGCGCTGCCGAACCCCGTGATCATGCGCATCCTCCACGCCTGCGGGTGCGGGATGGACTGCTCGTCGTATACCGAGCTGCTGCTTTCGCGCGCCGTCGGCATCACGGGCTCCGACATCATGTTTTCGTCCAACGATACGCCCGCCAGGGAGTTCCGGCTTGCGCGCGAAATGGACGTGCTGATCAACCTCGACGACATCACGCACATTCCGTTTCTGGCGGAGAACGGCGGTATTCCGAAGACGGTCTGCTGCCGGTTCAACCCGGGCGGCGAGTTCATGCTCGGCAATACGATCATGGGCAACCCCGGCGAAGCGAAGTACGGCTTTACGCGCGAGCAGCTCACCGAAGGCTACCGCATGCTCCTGAAAGCGGGCGCGGAGCGGTTCGGCCTGCATGCGTTTCTTGCAAGCAACACGACCGACGACGACTATTACCCCGCGCTGGCGCGGCGGCTGTTCAAAACGGCCGTCGAGCTGCACGAGGAAACGGGTGCGAACGTGACGTTCATCAACCTCTCCGGCGGCATCGGCATCCCGTACCGTCCGTACGAAAAGGAGACCGACATTCGATATATCGGGGACGAGGTCATGCGGGAGTACGAGCGCATCATCGCGCCGTCCGGACTGAAGATCAAAATCTTCACCGAGCTGGGCCGCTACATCACGGGCCCGTTCGGGTATCTCGTGACGCGCGCGATCCATAAGAAGGAGACGTATAAAAAGTACGTCGGTGTGGACGCCTGCGCGTGCAACCTCATGCGGCCCGCCATGTACGGCGCGTACCATCACATCACCGTGATGGGCAAGGAGAACGCGCCGCTGACGAACCTCTACGACGTGGTCGGCGCGCTGTGCGAAAACAACGACAAGTTCGCCGTCGACCGTCCGCTGCCGAAGATCGAAACCGGCGACCTGCTCGTTATCCACGATACGGGCGCGCACGGGTTTTCGATGGGGTACAACTACAACGGCAAGCTGAGGAGCGCGGAGGTGCTGTTAAAGCCGGACGGCTCGACCGAACTGATCCGCCGCGCGGAAACGCCGGAGGATTATTTCGCCACGCTCAACTTCCTGAATTTACCGATTTGACCTGAACGCCCGAAAAATGCAACGCGCCGTGAACGAAACGAAACATTTTCCGTTCCGGCTTGACGGAAACCCGGCGGCTGCGTACAATAAAACTGCGCCGAGATCGGCGCGTATTATGGGGGCGAATCCGGTTTCGACGGGGATCGCCGAAGTTGGATAAGCGAGCCGAAGCCCCGTGCTTCGTTAAAAACGGGAAAAGTTCAAAAGAACTGACAACCACAATACATTAGCAGTCGCAGCGTAACGCTCGCGGCCGTCCGCCCGCAAAAACCTGCTGTTGCGGATCCGGGCGTCATTTAGGGCAGGGAACGAACCCGCTTAAGCTTTGCGGCGGGCCGGACAAATGAAGCTACCAAAGCCGGTATCCTGCCGACGGGAGACCGGGAGAGGGAATGTCAAACCATCGGCTACGCTCGTAGAAGGTCCGGCGGAAGGGTTTTCGGACGGGAGTTCGACTCTCCCCGCCTCCACCAAATGACCCTTAGGCAAACTATTTTGCTCGATAGGGAACGACTTTTGACCATCTTGTGTATTGTACAGGATGGTCATTTTGTCGTCATAGAGGTAAATTCGGAGAGTGTCTCCTAGATTGTGTAAACCTCAATTGTCAGATAAAATAACGACAATG
>CAZIQO010000088.1:0-10615 GCA_964541465.1 uncultured Oscillospiraceae bacterium
TTGCATGAACTCCTTTATTTTCCTAAAGTGTTGCACTTGATAGTATAATTCACCCTCAAGAAAAGGAAGGAGAGCGCTCCTCCATTGCGACGCCGCGCACCAGAACGTCGTCCTGCCGCAAAAGGTATCCGCTGAACGTGAGGTACGCCGTGTTGAAAACAATGTTCTCTTCCTTGCAGAAAACGACGCGTGTTATGCCGGCGGAGCATTCCACATGCCGGCACCGGCAGCCGTATCTGAGCGGAAAACATACGGCGGCCGTTCGTACGTCGTACTGAAAATCCTTGCTCTGATCGAGCCGGTAAACGATATTCTTTTCAATGCCGAGCGTGAGGCGCAGCTTTGATCCGCAGAGCACGTCGCACGAATAGCTGTCCAGAATATCGTTCAGGCATTCCACCTCCGCCGCGCTGTTCAGACAGACAAGACTGCTGAACACGATCTCCGCGTCGATCTTCTCACATACGATCCCGGAGAAAAGATCGAGATCGGCATCGTCTCCGTCCCCGGCGCGAACCGGGGCGGGCGCGGTTCTGGGCGCCATCCTTACATCGGCTGCGATATCGGCGCCGGACTGCAATATCAGCGAGAGGAACTTCCCGCCGTACCCCTCCTTTTCGAACAGTACCGAATACGTGCCGGCGGTCAGGTCCAGGCAGTAACGCTCGTCAAACGTATCCCGGCGGATCTCCCTGCAGCTGCCGTCGTAGAGAATCGCCGAAACGCCGCTCAGCGGCTGCAGGGACCGGCAGTCGACGATCTCCCCGCAAACCCGGATCGGCCCTGCGATGGTGATCGGCAGCACGTCGACGCCCGCGTCCTGAAACGTCACCGTCTGCCCGCACTGGTTTTCGATCCATCCGGCATTGAAGACGACGTGCCCCGCGCCGGTGAAAAATCCCGTTACGGAAACGAGCAGCGTTTCGGCGGAATTCCCCGCCAGATTATCGATCGTCCAGACGATCTCGCGCCCGTTGGAAACGGCGCTTCCCGCGCTCGGCGTCAGCTGCGGGCCGGATTCGATCGTGAAGGAGTCGTCGATATGATCCACGACCTCCAGGTTCGGAATATCCGTAACATCCGTGTTCGTTACGGTGATACGAAACGTCCATGCCGACACGCCGCATTGTTCAGCAGACGCCGGGCCGGATACCAGCTCTTTGTCCGCCGTCAGCTGGTCCGGTGCATATACGAGGATGCCGTGGTCGGAAAAGAGCGTAGGCGTCAGGTCCGTCCCATCCACAGCCCCAATATCGAGGATATAGTGGCCGGGCGCCGTGAAATACCCGGTCAGACCGATCGTCAGCGCCAGGACGGCGCCGACGGGAACGGTGCCGACGCTCCAGGTAACCGTGCGTATCCCCGCATCGTAGCTCACGCCCGTGTTCGGAGCAAACACCGGCGGCGCAGTCGGCACAATGTCGGGGCTGAGCGTATCGTTCAGCACCACGTCGTTTACCGGCACGCCTCCGCAGTTATACAGGGTGATGAGCAGGAACCACGTGTGCGTATCGTCCGTGCAGACGGTGGTCGGGCCCGACATGATCTGCTTCGTCACGCACAAAACGGGCGTCTCCGTCGGCGGATTGATGATCGCGCCGCATACGAACTCCTTGTTGATCACAAGGTCCTGCGTCGAGGTAAAGTAACACATCCGGTAGGTGGAGGATACGAAGTTGAACGAGTCGAAGACGTCGGTAGGCAGCGTGAAATCAAGAAAGAAGTCCGCGTCCGGTACGACGGGACCGGCGCAAGGGAAATACGCGCCCGCGCCGACCACCCGCACGTTATCCGCGGGCTGAGACGGATCGTGCAGCGCGATCGGTACATTGTAGACCAGCGCCGAATACTCGTCTCTTACCTGCAGGTTGTAGGCGCCTCCGCTTGCGTTTACGCTGATTGTGAAGATCTCGAAATTTGCGTCGCTTCGAATCACGACACCCCATACGAATTCCTTCAGCGCATAGATGTTGGGGTTGCTGCTGAGCGGGTTCCCGTTGAGCCTCATCCGGAACGCCGCTTCCGTAGGGGACGGACTCGGCGTGGGGGACAGATAGTAATATGCGGCGGGGTGCTGCACGTCGCCTACGATATCCACCCAGCAGGGCGCTTCGTTATTCGCAGCGGCGTTCTGCACATAGGGGATCCAGTCGTTGTCATTTGGCGGAAACATCATCGGCCTCCTGTTGATCGCATCGAATATACTACTATCCTATGCCGCGATGCCGGTTCCTGCGTCCCGACGACAGCCAGCCGGCCGCTTTTTCTGCGGAATTTACGGGCAGGGCGATGCAGCGCGGCGAAAAAGCCCCTGTATCGGCAGATCGGCCAAGCAGGATTCCCGCAGCGTTCGGGTTTTCCCTCGCTCCCGGGCTTGAATCCGCCGCGGTTTCCGAAACGCGCAGCGAGCGGAAACGCTGCGGAATCCTTCCCCAAGATAAGACAGATCTTCGGGCTTGTTTATTCCGGGCGGCGGCAGGGCGAGATAGTCGGTACGTAAAATTCCGGACAGGAGCCGGGACGAGAAATCTGAGCGCATAATCCAGAGATCACGTCGCCAACTGCGCCGGTATAGTAAGCCGGCAATTTCAGTGTTTCCGGCTCTTTTATTTTGCTCCCAAACCTGCTTTCGTCGGCGACGGAATCTATTCATTCCTTCCGCAAGGTAAATTCCATGGATCTTGATCTTTCCGATTGCCGGATTTTACAGTTGTCTGCTACAATTTTGTGCTATAATCTATTAAATTGCACGAATGCAAAGATTTACCGGATGATACAATATCCTTTGTGTTTTCATCCATTGCAGAATGTTTGAGCATTTGTGAGATTTGAACGCCTTGATAGTTGTTCCGCCAGATCCATTATGGGCGGCGGAAAAATTTCAAACTATATTATAAATGGAGTCCGAGCAAAGAGATGAACCAACTGTATAACTCGAAAAACAAAGAACGGTTTTTGCCGCTTATTCCTGTTCTGTGCATCAGCATCCTGCCGGCACTCTACCTATTTGCGAACAATTCGTTTCTTTGCCCGCTGACGGACGTTCTGCTGCCAATGGGGATTTCTCTCGGCATCGGGGTGATCGGATATTGGGGCCTGTATTTTATATTTGGTCGGAATCCATTTTTCTCCGCATTGGTTGGAACAATCTGCATGGTCCTCTTTTCTTATTTCAGTTTGTTGAAAAATCTGACAAAGCTTGTGACGGGATCGGACCGGAGCTATTATGCGTATGCGCTTGCGCTGATCATTGCAATCGTTGCAGGTGTTTTATTATACCGTGCGCGCAAAAAAAAGGCGCTCCGGTATGCAACAGCAGGATTAAGCGTCTTTTTGGGCGTAATCGTGCTTTTTAACATTGTGATGGCCGTCCCCGGCGTGGTGCAGAGGAGAAGCATTGAACCGCTCCAAATTGAAGCGACGACGGATAGCGAAACGGAAACGATGCCGAATTTCTATTTCATCATAACGGATGAATTCGCGGAATTTGAAACAATGCAAACGTATTTCTATTACGACCTTTCACCGTTTCACGATTTTCTGACGGAAAACGGATTTTCCGTCTCGTCCGCAAGCTATAACGCGACAATATTGACGCGAATCAACATCGCAAATGATCTTTGCCTGAGCAACGATGCGGCAACGTCCGATATGTCGTATGAAGAAATTTTACAAACGGCCGCAAACGGTCAGATTTACCAGACGCTCAACGATCTTGGCTATTCGACCGTCGGCATCTCCAACATAGACGACCTGTTTGCCTGCCCTTCGTTGCTTTCTTCGTTTGACGATATTGGTGTAAGTGCTGTTTCCGTTTCGGGCAAGACGCCGACAAAGCTTCTGCTCGATCAGTCCATGCTGGTTTCGATCGCCTGGCGAATCCCGGACAATCATTGGGTCGGGACTGCGCCTTCGCTGATTATGGATTATATGGCCGATCCGGACTTTTATCAGGCCGAATCCAATTCGGCGGCGCTTTGCTACATCATGTCCCCGCACAGGCCCTATTCGCACACAGCAACCGGTGAGATACGCGACAGATTATATTGGTACGATATTACAAATCCGCAGTATTACCTTGACCAGCATATCTATACGACATCCCGGCTGGAGGAAATTCTGTCCACGATCCTTTCGAAGGATCAGGATTGCGTCATTGTTTTACAGTCCGACCATAACTTCCGGTCTTCATCGGCCGACGGCGAGCCGACGCTCAGCGGCGTGGATATTCCATACTCCGAGCAAAGGCGTATACTGAATGCGGTCTATTTTCGCGGCGAATCAATCGATATCGACGGGCTGTCCGGACCGGATACGCTGCGGCTTGTGCTGACAAAGCTCGGCGCAACTCTGGATCCGTAAACCAAGATAATAAAGATTGATTGCCGTATTCGTTACTGGTTATAGGAGGAAAAAGAAATGTATTTGGATCCCGGTCTCGGAAGCATGATTATTCAGATCATCGTGGCATCGCTGGCAACGGTCGGCGCGGCGCTTATCGTTATGCGCAACAGGCTCTCAGGTTTGTTTAAAAAAAAGGCCAAGGCATCGGACGAGACGGAAGACAAGTCGGCCGATGCGGTTTTGGAAGACGATACAGCACCGGAGCATAAGGAAAGTGCCAAATGAGCGACGCGCAGCGTGAATTCAGCTCCTTCCGCGACCCGAGCGGCGTCGTGTTTTTTCACGACGGAACGTTATACCGCCAGATAAACACCTGCTATCAAAAGCAGTATCAAGCGCTTATGCAATCCGGGCTGTACGAAGAACTGACGAAAAGCGGCGATCTGATCCGGCACACGGAAACAGAAGCGTCCGCGCTGACAGAAGGAGCATACCGCGTGATCTGTCCGGACCGCGTTCCGATGATTTCCTATCCGTACGAATGGTCGTTCAGCATGCTAAAGGACGCGGCGGCGGCGACGCTGCGCATCCACCGGGCGGCGCTGGAAAAAGGCATGATCCTGAAAGACGCGAGCGCATACAATATCCAGTTCGTCGACGGGCATGCAACGTTGATCGATACGCTTTCGTTTGATTTTTACAGCGACGGGCAGCCGTGGATCGCATACGGGCAGTTTTGCCGGCATTTTCTGGCACCTTTGTTTCTGATGGCGAACATCGATATTCGACTGAATCTTTTGCTGCGCGACTGGATCGACGGCATCCCGCTGGACCTTGCGGCAACGTTGCTAAACGGCAAAGGCGGAATGTTTGCCAAACAGCATATCGTCTGGCACGCAAAAGCCGTGAAAAAGCACGACGAAGACGGGAAGAAACAAACTCCGACGCGCACCATAAAGCTGCCGCTTGCTTCGCATATCGCTTTGATCGAAAGCATGATGCGGGGCGTCGAGCGGCTGAGCCTGCCGAAGGTGCAGACGGAGTGGGGCGACTATTACGAAAGCACGAATTATTCGCGGCAGGCCGCCGCGGCAAAACAGTCGCTGGTCACAGCGTTCCTCGAACAAAGCGCGCCGAAGACGGTTTGGGATATCGGCGCAAACGACGGACGCTTTTCGCGTCTGGCGCTGCAATGCGGCGCATCCGTCGTCGCTTTGGATATCGATCCGCTCGCGGTGGAACGCGGTTATCTTTGGGCCAAACGGGCGTCCAAGCCCCTTTTGCCGCTGCTTTGCGATTTAACGAATCCCAGCCCTGCAATCGGGTTTGCCTGCGCCGAGCGCAAGTCAATCTTCGAGCGGCAAAAGCCGGACTGCATTCTTGCGCTGGCGGTTATCCATCATCTCGCCATTTCCAACAACCTGCCGCTGCCGATGATCGCCTCCTGGCTGGCCTCGCTGACAGATGCGCTCATTATCGAATTCGTGCCGAAGTCGGACTCCCAGGTCGAGCTCCTGCTCAAAACACGCGACGACATCTTCCCGGATTATACGCGAGAGGGATTTGAAACCGCATTCGGAACCTGTTTTTCAATCGTCAAAAAGGAAGCAATCATCGATTCGGAACGCATTTTGTATTTCATGAAGCGCACTCCATCCTAAAGCCGAAGAAGGCAGTTGAGAAATGAACCAACGTACCCGGGCATCTCCGTTATATTGCAGGTGCTTCCTTCCACCGCCTGTCCCCATGCTGCACGATTGCGCGTAAACCAGGTGCTTTTCCCTTTCAGGGGATCCCTGCTGCCATGCGCGCCGCCAGCTTTTTTGATTCTCGTTTTTGCCGCGGCGCGTTTCCTTGCAAGTCTTTCTGCCTTTCTCATCCGTTTTCTTTTGTGGATGTTCGTTTTTCGCATCGGCCCTGTCGGAACTGATAAATTGCCGGCCCTTCTGTCGGATCTGCTTCATATTGATCAGCAGATCGGAGTCCCGAATTACGAATCTCTATTGCCGGTACCTCTAATCATACGTCGAGGCCGAAGGCGGCATTGGGTCGGCATTTTGTTATGGTATGTTGACATAAAATGCCTTTCATGTCAAAATAATTTTTATCTATCGAATGAATCAAATGCAGAGGTGTTGGTATATGGCAAGAGGAGGCTCAAGCGGCGGCAGTCATGGCGGCGGTTCGTTCGGCGGCGGCAGCCGTGGCGGCGGTTCGTTCGGCGGAAGCGGCGGAGGGCGCAGCGGCGGCTCGTTCGGCGGGAGCAGCCGTAGCGGCGGTTCGTTCGGCGGCGGCAGCCGCGGCGGCGGTTCGTTCGGCGGAAGCGGCGGAGGGCGCGGCAGCGGCTCGTTCGGCGGAAGTTTTCGGGGAAGCGGACCTTCAGGCGGTCCGGGATTCGGCATGCACAGAGGTCCGTCGAGGCCCGGACCCGGACCGGGCGGCGCGCGCAGCGGCTGCGGCTGCGGAGCGCTGAGCGTTATTGCGATCGTGCTCATTGTGATCGTTGTGATGATCGGCTCCTTCTCCAGCTGCAGTTCCACCTCCATCGGTTCCGGCAGCAGCATTACCGCGTCCACGGTAAAGCGCGAAAAACTTTCCGCATCCCTCGTGAACGAGACCGGTTATTACACCGATGAGACCGGCAGCTTCATCCAGTCTTCATCAGAGCTTACGAGCGGCCTCAAGAGCTTCTATCAGGAGACCGGCGTTCAGCCGTACGTCTATATAACGGATAATATCGACGGCGACTACGCGCCCGACGAGGACACGCTCGATGCGTTCGCGGAAAGCCTCTATGAGGAACTGTTCACGGATGAGGGACATCTGCTGTTTGTGTACGTCTATCTGAGAAGCGACGCGTACATGGGCAACATCGTCATCGGCTATTCGGCGCAGACCGTGATAGACGACGAGGCGTACGACATACTCGTCGATTACATCAACGCATATTATTACGACTCGTCGCTTTCCTACGAGGAATTCATCTCCAACGCATTCAGGGATGCGGGCGAGCGGATCATGCACGTTGAAAAATCGGCGTGGCCATATGTGTTTATCGTACTCGGCGCAGTCGCAATCCTGGTGATACTGCTCATATGGTGGAAAAAACACAAGGAACAGAAGAATATCGAGGCGCAGCAGACCGAGGATATTCTCAATACGCCGCTCGAAAAATTCGGGGATACGGACGCGGAAACGCTCGCCGACAAATATTCGGGCAAGGACGAGAGCAAGGAAGACTAGCCGGACGGGTTATACTGCCGCAAACCGCAGTGATTGATTAAAACAAAGAAAGGAACAAAATCATGAGCATTTTATCAAGGTTCAACGACATCGTAAAGGCGAACATCAACGCTCTGCTTGACAAGGCCGAGGACCCCGCGAAGATGATAGACCAGTATCTGCTTGATATGAGCAAGGACCTGGCGGAGGTTCGGCAGGAGACCGCCGGCATTATGGCCGAGGAAACGCGCACCAAGAGGCTTGCGGACGAAAATCAGGCGCAGGTGGATAAGTACGATGCGCTCGCAAGGAAGGCTCTCGCCGTGGGCAACGAAAACGACGCGCGCGTGTTCATCGCAAAAAAGCAGGAACTGGAAGCTGCCGGCGCCGGCCTCAAAACCGCATATGCGGTCGCCCATGAAAACGCCGTCAAGATGCGCACGATGCACGACAAGCTGGCGAGCGATATCGAAACCCTCAAGGCCCGCCGCCAGAGCATCAAAGCGAAGGTCGCCGTCGCGAAAACGCAGGAGAAGATCAACGATCTTTCCTCCTCCTCAACGAAAGCGGACGGCGCCATGGAGGCTTTTGCGCGCATGGAGGAGAAGGCCGACAATATGCTGGATCGGGCGAACGCCATGACCGATCTCAATACCGATACCGCCGTGGACGAGGCACGCAAGCTCGAGGAGAAATACGCCAAGGACACGCCGTCCGTTGACGATGAGCTCGCAAAGCTGAAAAAGGAAATGGGGCTGTAAGGGCCGCGGCCGTTACGGATTCAAACTTGCATTTGCAAAAAGCGCCGCCCGAAGGGACGGCGCTTTTTACTGCATAACGTTTAGTCGGCTGCAATACTGTCCTTGATCTTATACCACAGATCGTGCACGAACGATGGCCCTCTGCCCAGCGCGACGCCGGTGAGCACGTACATGACGTACAGCAGCGCGGGCTGCGTGATCTCGATGATGCCGGCGAGCATGTTGATCCGCGCGACGATAGCGATCGCAACGCCGATGGCCATGCTCACGATCTCGGCGACCGTGACCCTGCCGGCCGTCCTGTCCCAGAGCGGCTTGAGCGTTTGCACGACCGCCTCGACAAACAATGCGATGATGATCAGACTTGTGATATTCATGCTTTTCCCTCCTCAAATTTTACCTATTTGTTCCATGGTTTTTTGAAGCCGTACGGCTTCGACTTTCCACACGTAAAAGGCTATGACGGCCGAAACCGCCGCAAGAACCGCGGCGGACATCTCCGGCGCGCCCTCAAATCCTGCTTCCTGCGATTTTTGTTTGCTGTGTTTTGTTTTGCCCCTTTCCCGGGTTGATTGCGTAAGAACCGGTTCAGCGTGACAAATTACCTCAAAGGGAGGTGAATACGATGTCCAACGATTTGTTCAGGCCGGGCGAAGACAACAGGCCCGCCGGCGAGTATGTCGAAGTCGACGCGCGCGGCAACGCCGTGAAAGACGCCCGACAGGTGACGATCCAGATCGGCGACCGACTGCCGCCGACGCAGCAGTCCGGAAATTACTGGAAACGGTTATCGTAGCAACCACGAAGCCGCCCTGACGGGCGGCTTCCGTCTGCCGTCCCGATAAGTTTCAGTTGCCCACGCAATCCGGTATCCCCTGTGCTGCAGGCATCAGCCTTCCGGCCGATGATGAAGCTGTTGAGCGCAAACCTCATATCACCGCCACCGCATACTTCGGCCTTGATAAGCTCGCCCCCAAAGGACGTGAGCGGAACGAGGAATCCATCGAATACCTTGCGGAAAAATTTGCAAAGGAAAATCTGACAAATAGTCCTTGATTTCTGCTCATGCCAGACGTTATATTGATACCATATCAATCTTGAAAGCACGTAAGCATGGATAGAATTGTGTGACGACGCGTATTACGTCGGAATCGGCTTGCATCAAGAGGAAATCCCTGTTCCCAGCATGAACGCGGCATATCTGAAAACGGACGGCGGCAACCAGATCATGTCCGGGAGGACGGTACGCAGGCGGGACGCGCCTGCCGGCCTGCGGAGGAACAATGCCGTCGACGAATAGCGTCGCGCGCACTCGGCTGATAGCTGCGAAATCGCATTTATGCTCAACGCAAGCGCCTCGTTTCCGAAAGAGGCGATCGACTATTTCATGGCGCACGGGCTTTGGAGCAACGATCCGACCAATGGATTTTACCCCGAGACGATATACGTGAAACGCGGGAGCGTTGCCGGATTGAAATAAACGAAAGAACGGCAGAGTTATGACCGGCACTGCCATGCATCAGAGGCAAGTATGAAGGTTTGCAAGTATTGCGGCATATTAAACGACGATTCGGCAGCCACGTGCAGCGGATGCGGTTCCCCGGAATTCTCAAACAAATGCGCGAACTGCGGCGCCGTATTTGATTCGGGCTTCTGTCCTTCCTGCGGCACAAAGGCGGGCGCGAAGGCCTTTGCCTGTCCGCACTGCGGCACCAGATACTTTTCAGCGGCTTGCCCGAATTGCGGATATTCCGCCGCGCGGGAAGCCGCGGAGCAAAAAACGAATACCGTATACACAATCCGTACGGAACCGGAGGAGCAGAAAAAGGCAGGAACGTTCGGCAAGGTGCTCCTATGGATTTTCTTTTTCCCGATCATGGCGGTCGTCGCCATCTGGAAATCGAAAATGCATATCGTCTGGAAAATTCTACTGACGCTTCTTATTCTCGCGTTTTTTGTATATTACGGGACGTCATCGTAGGGATTCAGGCAGACGTTGATTCTGCCGTCAGCTGAGCGTCAAACCCACGGCCGTGTTCCTTTTGGGTGCATAATTTTCGACAGTACCCCACTTCTATGCTGTGCGCGCTTCGCGCTAAAAGAAAAGGAAAAACGGCTCGGCAAAAAGCCGCGCTGCGGCTTTTCGTGTTCCGGGCTTCGACTCTCCTTGATCGCATCCGCGCCAAAAATAAAGCAGGCGGTGAATTATACTATCAAGTGCAACACTTTAGGGAAATAAAGGAGTTCATGCAAGACTCTGGTAGAATGGAGTTGCAATACAGCCAAAA
>CAZIQO010000089.1:0-10463 GCA_964541465.1 uncultured Oscillospiraceae bacterium
CGGCATCGGCATGCTCGGCGACGAATGGCGCATCGGCCGCCACGACGGACCGTTCGCGTACTGGACCGACCCGGATCACGTGTATCAGGAGAACGAGGTGCTCATCTGCGCCATGCAGTATGCCTGCCCGGACGAGGATATCGGCTTCCGGTACGAGAATCCGATCCTCCTTCGGAAGGACGGCTGTGAATACATGAGCAAGTTCCCGCTTGCCATCGAAGTGATCGAGTAAAGGGCTTCTTTGAGGGCTCCGCCCTCGCATGAAACCTCTTCGGGGACTCCGTCCCCGCCCCCCTGCTCAGGGGCGTCCGCCCCTGAGAACCCCACATTCCGATAAGCAAAGGGTTTCCAAAGGGAGCAATCTCTGACCCCGCAAGCGCCCTGTTCCAGGGCGCTTGCAAAAACGGGTTCTTAGGGCCGTTACGGCCCTGAGCAGTGGTTTGGAGGCGGAGCCTCCAACGTACCCCCTTTATCGACATGCAAGAGGCGCGGCCACATGGCCGCGCCTCTTGCTTTACCTTTGCGCGCTGCGTCTACTCCAGGCGGACGAACGCCTCCACGCCGTGCTTGCAGACCGGGCAGATGAAGTCCGGCGGCAGCACGTCGCCCTCGTAGATGTAGCCGCAGACGGTGCAGATCCAGCCCTTCTTCCGCTTCACCTGCTCCGGGTTCGGCTTGGGTTTGATGTTTTTGCGGTAATACTCGTAGGTGACCGACGGCGCGGCGGAGAGCTTTTTCGCCTCGGTCAGGTCGGCCACGAACAGCGTATGCGAGCCGTAATCCGTGGCGGAGATCACCTTGCAGCTCAGCAGCGCGTTCACGCCCTCGGTGACGTAGTAAAGCCCGTTCGCGCTCCGCGCGGCGGATTCGAAGCCGGCGAATTTGTCGGCGGTTTTGCCGCTCTGCAGGCCGAAGCGCTCGAACACGGAGAACTTCGCCTCCTCGGTGAGCACCGACACGTTGAATACGCCCGTTTTGAGGATCATATCGTGCGTGAGGTTCTGCTTGTTGACCGCGACGGAAATGCGCTTGGGGGTGTTGGTGATCTGCGTGACGGTGTTGACGATGCAGCCGTTGTCCCGCTCCCCGTCCTTCGCGGTCAGAACGAACAGGCCGTAGCTGAGCGTAAACAGCGCGGCCGGATCGACCTCCCCCGCCGGGACCTCGGCGGCCGCCGGCCGTTCGATCGTGGCGAGGATCGCGCCGCACAGCGCGTCGAGCTCCGCGGTTTGCCCCTCCTTCAGAGACGAACGGATCGTCACCGACGCGTCGAGGAACGTGAGGTTCTTCAGCGGCGCGAGGATCTCGCGCATGAGCTTTCCGCTCACGGGTGCCCATGAGCCGTTCTCGATGAACGCGACCGTCCGGTTCTGGAGATTGTGCGCGGCGATATCCCGAAGCAGCGCATCCATGGTCACGAACACGCCCGCGTTGTAGGTCGGACCGGCGAACACGAGATGGCTGAAGCGGAACGCCGCCGCGACGATTTCGGAATCCGGCGTCACCGATACGTCGAACATCTGCGTCCGCACGCCCGCGTCCCGCAGGCGGCAGGCGAGGATCTCCGCGGCGTTCCCCGTATTTCCGTAGATGGAGGCGTAGGCGATCATCACGCCCGTCTCCTCGGGCAGATACGCGCTCCAGCGGCGGTACTTTTCCAGGTATCCGCCGAAGTCCTTCCGGTGTACGAACCCGTGCAGCGGGCAGATCATGGCGATATCGAGCGCGAGCATCTTTTTCAGCAGCGACTGCACCTGCTGACCGTATTTGCCGATGATGTTCGCATAGTAGCGCCGCGCCTCGGAAAGATAGTCCCCGTAGAAGTCCACCTCGTCTGCAAAGAGCGCGCCGTTGAGCGCGCCGAACGTGCCGAACGCGTCGGCGGAAAACAGGATGCGGTCGGTTTTATCAAAGGTGACCATCACCTCCGGCCAGTGCACCATCGGCGCCGCGAGAAACAGCAGTTCGTGCTTTCCGGCCGAAAGCGTGTCCCCCTCGGCCACGACGCGCGCGCGTTCGCCAATCTCCGCGCCGAAGAACTGTCCGATCATCTCCGCGGCCTTTTTGCCGCAGACCACCTTTGCCTCCGGATAGCGCGCCAGCAGGTCCGCCAGCGTGGCGGAATGGTCCGGCTCCATGTGCTGCACCACCACGTAGTCCAGCTTCCGCCCGTTCAGCGCGTGCGCCACGTTTTCAAAGAACACCTTGCCGACGGCCTTGTCCACCGTATCGAACAGAACCGTCTTTTCATCGGTAAGCAGGTAGGAATTATAGGAAACGCCGTCCGGCACGGAGTAAACGCCCTCGAACATCGCAAGCCGCCGGTCGTTGCCGCCCACCCAGGTGATATCCTCGTTTACCTTTCGCGTGCAGTGCATAAAATCGCCCCTTTCCTGTGCGCGTTATCGTTTATTTGTCTGTTTTGGTATCGTTTTTCCGTGCTCCGGCTCAGTCCTGCAGGACATACGCGGAGAACCCGTCGCTTTGCGTCTGTGTGCCGTCCGGCTGCACCCACAGCGCCTCCACGCCGTCGAGCGACTCGACAAGCGCGAGACCCTCCCCGAGCGGCATGTTGGCCAGCCCCGTAGACAGCGCGTCCGCAAGCCCGGAATCTGCGCACAGGACCGAAACGGAATCAAAGTACGTCTCCGGCATCAGCGTGTCCGGGTCGATGATGTGATGGTACCGCTTTCCGTCCACGGTGTAATAGCGCTGATAGGTCCCGCTCGTTACCAGACTCTCGTCCCGCACCTCGAGCGTGCAGAGCGTTCCCCCGGACGCGGGGTCCTGAACGGCGACCCGCCAGGCGCTTCCGTCCGGCCGGCCGCCGATCGCGCACACGTTGCCCCCGACGCTGAGCAGCATCGAGGTCACGCCCTGCGCGCGCATGTCGTCCGCAACCCGCTGCGCGGCGTACCCCTTCGCGACCGCGCCGATGTCGAGCTGTTCCTCGGCGTCGGAAAGATAGACCGTTCCGGCCGTTTCGTCCACGATCACGCCGGAAATATCCGTGTGCTTTGCCGCCTCGCGCAGCGCTTCCATGGGCGGCAGTTCGGCGTTCTCTGGATCGTCCAGACCAGCCTCGCGGTAATCGTGCCAGATTGAAAGCACGCTCCCCATCGCAACGTTCATCCTGCCGTCCGTGAGCGTATCCATATCCTTGGCAAACAGGAGCAGACCGGTCAGCCGTTCGTCCGTCCTGACGGGCGCGATTCCCGCGTTTTCGTTGATCGTGCGGATGTTGTTCACGCCTTCGTAGGTTTCATACGCGTCGTACAGCTCGTGGTAGGTCAGCAGCTCGTCGTGAACGGCCTGCAGACGCTTGGCCGCGCGGTCGGCATCCTCGTCGTAAAGGACGATTGTCGTTACGGTGTCGAACACGTCGAAAAACGTCTGCTCGTATCGCTCCGGCTCCGCCGACTGCGCGCGCCCGCAGCCGCATAAGAAAAATATAACTGCAGTCGCAGCGATCGTCAGCCGTTTGTACACACGCGCATCTCCGTAAGCCCTCCCCGCGGCGGCAGCGATTGACGCGGAAAAATGCGCCTCGCGGGGTCCTGCGCATATTATTCCATATTTCGTTCCGCCGCGCAAGCCGGCGGGAGCCCGTTTCCGCCCGAAACCGGCTCAGTCTGTCGATAAAGAGGGCGTTGGAGGTTCTCCTCCAAACCACCGTTTCGGGCCGTAACGGCCCTGAGAACTCATTTTCGCAGGCGCCCTGGAACAGGGCGCTTGCGGGGTCAGGGATCCCCAAGGGGCATGCCCTTTGGGTGGGGTGCAGGGGTAAAACCCCTGCAAAAGAACTTTTTTTGATAAGCGAAAGCCGCGGCATGTTGCCGCGGCTTCCGCTGCCCGGAATTTTCGCTCAGGCGTACATGCCGTTAGCCGACATGTAGTCGTAGATCCGCTTCCCGTGCTGCTGCTCTTCCTTCTGGATGTGGTTGAGCGCGTCGCGCGCCTGCGCGTCCTGAAATTCAAAGATGCTCGTGTTGTAGGAGCCGGACACGTGCTTTTCCATGCTGAGCGCATCCTGGCAGAGAAACGCGTCGTGTTTCTTCTCGTTCTCGCCGCAGCGCGAGGGCTGCGGCTTAACGTTCTGCTGCTGCCCGCCGCCGGACGTCATGGGCACCGTGCCGGCCATCATCTGCATGATGGTGTCCAGATGCGTCTGCTCCGTTTGCCCAAGGGAAGAAAACAGTTCCTTCAGCTGTTCGTCGCACGCTTCGTCCGCATACCGGCGGTATTTCTCGATACAAAGCTGTTCCTGGCTCTTCAAGTCCTGCAAAAGCATGGTTTCCTTTTGCGTTAACTGCATTGCTGCATCACCTCGCGGCTAGTATGAGCCGCGCGCCGCGCAAATATGAGTCCACACCGCCAAACGCTGCATACGCTATTCCTGCCGGTCCCCGGGCAGATCGGCCTGCGCGGGATTATCGAGCAGCCGCCCGTCGCAGTCGAATCGCGAACCGTGACAGGGGCAGTCCCAGCTCTTCTCATCCGGGTTCCATTCCAGCTGGCACCCCATATGCGGACAGCGCGGATCGACAAGATGCGCTTTCCCCTGCCGGTCCTTGTACACGCCGACCTTCTCGTCGCCCACACGGACAATGCCTCCATGGCCGATCGGCAGATCGTCGAACGCCGCCTCGGGCATGGTCAGATTCTGCCTTCCCAGACCCTTTGCCGCCTGTTTGCAGGCGCGAAGCACGCCGGCGGCCATCGCCGCGCTGCACCGTCGGGGACGGAACGCCGCCGCGTTTGGATTTTCCTTTCCGGCGATCAGGTCGCTCAGAATCATCGCCGCCGTCATGGACCCCGTCATGCCCCATTTATTGAACCCCGCGGCCACATACCAGCCGGGCTTGCCGCAGCCGTACCGGCCGATGTACGGCACGCGGTCCGGCGTCATGCAGTCCTGCGCCGACCAATGCGCCGTCTCCCTGCTCTCCGGAAACAGCGTCCTGCCGATTCCCCGTAGCGCGCCGTACCGCCCGCCCTCCGTATTTTCGCCCGTGCGGTGATCGCAGCCGCAGAGGATCAAAAGGTCCTCATAATTTCTCAGGGACAGCCCGTCCTCCACCGCGTCGACGTACATGCCGTTCAGCTTCGGCGCGTTTTCCAGCGCGACGGAGTACGCGCGCGACTGGTGCATGCGGGCAAAGTACAACCCCGGGAAATTGACGAACGGGAAGTGTGTGGCAAACACGATCCGGTCCGCCGCGACGGTGTATCCGTTGACCTGAAGCATATGCGCGTCGGCCGAAAGCACGCGCGAGTGTTCGTAGATCGTCAGTCCCTCGCTCACCGCCGCAAGAAATTTGAGCGGATGGAACTGCGCCTGACGCTCGAAGCGCACCGCGCCCGCGACGGGAAACGGCAGTTCGACCGTCTCGGCAAACGACGCCGGCAAACCCAACGCTTCGGCGGCGGACGCCTCGCGCCGGAGCGTCTCGGCATCGTAAAGGTCGTAAAGATACGCGCTCTGCTCCTCGAAATCGCACTCGATCTGCCGCTCCTTCACGATGCGGCGGTACTGCCGGATCGCCTCCTCGGACGCATCGGCGTACTGCCGCGCGCGTTCCCTGCCGTACCGCTCGGTCAGCGTATGGTAGAACAGCCCGTGCTGGCTCGTGATCTTCGCCGTCGTGCCCTTCGTCTGCCCGCCGCCGATTTTTGCGGCTTCGAGCACCACGCAGTCGATCCCCTGTTCCCCGAGCAGAAACGCCGTGAGCACGCCCGCCATGCCGGCGCCGATCACGGCCACGTCCGTGCGGAGATCGCGTTCCAGCTTCGGCCTGCTCTTCATTGAAACGGTTTTGGTCCATATGGACGGCATACGCATCACCCCGACGCTAGCATGCCCAAAAACAAAAAAACGCGGGCGCGTCCGCAGAAAATGAACGCCCGCGCTCCAAGCGGGAACTCGCCGACCCCCGGAACTCGCCAATGCCCGTGTATCATGAAAGGGAAAGGCCATACGGACTATCCTTCGGCGGTACGGTAGACACGGCCTCCCGAAAAAACCCGCGTTTCATTCTCCCGGTCCGGATCGCCGGCATGGCGGCTGTTTGGTTTGTTCCGTTTGCTCCACCGGCTCTTTTTTCGCTCCGCTTTTCGGGCGCAGACCCCGAAACGTATATTTCGCGATCACGCCGGTCAGCACACCCGTGACGGCGGCCGAAAGCAGCAGCACGGGCAGGTAGTAGAGGATGGCGCGCGTCTCCACCACAAAGCACGCCACAACCATCTGACCGATGTTGTGCGCGGCCGCGCCGCAGACGCTCACGCCGACGACGCCGATCCCCTTCAGGCGCCGCACAAGCAGCATGACCGCCAGGCTCAGCAGTCCGCCCGCGAAGCTGTAGAGCATCGCCGCCGGTCCGCCGAAGAGCAGGCCGGAAAGGCCGACCTTGAGCACCATGAGCAGCGCGGCGCTTTTTACATCCAGCAGGTAGAGCGCGTACAGCAGCACCGTATTGGCAAGGCCGAGCTTGACGCCGGGGATGCCGACGATCGGCAGCAGGGACTCGAGATACCCCAGCACGAGCGCGACCGCGGTCAGAAGCCCGAGCTCGGCGATGCGTTTCCCGTTCGATTTTCCGTTCATCCGCCCGCGTCCTCCCCGTCCGAAACCTCGATCGCCACGCCGTTTGGCAGGCAGACGATCCAGTTGCTGCCGAAAACGTCGTCCACGCGCGACGGATCGATGGTCCCCTGGCGAACGCAAAGCTGGTTTTTGCAGGTGGACGATTCCATCCGTACGCCGCTTTCGTCGATCACGATCACGTTGACCTTCCCGTCCCCCTGGTCGATCGTGATCGTCTGATACGCGTCCGCCGGCACGCGCATGTACACCTCTCCCTGCACGTACACCGTCACGGTCGTGCCCGGCGTTTTCGTCAGCTGCAGCGCAAGAAACGCCGCCGCCGCGGCCAGCAGCACGCCGCCGATGATGAACCAGTCCAGCTTACGCACGCCGCCGCCCCTTTCCGAAAATACGATGCGCGCCGCTTCCGGTACCCGCCTCTTTATAAGCCGGGCAAACCGGTAAAACAAACGCCGCCGGAACAACGCTCCAAACGGCGCCGCGGGCTAACGCCCTCTGTGTTTGGCCTTCTTCTTTTCCTGCCGGAGCCGGAACCGTTTTTCCTCCAGCGCCAGTCGTTCCGCGCGGCCAAGCGCTCTGTTTTCCCGCTTTCCGGCTTCAAACTGCCGTTTCAGCGCCTGCTGCGCCTTTGTGCCGACGCCCGCGCGCGCCACTGCGCGCGCCGCCTCCCGCTGCATGCGCTTTGGGCTGCCGGTTTTCGGCTTTTTCCCGTCCGCCGGCTCCGGTTCGGAAAATGTCAGTTCCCGGTAGCGGGCGAGCACAAACGCCCAGACCTCCGCGTCGCTCGGCTGCGCGCCGACCGTGCAAGCGATGCTGACCACACCGCATCCTCCTGTCCGCGGCTCTTGTTTGCTGAAAAGCGGACAACCCCAGGAGGGCAGGTTACTGACGGCGAACGCCGCGCGCGGACTACCGGCCGCGCCGTGTTTTTCTCTTCCGAGCCGCAGATAGATTGTAGCACGCGTTCGTTCGGCGCGCAAGAAACCGCGTGCGGCCCCTCTCAGGCCATCGGAAAACCTTGGTTTTTCGATGGAAGCCGCTGTGGTGGGAATCTGCATGCAGCATCGCCCTTGGTCGACTGCGCCGACTGTCGGTTTCGCTGCATGAAGCGTGTCAAAACCACCGTGCACGCCGCTGGTTTTGACGGATTGTTTGGTTGAATTTTCATTTCTGCATTGTCGAACTGATGCAGCAGTTTAACTGGGACTCTTTTGATATGTTGAGCGGCGCTTCCATCCGTTCGTTACACGTTGAACCGGAACAGCGTCACGTCGCCGTCCTGCATCACGTAGTCCTTGCCCTCGCTGCGGACCAGCCCTTTTTCCTTGCAGGCCGCGATCGACCCGAGTTCGGTCAGCGTCGCAAACGGAACGATCTCTGCGCGGATGAACCCGCGCTCGAAGTCGGTATGGATCTTGCCCGCGGCCTGCGGCGCCTTCGTGCCACGCGGAATCGTCCACGCGCGCACCTCCTTCGGCCCGGCGGTCAAGAAACTGATGAGCCCCAGCAGCCGGTAGCACGCCTTGACGAGCTGATCCAGTCCGGATTCCGGGATACCCAGCTCCGCAAGAAACGCGACCTTTTCCCCCGGGTCCAGCGCGGCGACTTCCTCCTCGAGCTTGCAGCAGATCGTGAGCGCCTCCGCGCCTTCGCTTTGCGCAATTTCATAGAGCGCCCTGGCATGCGCGCCGGGTTCTCCGCCGATCTCGTCCTCGCCGACGTTCGCCACGTAGATCACGGGCTTGCCGGTCAGAAGGAACAGCGTGCGCACGGTTTCGGCTTCCCCGTCGGTGAGCTCCATGCTGCGCGCGGGCTTTCCGCTTTCGAGATGCGCCTTGACGCGCTCGAGCAGGTCGATCTCCGCAGGCAGTTTCTTATCCCCGCTTTTCAGCATCTTCTTCGCGCGGTCGATGCGCTTTTCGAGCGTTTCAAGATCGGCAAAGATCAGTTCGAGCGATATGGTCTCCACGTCGCGCTTCGGATCGACAGCGCCGTCCACGTGCACGACGTTGTCGTCCTCAAAGCACCGCACCACGTGCACGACCGCGTCCACTTCGCGGATATGCGAAAGGAACTTGTTGCCGAGGCCCTCGCCCCTGCTCGCGCCACGCACGAGGCCCGCGATATCCACAAACTCGATCGTCGTCGGGGTGTATTTCTCCGGGCTGTACATCTTCGCCAGCACGTCCAGCCGCTCGTCCGGCACCGCCACGACGCCGACGTTCGGCTCGATCGTGCAGAACGGATAGTTCGCCGCCTGCGCCCCCGCCTGCGTGATGGCGTTGAACAGCGTGCTCTTGCCGACGTTCGGCAGGCCGATTACTCCGAGTTTCATTGGCACCTCCCCGCTTCTTTTCTTTGAAAAGAAAAGAAGCAAAAGAAACTTCACTTTATATATCGATAAAGCAATTCGATTGCTTTGCCGGGCAGTTCTTGCTTCGTCCTGCGGCTCCTGCGGATACTGGAAAGACTAAAATCCCACATAAATTGCTTGCAATGAATAAGTAAAGTTTTCTTTGTTTCTTTCTTTTTCAAAAAGAAAGAAACAGAAATCAGAGTTTTTCCCTTCCCAGCTTCAGCCGCCTGAGCGTTTCCTCCCTGCCGAGCAGCATGCCGATCTCGATCGCGCCGCCCGGCGTGACCGCCTTGCCCGCCATCGCGACGCGTACGGGCCAGAGCATTGTGCCGTTCTTCATGCCGTTTTCTTCGGCAAGCCCGATGAGCGTATCGTGCAGAAGCGGCTCCGTCCATTCGGGCAGCGCCTCGAGCGCGGGAATCGCCATATCGAGCACCCGGGCGGCGACCGCCGCGTCGGTTTTGCTCTTTTTGTTGGTGAAGAGCTCTATGTCGTAATCCGGCAGAACGGTCAGAAAATCCACCATCGCCGGGATCTGCGTGAACACCTCCGTGCGCGGCTGGAGGATGCGGCAGAGGATGCTTTTGTCCATGTCCGCCACGCCCGCCTGCTCGTAGTAGGGCAGAGCGTGCGCCGTAAACGCCTCGGGCGCAAGACGGCGGACGTATTCCGCGTCCATCCAGGTGAGCTTGTTCACATCGAAGATCGCGGACGATTTGGAAAGCCCCTCGACAGAGAACGCCTCGACGAGCTCGGGCAGCGTAAAGAACTCCCGTTCGTCGCCTGGGTTCCAGCCAAGCAATGCGACATAATTGAGGATCGCCTCGCTTAAGTACCCCTTTGCGATGTAATCTTCGTAATACGCGTCGCCCGTGCGCTTGCTGAGCTTGTGGGTCGCGTCGCGCATGATGTTGGTCAGGTGGATATAGACGGGCTTCTCCCAGCCGAACGCGTCGTAGAGAAGGTTGTATTTCGGCGTGCTCGAAAGGTACTCGTTGCCGCGCATCACGTGGGTGATCGCCATGGTGTGGTCGTCGATCACGTTGGCGAAGTTATACGTGGGCATGCCGTCCGCCTTGATGAGCACCATGTCGTCCAGCTCCGAGCAGTCCACCGCGATATGCCCGTAGATCAGATCGTCGAACGACGCCTCGCCCTGAAGCGGCACGTTCTGGCGGATCACATACGGCTCGCCCGCGTCCAGCCGGCGCCGCACTTCCGCCTGCGGGAGGCCGAGACAGTGCTTGTCGTACTTCCAGACCTCGCCGTTTGCCGAGGCCGCCTCGCGCCGCGCGTCCAGTTCCTCGTTTGTGCAGAAGCAGTAGTAGGCCTTGCCCGCCTTCACGAGCTGCTCGGCATAGGGCAGATACATCGACTTCCGTTCGCTCTGGATATACGGGCCGTAATCGCCGCCGACGTCCGGGCCCTCGTCCCAAACGAGGCCGATGCCCCGCAACGTGCGGTAGATGACCTCCGTCGCGCCTTCCACATATCGCGCCT
>CAZIQO010000090.1:0-10315 GCA_964541465.1 uncultured Oscillospiraceae bacterium
CGCGCGCCGAACGACGAGTTTGTGGAACTGCTGTTCTGGATCGACGCGTTCAAACGCGCGAGCGCGAATTCCGTAACGGCGATCATTCCCTATTTCTCCTATGCAAAGGGCGACAAGAAGGACGAACCGCGCGTCTCCATCCGCGCGCGCGTCTGCGCGGACTGCATCGAGGCCGCCGGCGTGGACCGCATCCTCACGATGGACCTGCACGCGCCGCAGGTGCAGGGCTTCTTCAAAAAGCCCGTCGACCATCTCTACGCGAAGTCGCTCCTGTGCGAGTATGTGCACCGGCAGGGGATCGTGAACGACGATCTTGTGGTCGTTTCGCCGGATGCGGGCTCGGCAAAGCGCGCCAGGGAATATGCCACCGAGCTCAACACCCCCGTCGCGATCGGCGACAAGATGCGCTTCGGGCACGACGAGAAGGCGAAGGTGCTCGAGATCATCGGCGACGTGAAGGACAGGACCTGCCTTGTGATCGACGATTTCTCCATTTCGGGCGGCACGCTCGTGGACGTGAGCTATGCACTGATGGAAAAGGGCGCCAAGCGCGTGTTCGCCGCGCTTTCGCATAACGTGCTCGGCGAGGACGGCATCCGGCGGATCGACGAAAGCCCCATCGAGTTCCTCGTTTCGACCGACACGCTTGAATGCCCGTACGCCTCCCTCTCCAAGAAGATCCGCTTCATCTCCGCCGCGCCGATGTTCGCGCAGGCGGTCAAGATCATCCACGACCGCGCGCCGATGAGCACGATGTTCGAGCAGCGCGTGAGCAAGCGACTGCTTGAAATGAGTTTTACCGAGCAGCAGACGCTGCTCTGATCCCGGAAAAAAGATTGGCAAAAGCGCAGGCCGGGCGGAAACCGTGCATGGATTCCGCCCGGCCGTCTGCTGAAACGGAAAGCGGGGAAAAGCGTACGTTTGCGGCTGTTTTCATGATAAAACGGTGCTTTTTTCACCGGCGGAGGGCCTTCGACGCCATGCAAGGCGTTTCGCGTATATTTTTTCGTTGACAGCGCGTTTTCGTTATGATATTATCTTATTTTTTGTTGACAGTTAACCTCCAAAAACGATATAATAAAATCCGAAGTTTCTATGGAAGGAGCATCGTTCTTGTTTCAGGTCGGAGATCTCGTCTGTTACCCCATGCACGGCGTCGGGGTGGTGGAATCCATCGAAAAGCATACCGTACTGGGCGAAACGGCGCAGTACTATATGCTGCGCTTCGTCATGGGTCGAATGACGGCGATGGTCCCGGTCGAAACGGCGGATTCCGTCGGCCTGCGTTCGCTTGCGGACGCGGAGGACTGCCGCCGCGTGGTCGATTTCCTGAAGCAGGAGGGCTGCTCGGACGAGAGCGAGAACTGGAACCAGCGGTATCGCGACAATCTCAACAAACTGCGCGTCGGCGATATCTTCGGCGTTGCGGACGTCGTGAAGTGCCTCATTCGGCGGGAGCGTGAAAAGGGACTCTCCGCCGGGGAACGGAAGATGTACCTGACGGCGAGACAGGTGCTGATTGCGGAGCTCGCTGCGTCGAGCGGAAAGGAGGAGAGCGAATTCCTGCCCCTGGTGGGGGGCTGAACGGAATAGGAAAACGCCAATCACTGCATGCGGAAGGTATTCAGATTTTTGCTTGCGTTGGTCGGTATCGGCGTTGGATGCGGGCTGTCCGCCCTGGTGCTTTACACCGTTAAGTATCCCGGTTACGTCTATGTCATGCGCTATACCACCATCCCGGCCGTACTGATTGCCGTTTATGTGGTCATGGGCCTATTATTCGGAATTATTTTTTATATTATCTCTCCCAGGATCATCGACGGCGTATACGGTTTCTTTCATCGCATTGAAAAGCGGCTCACGGAAATGCCCGCACTGGACATCCTCTTTGGTGTGCTCGGCATCATGGTCGGGCTGTTGTTTGCGTTTCTTCTGAGTCTGATCCTGCGCACGATCGACGTTCCCGTGCTGCCGGAGGTCGTCACGCTGCTTTTGTATCTGCTCTGCGGCTATTACGGCGGCAGGATCGCCGTCACACGGCGATCGGAGCTCATGGAGGGGACCGCCGCGCGGCGGGGACGCTTTGCGAAGGCGATCGTGCCGGACGGCGCGCGCCCGAAGGTGCTCGATACGAGCGTGATCATCGACGGACGCGTCTGCGACATCTGCCGGGCGGGCTTTCTCGAGGGGCAGATCGTCGTGCCGTCGTTCGTGCTCAAGGAGCTAAGGCATATCGCCGACAGCGGAGACGCCATGAAGCGGAACCGCGGCCGCCGCGGACTGGACATTCTGCACACCATGCAGTGCGAGCTGGAGCAGCGCGTGGTGGTGGAGGAGCGCGACTATGAGGATGTGGACGAGGTGGATTTAAAACTCCTGCGCCTTGCCGGCGATATCGGCGGCATCCTCGTGACGAACGACTATAACCTCAACAAAGTGGCGACCGTGCAGAACATGCCGGTGCTCAACATCAACGAGCTTGCCAACGCAGTCCGCTCCGTGCTGCTGCCCGGCGAGGAGCTTTCCCTGCAGATCGTAAAGGAAGGCAAGGAGGCGGGGCAGGGCGTTGGGTATCTGCCGGACGGAACGATGGTTATCGTGGAGAACGGCAGGAAGCGCATCGGGGAAACGGCGGATCTGGTCGTGACGAGCTCGCTGCAGACCTCCGCCGGACGGCTGGTGTTCGCCAAGATCCGCGCCTGACGGCCGGCCGGGCGGCAAACTATTTCTTGACACGGGCCGCGGCGTTCCTCTATAATACTAAAGGTTCATACCATGCGGGCCGGCGTCCGCATGTGAAGATCTTTGCAGGGCAGCCTGCTTGACTTACGACGAAACGAGGTGGATTCGGGATGGTTCGGACCTATCAGCCCAAGAAAAGGCAGCGCAGCAAGGTGCACGGGTTCCGTAAGCGCATGAAGACTGCGGACGGCCGCAATGTTCTCAAACGCAGACGCGCCAAAGGCCGCAAAGTTCTGAGCGCGTAACGGGAACTTGTTTTCAAACCGGAGACGGACGCACAAGCGCTTGCGGCAGGCATTTGCTTGCCGCATGTTTTATACGCGGAGGGAGACGGCATCGTGAAGCGCAGCGATTCCCTGCGGCGGAAGAAGGAGTTCCGGTATACGTACCGCGCGGGGAAATCGTGCGGCGGCAGACTGTTTTCTCTTGTCTATGCCAAAAGCCGCGGTTCCGCGCCGAAGATCGGTTTTTCCGTAAGCAAGAAGATCGGCAACAGCGTCGCGCGAAACCGCGTCAAGCGGCGGCTGCGGGAAGCGGTCACGCCGCTGATCCCGCAGATCCGCGGAGGAGTGAATATCATTTTTGTCGCGCGGGACGCGGTCGCGGAAGCGCCTTTTCTGAACATCCGCGAGGCCATGCGCGCGCAGTTGGAACGCTCGGAACTGATAAAAACGAACGACGGGAACGAATGAAACGTTTTCTTCTGGCCGCGATCAGAGGCTATCAACGTTATATCTCGCCGCTGAAGAGGCCGTGCTGCCGGTTTCAGCCGACCTGCTCTCAGTACGCCGTGGAAGCCATTGAAAAGTACGGCGTTCTCAGGGGCGGGTGGATGGCGTTCCTGCGTATTCTGCGCTGCAATCCTTTCTTCAAGGGCGGCTACGATCCCGTTCGATAGGGACCCCGCCCGCCGGTGCGTGCGGCGCGCATAAAATCTGACCATACAACGCGTTTCGAAACGAGAGGAGGGCAATCCTTGCAAGGCGATTTCTTTCTGACTCAGTGGGCGTTCCTCGGCATGCGCTGGCTCTACGAGTCGCTCACAAACGAGAGCATCATCCTTACGATCATCATTGCCACGCTAATCATCCGCTGCCTGACGGTATTCGGCGATATCCGTTCGCGCAAATCGTCCATGAAGATGCAGGGGATTCAGCCGCAGCTCGACAAGCTCCGTAAAAAATACGAAAAGGACCCGCAGAGGCTTAACACCGAACAGCAGAAGCTCATGCGCGAAAACGGCGTGAGCATGTTCGGCGGGTGTCTCCCCATGCTGATCACGCTGCCGCTGTTCTTTATCTTCATCGCCGCGTTCCGGCAGTGGGGCAACGAGATGATGGTCAAGCTCATCCTCGCGCTGGAGGACAACACCGACAAGGGCGTCGAGATGTTCAAGAGCTTCAAGTTCCTCTGGGTCAACAACCTCTGGATGCCCGACAACGGACTCAAGCCCGTTATACAGACCGCAAGCGAATTCTTCAGTTCCTCCAACTCGAAACTGCCGAACCTCCTGTACTTTAAGGAGAATCCGGAGGCGCTGCAGAGGTTTGTCGACCTCGGGTTTTTTGTGGATAACGGCGGCGGCAGTTACAGCATCGCGGCGGTCACGGACGAACTGACCGCGCGTTACGAGGCGCTCGTTCAACCCTGCGCCGATTTGTATGCCGGATATAATAACGGCTGGTTCATCTTCCCCCTGCTCGCGGGCGGAACAACGTACCTTTCGACCTGGATCATGCAGCGCCAGCAGCCGCAGACCAACGCGGCGGGCAATACGGGCAAGATCATGCAATGGCTTATGCCGGCAATGACGTTCGTTTTCTGCCTGACATATAACGCATGCTTTGCCGTTTACTGGACGTTCAGCAACATCTTCTCGCTTGGCACGACGATGCTCATCAATCGCTCGATTGCAAAGAGGAACCTGCCGGCGGAGGAGGTAAAGCAGAAATGAGAAGTATGGAGTTCTCCGGGCACAGCGTGGACGAGGCGATCTTTGTCGGCCTCAACGAGATGGGCGTTACGATCGACGAGGTGGAGATCGAAACGATTCAGTCGGAGAGCAAGGGGCTCTTCGGGCTCGGCGCAAAGATGGCCGTCGTACGCCTGACGGAGCGTGAGGTTCCGCTCGTAATGGAGATGGAGCAGGTTTACCGCAAGGAAACACAGGCGGCGATGCGCGGCGAGCGGCCGCAGCGGGGCCGTTCCGACCGCGGCGGGCGCGAGCGGAGCGGGAACGGCGGCGGACGGATCGATCGCTCCCGCGAACGTGAACCGGCGGCCGTGCCGGCGGAGCAGTACGACTACAGCGAGGAACTTGCGAAGAAAACGCCGTGCGCGGAGTTTCTCTCCGGGCTGCTTGAACACATGAATGTTCCCGGCCGCGTGCTGGCCGCCGAAACCGAGAACGGACTACGCCTCTGCATCGACGCGGAGACGATGGGGCTTCTGATCGGGCGGCGCGGCGAAACGCTCGACGCGATGCAGTATATCGTTTCTCTGGTGGCCAACCGCAACCGCAAGGAGAACGGGTACGTCCGCGTGACGCTGGATACCGAGGGATACCGTTCGCGCCGCGAGGAAACGCTGCGGCGGCTTGCGAGAAAGAACGCCGCGCGCGTGCGCCAGACCGGCCGTGCGGTCGCGATGGAGCCGATGAATCCGTACGAACGGAGGATCCTGCACAGCGCGCTGCAGGGGTTCACCGGGGTGAGCACCCACAGCGAGGGCGAGGAGCCGAACCGATACGTGATCATCACGCCCGAGAAATAGACCGAACATGCGGCGCCGCCTTTCCAGGGCGGCGTCTTTGCCGATTTTGGGGGAAGGTTTTGCGGGGCTCTGCCCCGGACCCCGCCAAAGGGGCGGGCCCCTTTGGTATCCCTTCCTGAACTAGTGCCTGAAAACCTGCGGGTCCCAAGGGCTGCAAAGTCCTTGGCGGGAGTTCGAGGGCGGAGCCCTCGGCCTCAGGGGCGCCGCCCCTGAAACCCCTTTGGAGTCCCATTTGGGATTCGTGCCCGAAAACATGCGGGTTCCAAGGGCTGCAAAGTCCTTGGCGGGAGTCGGAGGGCGGAGCCCTCGGCCTCAGGGGCGCCGCCCCTGAAACCCCGCCAAAGGGGCAGGCCCCTTTGGCATCCCTGGAATTACCGGGGAGGAAGATGAAGAAAAGAACCGGAAGCACGGCTTTCCGGAACGGGAGAAACAAGCATGGAGGATACCATATTCGCACCATCTTCCGCAATCGGGGGCGCGATCGCGGTCATCCGCGTGTCGGGACCGGACGCGCGCCGCGCGGCGAAGCTGTTCGACCGGGACGCGGCCGAGACCCCACGGACGATCCGGCACGCCTGCCTGTATGAAAACGGCGAACTGCTCGACGACTGCATGACGGTGTTTTTCCCCGCGCCGCGGACGTATACGGGGGAGGATCTGTTCGAGATCAACTGCCACGGCGGGATGCGGACCGTGCAGCGCGTGCTCGGTGCGCTCAGCGGACTTGGATTTCGTCCGGCGGAACCCGGCGAGTTTACGAAACGCGCTTTCCTGAACGGCAAGATGGACCTTTCCGCCGCGGAGGCCGTGATGGACGTGATCAACGCGGATGCGGAGCAGAGTCTCAGGGCCGCGCTGCTGCAGCTGCACGGGAGCGTGAAGCGCGAGATCGACGGCGTGGAACGGCTGCTGCTCGACGCGCTTTCCGGCATCGACGCGGCGATCGACTACCCGGACGAGGCGGAGGAGGACGCGGTCGCGTCGCTTCCGGCGTCGCTCGGCGCGGCGCTTGAGCGCGTGGAAACGCTGATCCGCGAGTCCCGCCGCGGGCGCGTGCTGCGCGACGGGCTGCGCGTGGCGATCGTGGGCCGCCCGAACGTCGGAAAATCGTCCGTGCTCAACGCCCTGCTCGGGGAGGACCGGGCCATCGTGACCGCCAGGGCCGGAACGACGCGGGACGTGATCGACGCGAAGTGTTCGATGCGCGGCGTGCCGGTTCGGCTCGTCGATACGGCGGGCCTGCGCGAAGCGGCCGACGAGGCGGAGCAGATCGGCGTTTCCCGCGCGCGCGAAGCGCTGCGCACGGCGGACGTCGTATGCGCGGTGCTCGACGCGTCCGAACCGCTTACCGGCGAGGATCGGCGGCTGCTGGAGGAAACGGCGGACCGCGTGCGCGTCGTTCTGCTGAACAAGTGCGACCTGCCGCTGTGCGCGCAGGCGGATGTGGAGTGCGTGCATGTGAGCGCGAAGACCGGGGAGGGGCTTGCGGAACTGACGGATGCGATCCTTGCGTCCGCCGCGCCGGAACGCGCGGACGGCTCGTATATCACAAACGAACGGCATATCCACGCGCTCGAATGCGCGCGCGACGCGCTGCGGGATGCGGAGCGCGCGGACGAGATGGACTGCGCCGCGACCGATATCCGGAACGCGCTGCATTTCCTCGGTCTGATTACGGGTACGGATGCGGACGCGGCCGTGATCGACCGCATCTTTGAGCGATTCTGCGTGGGAAAATAGAAGCCGGTACTTTTTCTTATTTTAATAGACAATAGAACTGCGGACTTCAATGATGACGGCCCTGCCGGCAAGAGCTGTTTCGAGGGCTCCGCCCTCGAACACCCGCCAAGGGCTTTGCAGCCCCTGGAGCCCGCAGGTTTTGAGTAAAAGAAGGGATTCCAAAGGGTTTGCCCTTTGGCGGGGTTGCAGGGGCGGCGCCCCTGCCGGCGCCCGCTGTGGTGAAATGCGTTTTATCCGAGGATACCGCGCTTCGGAATGAACGCGGCGTCGAAATGCTCGAGTGCACCCCCGTACGGTTCGGCGGCGTAGATCGCCTTTGTCGTGAGCCCGGTGACGGCTTCTTTTTCCAGCGGGATGACCGCGTGCAGAACGACGTAGTACGGCAGATCGTGTTCGGGGATATAATCGTCCGCGCCGATCGCGAAGCCGAGCGTCTTTGCATTGTCGGAAAACAGCGACCGCGCGCCGGCGCTCGGGAAGTAGAAATGCAGATTCACGCGGCGGTAGGCGGCGTTGTCGTCGCCGCGTTCGCGGAGCGAGCGGATGTACCGTTCGTTGTCGACGGACTGACGCTTCGCCTGGTCGGGCACGAGAAGGCGGTAATACGTCTGCCGGTTCGGCTCCTCGGTCATGGAGCACTCGAGCCGGAGTCCGTCCTCCTCGGAACAGAGCTGCGTCAGCGGGACGAGCAGCCGCGCGTCGGACGTATAGAAGTAATACCGCCGCTGCGCGCCCACGTCGATGGAACCGACGAACGCGCACTGCCGGCCCAGAATCTTCAGACAGTCCCTGCATACGCCGTCGAGAATGCGGAGTTCACGCGAGGCAAACGCCTGCGCGTTCGGATTTTTGGAAAAACAGGAAAGGTACAGCAGCGTCGTGAAATCGCCGAGCGCGTCGAACTCCTCCGCGTAGCTCAGATCCACGCGGAATTTCGCCGGAAGGCCCTGCAGTTCCCAGTCGTACGCGTACCATTCACTCATGAATCAAAACCGCCTTGATGCGCCGGACGCCCGCGCTCGACGCCTCTTCCTTTTTGATTTTAAATCGGCCGAGCTCGCCGGTATGCTTTGCGTGCGGCCCGCCGCAGATTTCGCGGCTTACGTCGCCTACCGTATAGACCTTGACCTTCGCGCCGTACTTGCTTTCAAACAGACCGATCGCGCCGCCGGCCTTGGCTTCGGCGACGGTCATCTCCTCGCAGGTGACGGGAATGTCCCGCCGGATCGCGTCGTTGACGAACGCCTCGACGGCCTTGAGTTCTTCGGGCGTGACCTTGCGCGGAAAGCTGAAATCGAAGCGCAGGCGTTCGGCCGTGATGTTGCTGCCCTTCTGCGCGACGCCGTCGTCGTTGAGCACGCGGCGAAGCGCCGCCTGCAGCAGGTGTGTTGCGGTGTGCAGGCGCGCCGTTTCCTCGGTGTGGTCGGCAAGCCCGCCCTGAAAGCGCTGCTCCGCGCCCGCGTGGGACAGCTCCTGATGCGCCTTGAACGCCTCGGAGAATCCGTCGAGATCGACCCGGAGGCCGCGTTCGGCCGCGAGCTCCTGCGTGAACTCGATCGGGAAGCCGTAGGTATCGTAGAGATGAAAGGCGGAAATGCCGTCGATCACGCTGCCGGTGAGCGTCGGAACGAGGCGCTCGAACTCACGCATGCCGTTTTTGAGCGTGTGCGCAAAGCGCTGCTCCTCCCCGTTCAGCTCGCCGACGATCTTGCCGCGGTTTTCGCTCAGCTCGTGATAGAACCCGCCGTACTGCGCGATCACCGCCTCGGCGATATGGGACAGGCTGCCGTCGGGGATGCCGAGCTGCATCGAAAAGCGGATGGAGCGGCGGATCAGCCGACGCAGGATGTACCCCTGGTCGACGTTGCTGGGGGTCACGCCGCGCTGGTCGCCGAGGATGAACGTCGCGCAGCGGATGTGATCCGCCACGATGCGGAACATGCGCGTGGTCTCCGCGTCGGCGCCGTACCGCCTGCCGGACAGTTCCGCGATGCGCGCGATGATGCCCGTAAACGCGTCGGTGTCGTACACGCTTTCAACGCCCTGGAGCGTCGCCACGGTGCGGTCGAGGCCCATGCCGGTGTCGACGTTCTTCTGCGCAAGCGGCGCGTAGGTTCCGTCCGCGTTCTTATTATATTCCATGAACACGTTGTTCCAGATTTCGAGATATTTGCCGCAGTCGCAGCCCGCCTTGCAGTCCGGTCCGCAGGGCGTCTTGCCGGTGTCGTAGAAGATCTCCGTATCGGGTCCGCAGGGGCCGGTCAGGCCGGCGGGACCCCACCAGTTGTTGCGCTTGGGCAGGTAGACGATGTGGCTCGGATCGGCGCCGTTTTCGACCCAGCAGTCGTGCGCAACGGCGTCGCGCGGGGCGTCCGCGTCGCCTGCAAAGCACGTAAAGTGCAGCTTCGTGGGGTCGATACCGAGCCATTTTTCGCTCGTAAGGAACTCCCAGGAATAGGCGATGGATTCCTTTTTAAAATAGTCGCCGAGCGACCAGTTGCCGAGCATTTCAAAAAACGTGCAGTGCGAAGCGTCGCCCACCTCGTCGATGTCGCCGGTGCGCACGCACTTCTGAACGTCCACGAGCCGCTTTCCCTCCGGGTGCTTTTCGCCCATGAGATACGGCACGAGCGGATGCATGCCGGCCGTGGTAAACAGCACGGTCGGATCATTCTCCGGGATCAGCGACGCGGACGGGATCACGGCGTGTCCCTTGGAAACAAAAAAGTCGAGATAGAGCTGGCGCAGCTCTTTGCTGGTCATGGATCTCATAACGGAAGTCAATGCTCCTTGCGATCAAAAATTACCCATATAGGATACCGCATACGCTCCGTTTTTGTCAACGCGCACGACGCCGCGCGGCCGTTAAAAAGAACGCTGAAAAAGGTGAAAAAGCGGGTCGAACGCAAAAGCGAAACGCCGCGCGGGCGCAGCGGAAAAACGAGCTTCGTTGCGCGTCTTTTTTTCATGAAAAGCGCGAAAAAGGGGTTGACAATACTTCCCGGCATTGCTATACTGTAAAAGCTGTCGCGGAGGCGGAAGCGGACCGCGAGGGCGGCCA
>CAZIQO010000091.1:0-9988 GCA_964541465.1 uncultured Oscillospiraceae bacterium
AGCGCTATATGCACCAGTACAACATGCCGCCCTACAGCACGGGCGAAACGCGTCCGATGCGCGGCCCCGGCCGGCGCGAGATCGGCCACGGCGCGCTCGCGGAGCGCGCGCTCGAACCCGTACTGCCCACCGAGGAGGAATTCCCATACTGCATGCGGCTTGTGAGCGAGGTCATCAGCTCCAACGGCTCCACCTCGCAGGCGTCGATCTGCGCGAGTACGCTCGCGCTCATGGACGCGGGCGTGCCGATCAAGAAGGCCGTCGCGGGCGTTGCCATGGGCCTGATCAAGGACGATTCCACCGGTAACCTCGCCATCCTGACCGACATCCAGGGGCTTGAGGATTTCCTGGGCGACATGGACTTCAAGGTCGCCGGCACGCGCGAGGGCATCACCGCGATCCAGATGGATATCAAGATCAAGGGGATCGACCGCGAGATCCTGACCCGTGCGCTCGAACAGGCGCGCAAGGGCCGCCTCTTCATCCTCGACAAGATGGCCGAGACGCTGCGCGAGCCGCGCGCGGAGCTTTCGCCCTACGCGCCGCGCATCATCACGTTTACGATCAATCCCGATAAGATCCGCGAGGTCATCGGCAGCGGCGGCAAGACGATCAACAAGATCATCGCCGACACGGGCGTCAAGATCGACATCGAGGACGACGGCACGGTGTTCATCGCGTCTCCCGATTCCGCGGCGGCCGCGGAAGCCAAGCGCATCATCGACGGCATCGTCAAGGATATCGAGGTCGGCGACGTATACCTCGGCACGGTGGTCGGCATCAAGGACTTCGGCGCGTTCGTCAACCTCAAGCCCGGCACGGACGGCCTGCTGCACATTTCGCGCATCGCCAACAAGCGCATCGACAAGGTGGAGGACGTGCTGTCCATGGGCGAGCAGGTGCTTGTGCGCGTGATCGACGTCGACCCGAAGACCGGCAAGATCAGCCTGACCCGCAAGGACATGCTGCCGCCGGAAAAGGGTTAAACAAAAGAACTGTGTTGGGGGGCGCGGCGGGAACGCTGCGCCCTTTCGCACACGGCCGGGAGCCGGGCGTGTGCTTCCGCCGGACGGCCGCGTGGCGCGCATCATAACCGCCTGTACACGCGAATAGTCATACCGTGAGGAAATGCCGCACGGGAGGACGATATGGAGCGCAAACGGACGGGCGAAGCGCTGATGAACGGCGTCAACATCTGGATTCTGGCGGTCATCGTGCTTCTGTATGTCGTGACCGGCACGGGGATCGGGGACGACGCGATTGCGGCGTTTTCCCGGGGCGCGGTCTATCGCGGCGGCAGGGCGGGCGCGGTCGCACTCGAGTGCGCCGTCACGTGGGACGCCCGGGCGATGGACGATATCCTCGACACGCTGGAGGAAAAGGACGTCGACATCACCTTTTTTGTCAGCGGACGGTGGGCGAACGCGCACGCAAAAACGCTTGAGCGCATGGCGGCGGACGGGCACGAGATCGGGACCTGCGGCTACGAGCCGACGCTGGACGGCGGCGTATCGCTTCTCACGCGCGATATCGGCGCGTCGGTCGGCGTGATCGAGCGCATCGCGGGAACGGAGATTCGCTACTATCACGCGGGCCTTCGGGACGTCGATCGCTCCGTGCGCGCGGCCGAGCGGCTCGGCCTGACGACCGTCGCCTCGACGTACGATCTGCTCACGGCGCGCTATACCGCGGCGGAAATCGTGCAGAACGCATCCGATCAGGCGTTTGACGGCACCATATATCTGCTGCAGCCTACGGCGCAGGCCGCCGAGGCGCTGCCCCGGCTGATCGACGCCTTGCTGATGCTGGGATACGAGATCGTGCCGGTGGGCGAAATTGGAACGGAAAGCGGGTAACGAATGATTCGGCAAAGGGTACTTCAAAACGGGATACGGCTGATTTACGAACCGATGGAGCATGTGCGCTCGGTGTCGCTCGGCGTTTGGGTGGACACGGGCTCCGTGCGCGAAACGAAGGAAACGGCGGGCGCGTCGCACCTGCTCGAACATATGGCGTTCAAGGGAACCGAACGGCGCAGCGCGGAGCAGATCGCCGTCGAGATGGACGCCGTGGGCGGGAATCTCAACGCGTTTACGAGCAAGGAGTGCACCTGTTTCTACGCCAAGGTGCTCGACGAGCACCTCGAGCTTGCGGCGGACATGCTCTCCGACATCGTGTTTCACAGCACGTTCGAGCCGGCGGAACTGAAGAAGGAAAAGGGCGTTGTGCTCGAGGAGATCCTCATGACCGAGGACACGCCGGAGGACCTGAGCGCCGAGAAATCCGCCATGTCGTTTTTCGGGGACGAGCCGCTCGCTTGTCCCATTCTCGGCACGAAGAAGAGCGTGCGCGCGTTCACGCGCGAAACGCTGCTCGGCTACCGGAACGCCCATTACCTGCCGAAGAACATCGTCGTGGCCTGCGCGGGGCATTTCGACGAGGACGCGCTGACCGGGATCGTCGGGCGGTGCTTCGATCAGCCGGCGCAGGAGGGACAGGCCTCCCCGCTGGACGAACGCTATCCGGGCGGAAAGCGCGCGTCGTTCATTGAAAAGGACATCGAGCAGGTGCACCTCTCCATCACGCTGCCGGGCTTTGCGCGCGATACCGACGGGCAGTATCCGCTCGCAGTGCTTTCCAACATCGTCGGCGGCAGCATGAGTTCCCGTCTGTTCCAGACGATCCGCGAAAAGCTCGGGCTGGCGTACACGGTGTATTCCTACCCGACGAGCTACACTACGACCGGCACGTTTACGCTCTACGCCGGCACGGGCGAGAAGCAGGCCGCGGAGGTGCTCGCGCGCATGCGCGAGCAGATCGAGTCCGTCCGCGAGAAGGGCGTGACGAAGGAGGAACTCGAGCGCTGCCGCGAGCAGCTCAAGGGCAGCTATCTGCTCGGCATGGAATCCTCGGGCGCGGTGATGAACGCGCTGGGCAAGGTGCTCCTGTTACAAAAACGTGAATATGACGAAAGCGAGACGCTGCGGCGCATCGAATGTGTTACAATGGAGGATATTGAACGGATTCTTCCCGTGTGCCTCGATTTCAAAAACGCCTGTACGGCGCTCGTCGGCCGGGTGGGCGGCCGCCGCGGCGAACTGGAGCGGGCGCTCGCCTGAAAAAGCGCGGGGGGGGGGATCCCGAACCGGACCGGAGGATAAAATGGACAAGCTCGACATGATCTTCGATCTGCAGCAGTCGCTGGACAACGATATCGCCGCGCGGCGGGAACTGTCGTATTCGCGGGATGTATGGATTCAGAAGGAAGTGCTCGCCATGGTCTCGGAGCTCTCCGAGGTGCTCGACGAGGTCAACTTCAAATGGTGGAAGAATCCAAGGCCCGTCGACGACGAAGCGCTCAGGGGCGAGCTGGTCGACGTGCTGCACTTTTTTGTGAGCATGTGTCTTAAAAGCGGCATGACCGCGAACGAGCTCTTCGAGCGGTACCGCTCGAAGAACAAGGAGAATTTCGACCGCCAGTACGGCCGGTCGGCAAAGCGCGGCTATGAAGTCGGCGGAGGGTCCGATGGCTAAATCCAGAGTGCGCGTCACGGGAAGATTCTTTCTCATCCTCCTCGTGCTTGGCGGCGCTATCGCGGTCATGGCGTTGATCGCGAACGCGACCAAGAAGACGGGGGAGATCGAATTCGGCACGCTCGGAGCCGATCTGGAGGTGTCCGCCGCGATCATTCGGGATGAGACGACCGTCATGACCGAGCCGTACGAGAAGATCGTGTTCGACGTGACCGAGGGCGACACCGTCTCCGGCAGTCAGGTCATCGCGCAGGTCTACCGGCGCGGGTATCAGGACGAATCGATGGTTACGCTCCTGAACCTGCAAAAGGAGATCTACGACTACCAGATTCAGCTGCTGGGCGGGCAGGAGCCGCAGGAACTGACCGACCTCAACGCGAGCATCGAGACCGTCGAGTCGCAGATCCGCGCCGTATCGCGCGGGGAGAGCGATCTGGACATGCTCGACCTCGAGCAGTCGCTCAAGGACCTGCAGACGCAGCGCGTGACGCTCATGCAGACCATCGTCACGGCCGATACGACGCTGAATGCGCTCTACACCGAGCTTTCCAGCCAGCAGTCGACGGTTGAAAGCTGGAAGAAGGACGTGCTCAATACGTGCGGCTCGGGCATCGTGAGCTTCTACTTCGACGGATACGAGCAGGTGCTCAACATCGACAAGCTCTCCACCATCAATTCCGCGCTGATCAAGACCGTCGTCAAGGGCGGGAACACGGCGAGCACGGTCTCCTCCACGAGCGAAACGCCGCTGTACCGCGTGATCGACAACACGCACTGGTTCATCGCGTTCGTCACCGATTCGAGCGATCCCATGCGGCTCGCGGAGGGCGAGGTCTACAACGTGATCTTCCCGGACTACTCCGATCAGGCGTACACCGCCACCGCGCGCGCGGGGAGCGTATCCGAGGACGCGGTTGTGAACATCCTTGAGTTCAGCACCGATATCGGAAAGCTCATCGGCGTCCGCACCGTGTCGGCGGAGATCTCGAAATCGGCGCAGGGGCTCGTCGTTCCGCTCAAGGCGATCGAGATCGTGGACGGCGTGCCGGGCATCAACATCAGTTACGGGGACACCGTTCTGCGCGTCGAGGTGGATATCCTCGCGCAGAACAACAAGAAAGCGGTCATCCGCGCGAAGAACGACTCCGACACGCTGACCGCGGGACAGAAATACGTGAAACCATGAGTATTGCAGAAAACATCACGATCGTACGCGAAAAGATGGAATCGGCGTGCCTGCGTTCCGGCCGGCCGGCCGGGGACGTGCGCCTCGTTGCGGTGTCGAAATATATGGATACCGGAAAGATCGCGGAGGCGGTCGAGGCGGGCCTGAACGAATTCGGCGAGAATCACGCCCAAGAATTGAACGAAAAGAAAACTTTTTTTGAACAGCACGGATGCGTCGTGCATTTCATTGGACAACTGCAGACGAATAAGATAAAATATGTCTGCGGTTTCGTCGCCATGATCGAGTCCGTCGACCGGCCGAAACTGGCGGAGGCTTTGCAGCGCAGGGCGGAAACGCTCGGCGTGACGCAGGACGTGCTGATCCAGGTCAACATCGGTGAGGAAACGCAGAAGGGTGGCGTCACGGATGTGGACTTGGATCGTTTCGCGGATTCGCTGGCGCAGTGCCCCAATCTGCGCTTGCGGGGTCTGATGTGCGTGCCGCCCGACGTGGAAGCGGAGCAGGCGCGCGCATACTTTCGCAGGATGCGTTCGATCTTCGAACGGATGCGCGGCCGGACGAACGCGTTCGATACGCTCTCGATGGGGATGAGCCACGATTTTCCCGTCGCAATCGAAGAGGGGGCGACCGAGATCCGCGTCGGGACAAGTATCTTCGGCGCGCGCGATCAGAAGTAAGAGCAATGCCGCGGTTACGGCGGCTGGGGGTTTCGGAGGAAAACGGATGGCAAGTCTTTACAATAAATTCCTGGACTTCATCGGCATCGAGGAAAGCGACGATCCGGATGAAGAGCGCGGGGATGACGAATACTACCGGGACGATCAGGACGACCGGCCCGGCAATATCGTAAATTTCAATAATAATCAGAGCCGCGGCGGCGCGGCGCCGAGAAGGCGCGGCGAGCGCGCGCAGTCTTCAACGGGGTCGAACCTGCCCATTTCGGGCGGCATGAAGATGATCGTGTATCATCCGGTCAGCTATGAGGATACGCAGAGCATCATCGACAACCTAAAAAACCGCAAACCCGTGATCGTCAACATGGAGGAGCTGGAGGTGGAATGCGCCCAGCGCATCCTGGACTTCCTTTCCGGCGCGGTCTACGCGCTCAACGGCACCATGTGCAAGATTTCGCGCGGCATCTTCGTGGTCGCGCCGAACAACTACGACGTCGTGGGCAACGGCGAGGACGATTACGGCGACCTCGTCTGACGGAGAGGGAACAATCGGTCCATTTGCGGCACATCAACGATTTGGTGTGCCTGTTTTGTAAGGAGGGGATCCCATGCGGACGGACGATATCGTAAACAAGGTGTTCGCGCGCTCGTTCATGGGTTACGACGTCGAGCAGGTCGACGCGTTTCTCGACGAACTGATCGACTGCATCGAACGGTACGAGTCGGAGAAACGGGAGATGCTTTCCGCAATCGAATACCTGCTCGGCAAGCTGGAAAACGGCAAACAGCTGCCGATCGCGGAAATGCGCAAGGCCATCGGCGAAGCGAAGCCGAAACCGCGGCGGACGGAACTGCCCGAGCGCGCATCCGCCGCAGCACGGGACGAAGCGGAGCGCGCGCCCTCCGAGCGCGGGCAGGACGCGCGGTTGCACGCGAAAACCGCCGCCCGCTCGGTTCCCCGCCAGAGCGGCGCCGCCGCGGCGAACAGAAAACGCGCGCAGACAAAATCATTGAAGGAGAAATCCACCCCGGCAAAACCCGTCCGCGCGCCGCGCGTCAAGCGCGTGGCGAAAAGCGCGCCGGAGCCGGTCGCCATCGAGTACGAAACGAACGAGAATGCGCCGGACAAGGAGAACTGGCTTGACGAGCTGCTCTCCGCGCTGCCCGCCGACCGTAAAGGGACACGGGAGCCGAAGGAAAAGGCCGGGCGCGTAGAGCGCGAAACGGAGCCGGCGGCCGAATCCGCCGCAAAGGAAACGCGGGAGGCGAGCCGGGAAACGGTTGCCGCTCCGACCGGCACCGCGGAGGAAAACGATCCGGCTCGCGGCGAAGAAGCGGACGGCGGCGCGCCGGAGAAGGACGGCGCGCAGGACGGCGGAAGCGGCGCGGTATGACGCAGGATCGTTTCCCGCCGGTCTCGCGCGGGGAGCTCGAGGCGCGGGGGATCGAACAGCCGGATTTTATTTTCGTCACGGGCGACGCGTATATCGACCATCCGAGTTTCGGCGCGGCCATCATCACGCGTGTGCTCGAAAGCCGCGGCTACAGCGTGGCGCTGATCGTGCAGCCGGACTGGCGCAGCGCGGAGGCGTTTGTGGCGCTTGGAAGGCCCCGGCTTGCGTTTCTGGTCTCCTCGGGCAATCTTGATTCCATGGTCAATCACTATACCGTGTCCGGAAAACGGCGCGATACGGACGCCTACGCCGAAAACGGCGAGACGGGCAGGCGGCCGGACCGGGCCGTGATCGTCTATTCCAACCGCTGCCGCGAGGCGTTCCCGAAGACGCCGCTGATCATCGGCGGCATCGAGGCGAGCCTGAGAAGGTTCGCGCACTACGACTACTGGGACGACCGCGTGCGGCATTCGATCCTCTACGACGCGTGTGCGGACGCGCTCGTTTACGGCATGGGCGAGCGCGCGATCGTCGCGCTGGCGGACGCGCTGAACGCGGGCGGGCGAATCGGAGAACTTACCGGCATTCCGGGCACTTGCGTGCGCGTTTCGTCCGCGGAGGAGGCGCCGGACGCGGTTCTGCTGCCGTCGTATTCCAAGGTCGCGTCCGACCGGAAGAAATACTGCGAGGCGTTCGCCGTTCAGGCGCGCGAGCAGGACGCGGTGCGCGGAAAACGGTTGCTGCAGCCGCACGAAAAGGGATTTCTGCTCTGCAACCCGCCGGCCGCGCCGCTCTCCACAAAGGAGCTCGACGAGGTGTACGCGCTGCCCTTCACGAGGCGTCCGCATCCGTCGATCCGCGGCCACGTGCCCGCGCTCGACGAGGTGTCGTTTTCGATCACGTCCGCGCGCGGGTGCTTCGGCAACTGCAGCTTCTGCGCGCTGACGTTCCACCAGGGGCGCGTCGTCACCTCGCGCTCGCACGAGTCGATTCTGGCCGAGGCGAAGCGACTGACTGCGGACCCGGCGTTCAAGGGGTATATCCACGACGTGGGCGGTCCGACGGCGAACTTCCGGCACCCGGCCTGCAAAAAACAGCTGCTAAGCGGCGTGTGCGCCGACCGCCAGTGCATCGGGTATTCCCACTGCAAAAATCTGGACGCCTCTCAGGCGGACTATACGAGTTTATTGAAGGAACTGCGCCTGCTGCCGGGCGTGAAGAAGGTGTTTGTGCGGAGCGGCGTGCGCTATGATTATGCGCTGCTCGACCGGGACGACGCGTTTCTGAACGAACTGATCGAACACCACGTCAGCGGCCAGCTCAAGGTCGCGCCGGAGCATGTTTCCGACCGCGTGCTGCGGTGCATGAACAAGCCGCCGCACGCCGTGTACGAGCGGTTCGTGGCAAAGTACGAGGCGATCAACCGGCGCCTCGGCATGCGGCAGTTTCTGGTGCCGTACCTGATCAGCTCGCATCCCGGCGCGACGCTGGACGACGCGATCGAACTGGCGGTATACCTGAAACAAACGGGCCATCGCCCCGAGCAGGTGCAGGATTTCTATCCCACGCCCGGCACCGCCTCGACCTGCATGTTTTTTACGGGACTGGACCCGTTTACCCTGGAGCCGGTCTACGTGGCAAAATCCCGCGAGGAGAAGGCGATGCAGCGGGCGCTCATGCAGTGCCACATCCGCAAGAACTGGCCGCTGATCCGCAAAGCGCTGAAGAAGGCGGGCCGGGGGGACCTCATCGGGAGCGGAAAGGACTGCCTCGTGCCGGCGGAACGGCCGTTTTCACCCGCCGGCGAACCGAAGCCGCACGCGAAAAAACGGTCCGAACCGGGGCGGCCAAAGAGCGGCACCGGCCGGGGCGGGAAGGGCCAACAGAGGACCGCGGCGCCAGCACGGAAGGCCGGTCAGACGAAGCGGGGCGGCAAAAGCAGCTCCGAACGGGCGAAGCGACGGCCGAAGGGATAGCGCGCGGAATAACCGTTCGCCGGACGCGGCGGAACGCTCGCCTGCCGGACTTTTCCGTTCCGGGCGGGTATCCTGCGCTTTCTTGTTGACAAACACCGCATCAGCCGATAAAATACATAAGGTCGCGTGGAAAAGCGCGCCCGTTTGCCGCGCGGAAACAATGGCAGCGCGCCGGAAACGGGCGGACAGGCGGTGAGAAGCATGCAAATCCACGTTGCGGACGCGATCCGGCAGGCCGGGGAACCGTTCCCGTTCGAGCTGTGCGAAAGCGTACCGACACAGTCGTACGCCGGCAGGGAGATCGTTTTTCGCGAGCCGGTGCGCGTTTGCGGCAGCTATGCGTACGACGGGAAGGCGTTTACCGTCCGCGCGGAGGTCGGGACCGTGCTTTTATCGGTCTGTGCGCGCTGCGGCAAGCCGTTCGCCGAACCGGTCGCGTTTTCGATTTTCGAACGGTTTGTCAAGGATACGGGCGCGGACCCGGACGACGAAACGTATCCGTACGAGGGCGAGGAGCTTCTGCTCGACAAGGCGGTGTTCGACAACCTGTATCTGCAGCTGCCGATCGCGAGCGTCTGCCGGGAGGACTGCAGGGGGTTATGCCCCGTTTGCGGAGCGGACCGGAACGTTATCGACTGCGGATGCGTGCAAAACGAAACGACCGAGGCGGCGAACCCGTTTTCGGTGCTCGGCGCGTCGTCCGAACAGAAATAGGCATCAATAGGAGGGAACCAGTATGGCAGTACCCAAGAGAAAAACGTCCAAGGCAAGGCGCGACTCGCGCAGAGCCAGCAACAACAATCTGACCGCGCCGCACCTGATCGAGTGCCCGCAGTGCCATGCGCTCGTCACCCCGCACACGGTGTGCAAGGCGTGCGGATATTACGACGGCAAGCAGGCGGTCGACATGGAGAAGAAGGAGAAAAAGAAGGACTGATCCGTATGGCTGCGGCATGGATGCGGCGGCGGGCGATACGATCGAACGCGAAAGACTTTCCGACGCGGAAAACGCGAACGAAGGTCTTTTTTGCGTTGCATCTCCAGCCGATATTTCGTATAATGAAGCGACCGAAAACCGATTCGCGGGGCGGCGCGGCCGCCGGAAGGAGAATCAGCGCATGAGAATAGCGATTGACGCGATGGGCGGGGACCATGCGCCGCAGGCGGTGCTCGAAGGGGTGAAGCTCGTTTTGCCGGAGCTCCCCGCGGACGCGGAGCTGG
>CAZIQO010000092.1:0-4139 GCA_964541465.1 uncultured Oscillospiraceae bacterium
GAACAGCGTCGCAAGCCCGATCGGCGATTCGGCCGGGTCCCTGACGAGGCCGGCCAGCTCCGCCATGGCCTCGCGCTTATTGCCCGCCCACAGCCGGTCGAGAATGCTGAACACCTTGTACTCCGGCGAGGGGCTTACGCAGGTCTCGACGGCGGCTCTCGTGACACGTTCGCCGAATCCGACGTATGCGCCGAGCAGAAGCAGCGTGTTTTCTAGCGCGCCGAGGTCGACGCCGATATACTGCACGAGCAAGCCGCCCGCGGCGGGGTCGATCGGAATGCCGTTCTCCTTCGCGCGCTTCTCCACGAACGCCTCCGCCTGCCGTTCGGTCAGCGGGCTGAAGATCACGGCGCGGTCTTCCTTTTTGAGCGCCTTGTACAGCGGGTTCGCCTCCGGCGGCTTTCCGCCGCGCACAAATACAAGCACCGTCGTTTCCGGCGGATGCAGCGCGTATTCCGCGAGCGCGTTAGCGGTGTCCGCATCGAATTCCTCTACGATCACCACGCGCTTTTCGTCGAAGAACGGGAGCGTTTCGGACGCGGCCTCCACCTCGCCCGGCGCGGGGCTTTTGAGCGTTTGAACGTTCATGTCCCGCAGTTCCGGGTTCGTGATCCCGGCCACGGCCCGCGCGCCTTTATCGAGGCTGTACGGGTCCTCGCCGCAGAAGTAGTACGCGCCGGAAAGCGGCATGCCGCCCGCCAGTTTTGTCAGAAAGGTCAGTCCGTCCATAGGCTGTATTATACCATCTTTCGGTCCGCTTGCAAACAATTGTTCTCCTTCTCCTCCTTTTCTTAAAAGAAAAGGAGCGTGCACGCTGCTCCGTTTTGTTTCGTTCTCCACATCCCTGAAAGTTCTTTTGCCTTCTTTTCTTTCAAGAAATGGAGAGGGAGTGCTGCTCCGTTTTGTTTCGTTCTCCACATCCCTGAAGTTCTTTTGCCTTCTTTTCTTTCAAGAAAAGAAGGTGCGGGCAAGGCGATTGTATGATAAGATGAGTGCAACACCAGACAGGAGGGCCTGCCCCATGCCAAGCCTCGGCGCGCTGCTGCTAAAGCTCCAGCTCCGGCTCGCGAAACCGATCCTTCGGTTTACCGGCATCGAAGCGGACCGCGCCGCGCAGGATAATCTCGGCAGAATGACGGCGCGCCTGCTGGAATCCCGCGTCACATACGAGCCGGCGTTGTTCGACGATTTTACGGCGTGCTTCGCCGTGCCGAACGAATGCGAAGCGCCGGGGGACCGGGCCGTGTTCTATCTGCACGGCGGCGGCTATACGGCCGGGTCGCTGGACTACGCGAAAGGATTCGGCGGTCTGCTTGCCGCACGCACGCGGGTGAAAACCCTCTGCGTGGCGTACCGGCTCGCACCGGAGCACCGCTTTCCCGCCGCGCTCGACGACGCCATGCGCGCCTATCGCTACCTGCTCGAAAGCGGATACGCCGGCGAACGCATCGCGTTTGCCGGGGAGAGCGCGGGCGGCGGACTGGCGTTCTGCCTTGCGCTGAGATGCCGGGACGAAGGAGTGCCGCTGCCGGCCTGCATCGTCGGCATATCCCCCTGGACGGACCTGACGCTCTCCGGCGCGTCGTGCCGCAACAACGTGCTGCGGGATCCGACGCTGATCCGCGAGTCGCTCGCGTACTATGCGCTCGCCTACGCGGCCGGGCACGAAACCGAGCCCTATGTTTCCCCGCTCTTCGGGGAGTTGACCGGCCTGCCGGACTCGCTGCTCTTCGCCGGAAGCGACGAAATCCTGCTCGACGACGCGCGGCGGCTGTATCAGAGACTGGTACTGCAGGGCTGCCGTTCGGAACTGACGATCGCACGCGGCATGTGGCACGTTTACCCGCTCTACGGTACGCCGGAGGGCCAGAAAGCGGTCGCTTCCACCGCCGCGTATATCCGCGGAAAGCTCGGCCTTTCCTGACGGCGCGGGAAACGCGCCGAAATCGGCAAAGGAGATTGCGTTCACTCCCCCTGTTCGGGCGCGAATGCAACACACGCACATGGACCGAAAAGTCAAACCATGGATGAAACTCGACAACGCCGCGCTGATCTACCCGGCGACGATGAACCGCAGCTGGACCGCGCTGTTTCGCGTGTCCGCGACGCTGACGGAACCCATCGACGAGGATATTCTTGAGGTTGCGCAGAAGCGGACGCTCCGGCGGTTGCCGCTGTTCTCGTTTCAGCTCAAGCGCGGCCTGTTCTGGTTTTACCTTGAGCGCAGCGACGGCGCGCCGAAGATCCAGCAGGACGTCGGGAACCCGTGCGTGCGCATGCGCTTTCAGGATAACGACGGATTCGGCTTTCGCATCCGCTATTACCAGAATCGCATCGCCGTCGAGTTCTTTCACGTGCTTACGGACGGAACGGGCGGGCTGATCTTTCTGCAGACGCTCGTTGCGGAATACCTGCGCCTGCGATACGGCGCGGAAATTCCGCGCAGCGGCAGGGTGCTCGACTGCACCGAGCCGCCGCGCCCCGAAGAGGCGGAGGACAGCTTCGCGGTCCATTCCGGCACGATCACGCAGAGCCGCCGGGAGGTGAAAGCCTACCACATCAGCGGAACGGACGAGCCGGACGGGTTCATCCATATCATCACGGGTTCGATGGACGCCGACCGCGTGCTGCAGAAATCCCGCGAGAAGGGCGTGAGCGTAACGGAATATCTCACCGCCGTGCTGATCCTCGCCGCGGACGCCATCCAGCGGCGGTACGTCTCCCGCCCCGACCGGCTCCGGCCCATCAAGATCTGCGTGCCGATCAACTTAAGAAAGATATTTCCGTCCGAAACCCTGCGGAACTTCTCAAACTACGTCAATCCCGGCATCGATCCGCGGCTCGGGGTGTATACGTTCGACGAAACGCTCAACATCGTGCATCATTTCATGGCGATGGAGGTTACGAAAAAACTTCTCAACGTCAAGATCACGACCAACGTACACACCGAGCGGAACCCCATGCTGCGCGCCATGCCGCTGTTTATCAAGAACACGGCCATGCGGCTTGCATACTCGCAGGTCGGGGACGCGATCACGTCGACAAGCCTGAGCAATCTTGGCGTTACCGAACTGCCCGCCGAGATGGCCGCGCACGTAAGGCGCATGGATTTCATCCTCGGCCCGCTCGCGGACAACCGCGTGTGCGCCGCCGCGCTGACGTACAACGGGCGGCTGCGGATCAGCTTTACGCGCACGATCCGGGAACCGCTGCTCGAGCGCGAATTCTTCACGCGGCTTGTCAAGCTTGGCATTCCCGTGAAGATTGAAAGCAATCAACGAAACTGAACCGGCAAAACCGGACCGTCCGCGCGGCGGCAGCCGTGCGGCGAAACAATCGGAGGTGTCCGAAATGAGTTACTGTGTCAACTGCGGCGTGGAGCTTCAGAAAAGCGAGCCGCGCTGCCCGCTCTGCGGGACGGAGGTGATCAACCCCGCCGAACCGCGCGACGAGACGGCTGCGCGGCCGTACCCGCACCATGTCGAACGGCTCGACCGGCGCATCGACCGGCGCTACATCGCCTCGTTCCTGTCGCTGCTGCTGCTGATTCCGCTGTTTACCGCCATGTTCTGCGACCTGCTGTTCAACGGGCGGCTGACGTGGTCGTTTTATGTGTTCGGCGGCGAACTGCTGTTCTTTACGTGGTTTCTTCTGCCGATGATCGTGCCGGGGCTCGGCCGCTATGCGCATATCGGACTCGACGGCGCCGCCTGCGGCACGCTGCTTTTCCTGGTCCAGATCATGACAAAAGGCGACTGGCTGCTGCTGCTCGGCCTGCCGATTACGGCCCTCGCGACCATGTGCGCGGAGTTTTTCGTTTGGCTGACCGCACCGTACTGCAGACTGCCGATCCTGATCCGGTTTTCCTTCGGGCTGACCGCCGCGGCGCTTGTGGTGGTCGGCATCGAATTCTTCATCGGACTGTACCAGCAGGTAATCGGCTGGCCGCGCTGGTCGATGTTCGTGCTGATTCCGTGTCTGGTGCTCGCGAGCAGCCTGCTGCTGCTCAACCGCCGCGCGCGTCTCAAGGAGGAACTTCGCAGGCGGTTCTACCTGTGACGCCCCGCCTTTTCTTGAAAGAAAAGGCGGCAAAAGAACTTCAGGGATGTGGAGAACGGAACAAAACGAAGCAGCACTCC
>CAZIQO010000092.1:4239-9705 GCA_964541465.1 uncultured Oscillospiraceae bacterium
CTCTCCTTTTCTTGAAAGAAAAGAAGGCAAAAGAACTTCAGGGATGTGGAGAACGGAACAAAACGAAGCAGCACTCCCTCTCCTTTTCTTGAAAGAAAAGAAGGCAAAAGAACTTCAGGGATGTGGAGAACGAAACAAAACGGAGAAGTGTTTCCTGATAAAGTCAGAAGGCAGGCGAAATCGCCTGCCTTCTGATTTTTTGTTCTTTTCAGCCGGGAGGCCAGCCGAGGGCACGCCCGCCGAGCAGATGAAAATGCAGGTGCGGCACGGTCTGCCCGCCGTTTTCGCCCGTGTTGACGACGATGCGGTAGCCCGAGCCGGACACGCCGAGCGCGGTTGCGATGTTTCGCGCGGTTTCAAACATGTGACCGAGAAGCTTCGCGTCGCCGTCCTTGAGTCCGTTCACGCTCTGGATATGCCGTTTCGGTACGATCAGAACGTGCACGGGCGCCTGCGGGTTGATGTCGCGGAACGCGACGAGCTGGTCGTCCTCGTAGAGCTTGTCGGACGGGATTTCGCCGTTCGCGATTCTGCAGAAGATGCAATCGTCCAATTCAGGTCAACTCCTTTCCGTATGCGGTTTCGTCTGTAAATCCGGTCAGCCGGATCCGTGCGACGCTCCCTTCGGGCGCGTCTGTCAGAACGCGGATGTAGTTGCCGCTGTAACCCGCCCCGCCGCTTTCGGCGAGCACCTCGACGACGCTGCCAATCTGCGAGGCGAGATATCGCTGCGTCAGGGCTTTGCCGAGTGCGGTGAGCTCCGCGGCGCGCGCTTCCTTGACGCGCTTGGGCAGCTGGCCCGGCATGGCGGCGGCTTTCGTGCCGCTGCGCGCGGAAAACGGAAATACATGCATGCGTGCGAACGCCGCCTTTTTGCAGAATGCGAGCGTCTCCCGGTGCTCCTGTTCCGTTTCTCCGCAAAAGCCCGCGATCACGTCGGTCGTGACCGCGCAGTCCGGCATTTCGTTCCGGAGCGCGTCGAGCGCGCCGAGGTATTCCGCGCACGTATAGCGGCGGTTCATCCGCTTCAGCACAGCATCGGAGCCGCTCTGGAGCGAAAGGTGAAACTGCCGGCAGATCCTGGGGTTCTGCGCCAGTGCGCGCGCCGTGTTCCGGTCGACGAACAGCGGCTCGAGCGAGCCGAGCCGGATGCGGTCGACGCCGGGGACGACGCTTGCACGGTCGATCGCGTCGAGCAGACCGCAGGTTCCAAGATCGCGGCCGTAGCTGGCCAGATGGATGCCGGCGAGCACGACCTCGCGGTAACCCTCCTTTGCAAGCGCCGCTACTTCGCGCGAGATATCGTCGAGCGGGCGGGAGCGGAGCGGTCCGCGCGCATAGGGAATCACGCAGTAGGAGCAGAAGTTGACGCATCCGTCCTGAATCTTGAGCGTGGCGCGGGTGCGGGAATCGCGCACGGCGGAGAGGGGTTCGAACGCGCGCTGCCGCGCCGCGGGAACGACCGCAATTTCGGGCGGGCGCGCCGGTTTCGCCTGTTCCGTTTCCCGCGCGCGGAGCGCTTCCGAAACGCGCGACACGATCTCCGCGCGGCCGCTCGTGCCCAGCACAAGCCCGACGCCTTCGAGAGAGGCGACCGTCTCCGGCGCGGTCTGCGCATAGCAGCCGACGGCGACGATCAGCGCGCCGGGGTTCGCGCGGTGCGCGCGGGCGATCAGCTGGCGGGATTTGACGTCGCTCGTCTGCGTGACCGTACAGGTGTTGATCACGTATACGTCCGCCGCGTCGGAACAGGCGACGATCTCCCATCCGGCGCGGAGGAACAGTTCGCGCATGGCTTCCGTCTCGTAATGGTTGACCTTGCAGCCGAGAGTAGCAAACGCGGCCTTCACGTTTCGACCTCGTAGAGCACCTGCGCGAGCATCGCCATACCGGCGGTTTCGGCGCGCAGGATCCGCTTTCCGAGCGAGACCGAAACGCCGCCGCGCGCGGTGATGCGCGCGACCTCACCGCGTTCGAATCCGCCTTCGGGCCCAATGCACATGCCGATGGTGCCCGGCTGACCGGCGGCGCGGAGCGCGGACTTGAGAGAGCAATTCTCCTCCTCGTAGGCGATCAGAAACAGGTCAAACATGCGCGGATCGACGCATTCGAGCCGTTCGAGCGGGCGCACCACGGGCACGATCGCGCGGTGCGACTGCTTGGCCGCCTCGAGCGCGACGCGCTGATACCGGACGCGCTTCCGTTCAAAATCCTTTTCCTCCGGCGCGACGACGCAGCGCGCGCTGAGCGTCGGAACAATGGCGAACACGCCGAGCTCGGTGCATTTCTGCACGATGATCTCCAGCTTGCCCGCCTTCGGCAGGCACTGGAACAGCGTGATCCTGCAGGAAGATTCGGCGTTGGAGGCGCGCATTCCGCCGAGCGAACAGACGACCGCCTCGGGCGAAACGGACGCGATCACAGCGTCGAATTCATTCCCGCTTCCGTCGCATACGGACAGCCGCTCGCCCGCGCGCATACGAAGCACACGCGCGATATGGTGCGCGTCGTCGCCCGCGAGAACCGCGGTGCGGTCGGTGATGTTGTCGCAGAAGAAACGGCGCATGGCAGGCTCCTTCGTCACACGGTCAGCAGCATCGCGACCCAGCCGCCGAGACGCGACGTTTCCTGCAGATGAAAACCGGCCTTCGCCAGCGCGCCGGCCACCTCGGCCTCCCGTTCGTCGATGATGCCGGAAACAACAAAGCGCGCGCCGGGTTTTGCGCATTGCCTTGCAAACGGCGCGAGCGCGATGATCACACCGGAAACGATGTTTGCGGCGATCACGTCGTACGGGTCCGCGATCCGCGCGCGGAGCGGCTCGTCGGAGAGCGCGTCGCCGATCTCCACCCGGAAGCGCGCATTGTCCACGCCGTTCAGCGCGGCGTTTTCCCGCGCCACGCGCTCCGCGCCGGGGTCGATATCGACCGCCACGGCGGCGTTGGCGCCGAGAAGAAGCGCCGCGATGGAGAGGATGCCGCTGCCACAGCCGAGGTCGAGCATGCAATCGTCCGGCCGTACGGCGCGCTCGAGAAACTCCAGGCACATACGTGTGGTCTGATGCTCGCCTGTGCCGAACGCGGCGCCTGGGTCGAGTCGGAGCCGCGTTCGCCCCTCTGGAACGGGTTCGTCGATCCAGCAGGGCGTAACGTACAGGCGGGTTCCGATCAGAAGCGGTTTGTAATACGCCTTCCAGGCGTTCTCCCAGTCCGCGTCGTCCACGCGGCTGACGGCGACGGAAAGGGACCCGATGTCCGCGCCGCCGGAGAGTCCGCGCAGCCGCGTAAGGGCGTCCTTTACATCCGAAAGCACGGCTTCCGCGCCCGGCCCGTCCGCGAGATACGCGATCACGCACGGCTCGTCGACGCCGATCTGTTCCGGGTCGGCGAAGTCCCAGTAGACGGCGCGCTCGTTCAGAAACGCCATCGCCTTTTCGTGGCTCTCCTCGATGCGCACCTGATCCAGTCCCACGCCGGACAGTGCGGCGCATACGCCGTCGAGGCCCGCGTCGTTCGTATAAACGGTGAGTTCCAGCCATTTCATAGGGCCAGTATACCACCTTTGCGCGCCGCCGTTCAATCCCGGGAAAACAGCCGGTACGGGGCGTCGTCCGCCGCCGGAAAGAAGCGCGGATTTTTCGGCGGAACGCGTGTTGACAGAAAGGCTTCGCCTGTGCTTTACTCGAATCGATGGGATGCGACCGGCCGGTTTTAGACGAAGAGAAAAACGAGGCGCCAAACGGGGCGCAGAAAACGCCGCTGTTCAACGAGCGGCCGATGTTTTGCGCCGCCGCGGGGCTGCTGCTCGGCGTGCTGATCGGAAGCCGGTTTTCCGGGACGTACGCGTGGATCGCGGCCGCAGCGGTGCTCTGCGCCTGTATCGGCGCGCGGATGGCCGGACGGCGGATGTGGATGGTCGCGCTGCTGCTTTGCGCGGTCGGGCTGGTCCGCGTTTCGCTCGCCGCGCCCGCGCCCGTTCCGGCGGGCGAATACGCCGTAGCCGGACGCATCTGCGAAACGCCCGAACAAGCGGACGACGGCTGGCTGGTCCTGCTCGACGACGCTTCGCTCGGCGGCGCGCCGGTGGACGGCAGAATCCGCCTGTATGCGGACTTCGAGGGAACGCCCGCCTACGGACAGACCGTTTCCGTAACCGCGCGCACGGAGCCGTCGGACGGAACGTATGAAACCTACGACCGGTACCTCGGCGTGAGCGGCACCGCATTTGCCCGCGAAACCGCCCGGCTGGGCGGAGAAGCGGCGCAGGACGGGTACGGAAAACTACTGGCGCTGCGGGAGGCGATCGGCGCGCGCATCGAGGCGCTGTTTCCGGAGGGGGGCGGTGCGGCGAAGGGCATGCTGCTCGGAGACAAATCCGGCCTGGACGAAGAAACGCTGGAAGCGTTCCGCTCGGCGGGAGTGGCGCATCTGCTCGCGGTGTCCGGACTGCACGTTTCCGTGCTCGCGGGCGCGTTTTCGCTGCTGTTCCGCCGGAACGGCTGGCTGCGGTTCTTTGCGGCCGCGGCGTTCTGCGCGCTCTATGCCGCGCTGACCGCCTGCTCCCCGTCCGTGCTTCGCGCGAGCGTGATGCTGCTTGTCGCACTTCTCGCGTTTCCGCTCGGGCGACGGCCGGACCCGGTCAGTTCCCTCTCGGCCGCGTTCGTGCTGATCGTGCTGATCCGGCCGTATGCGTTGTTTCAGGCCGGGTTCCAGCTTTCGTTTCTTGCTGTGTACGGCCTTGCGCTGCTTGCGCCGATGCTGCAGAAGCCGCTTTCCCGCCTCGGATCGTATGCGTCCGGGCTGATTGCGGCGTCCGCGGCGGTCGTGATCGCCACGTTTCCCGCGTGCTGCGCATGTTTCGGCGAGGCGCAGTTGATGTCGCTGGTCACGAATCTGCTCGTGCTGCCGATCGCGCCCGTGTTTCTGATCCCCGCGTTTCTCGGGACGGCGCTGTCATTCGTCTGGTATCCGCTCGGGAACGCCGTGTGCGCCGTCGCGCGGTTTGCGCTGGATGTGATCCTCGCAATCGCCACGTACGGCGGCGGGATATCGCTCACCGTTTCCGCGCCGCCGGCGCTTGCGTACCTACTGTGCCTCGTTACGATGCTGCTCGCCTCGCGGCTGTGCCTGCGGAGTCCGAAGCGCCGCGCGGCGTATGCCTCCGTCGCCGCGCTTCTGACCGCCGCCGTATGGATCGCCGGCTGAACGGCGTAACAATAACATTCCTTGGTTTTGTTTCGTTCTCCACATCCCGAAAGTTTTTTGCCTTCTTTTCTTGATTTAGGGGTAAATTATACTATCAAGTGCAACACGAAAGGGAAATAAAGGAGTTCATGCAAAGCTCTGGTAGAATGGAGTTGCAACGTGGACGGATTGAGTTACAGGGAAATGGCCCGTTTGCTCGGACGGAGTCCGAGTACAATCTCGCGCGAGTTCAAGAGGAACCGCACGCACATGTATGACGTGC